>JANMSS010000216.1:0-29054 GCA_031389585.1 Burkholderiales bacterium | reverse complement strand
CGAGACCGCCGCGATCCGCGTCTTCCCGCTGCACCTGGCCAAGGGCGCGGGCGGCAGCCACTACCGGATGGGTTGGCAAGAGAAGGCCAAGGCCGGCAAGTCCTTGGTCGAGGATCGCGGCCTGATCGAGCTGCCCAAGCGATTGCCTGAAGCGCCGGCCACTGCGACTGAGGCGCCGCGATGAAAACGCGGCCCGGCGCCGAGGCTGTGCTCGCCAACGGCTGGCTCGCTGCGCATCGCTGGTTACTCGCGCGGCGCGCGGTGCAGCTCGGCGTGCTCGCGCTCTTTCTCGTCGGACCCGTCGCCGGCTGGTGGCTCGTGAAGGGCAACCTCAATTTCAGCTACACGCTCGGTTTCCTGCCGCTGCAGGATCCGTACGTGCTGCTGCAGTCGCTGGCCGCGCAGCATGTACCGGAAGTCAAGGTGCTGGTCGGTGCGGCGATCGTGCTCGGCTTCTACGGGCTCGTCGGCGGCCGCGTTTATTGCGCCTGGGTCTGCCCGGTGAATCCAGTCACCGACGCGGCCGCATGGCTGCACCGCCGCCTCGGCTTGATGCGCAGCGCGCGCCTGTCCCCGAACACCCGGCATTGGCTACTGGCGATGACGTTGGCGGTTGCCGCGCTCACCGGCACGATTGCCTGGGAGCTGGTCAACCCGGTCTCGATCCTGCACCGCGGACTGATCTTCGGCATGGGGGCCGCGTGGGCCGTCGTGGCAGCGGTGTTCGTGTTCGACCTGCTTGTCGCCGAACGCGGCTGGTGTGGGCACCTGTGCCCCGTCGGGGCGTTCTACGGGCTGCTCGGCCGTGCTGCGCTGCTGCGTGTCGTTGCCGTGCGTCGGTCGCAATGCAATGACTGCGCCGACTGCTACGCCGTGTGCCCCGAGCCCAAGGTCATCAAACCGGCACTGAAGGGCGAGCGCGACGGCCGCTCGCCGGTGATCCTCGGTGCGGAATGCACCAACTGTGCCCGCTGCATTGACGTCTGCTCGAAAGATGTCTTCACGTTCGGCACACGCTTTCACAACCCGCAAGCCAAAGCCATCCCAATGACTCCTCGTCAGGAGACCCCATGAACCGCAAGTCAACCCTCGCGCTCGTTGCGCTCGCCATCGCCTTGGTCGGCGCCTGTGCCACGCAACTCGCGGCGCCGCCGCAATCGCTGCGCGGCGTCGACACCGCCGCCGCCGACCCGGCGTTCACCGAGCCCGCCTGGGTCGGCAAGAAGCCGGGCCTGCAGGCCGGCTACACGCGCACCTACTCGACACAGCCGCCGTTGATTCCACACGCCGTTGAGAACTTCGATGAAGTGACGCTGACCGACAACCAGTGCCTCGAATGCCATGGCCCAGCCAACTACATCAAGAAAGAATCGCCACCGATCGGCGACAAGCACTTCGCCGGGGGCGACTCAAAGAGCGGCACGATCGCGGGCGCGCGCCATGCCTGCGTGATGTGCCATGTGGCGCAGTCGGACGCCAAGCCGCTGATCGGCAATGCCTTCCAGGGTGACCGGCTGGTGCCCGCCACCCACAAGAAGTGACCGACGCCCGCATGCCGGGTTGCGTGCACGGGTTCAGCGGGAGAGCGACGCGTGCGTTGTTGCGGGCCACGCCGTTGTGGCTGCTGCTCACCCTGAGTCTGGCGGGTGCGGGTTGGGCCCAGCCCGCGACCCCGCCCGCAGCAGACGGCGCCGCAACGGCGGCAGCGGCCGGCTGGACCGAGGCCGACATCCGCGCCTCGCGCGTCGAGACCGCGAGCACCGCGACTCTGCCGCACAAGCCGCGCTGGAGCGCCGATCCAATGAATCTGTTGGTCGTCGTCGAGGCGGGTGACGCCCATGTGTCGCTGATCGATGGTGATCGTTTCGAGACTGTCCACCGCTTTCGCAGCCGCGGGGCCTTGCACGGTGCGCCGCGTTTTTCGCCCGACGGCCGCTTCGCCTACTTCGGCGCGCGTGACGGCTGGATCACACGCTACGACCTGTGGAACCTGAGCCTGGCGGCTGAGGTGCGCGCCGGCCCCGGTCTGGGCAATCTCGCCATCAGTCGTGACGGTCGGTGGCTGATGGCCGCCCGCGGCCAGCCGCCCACGCTGGTGTTGTTTGACGCCGCGCTCAACCTGGTCAAGACTTGGCAGGTCGCCTCACGCGATGGTCAGACTCGCTCGCGCGTCTCGGCGGTGCTCGATGCCGCACCGCGACAGAGCTTCATCGTCGCGCTGCAAGACATCCCCGAGCTTTGGGAGATCTCCTACGACCCGAAGGTCGAAGACTTCTACGATGGCCTGGTTCACGACTACCGCATGGCCGAAGGACTGCCGACGCGCGGCTTCCTCAACCCCCGGCGCACGACCATCGCCGAGCCGCTGGAGAGTCTCTTCTTCGACCGCGAATCGACCCAGGTCGCCGGCGCCGCGCGCGCGAAGGACGGAGTCGGCGCCAGCGTACAGCTGGTCAACCTCGACGTGCGGCGCCGCGTTGCCAGCCTGCCGTCGGCCGGTGTGCCGCTACCGGGCTCGGGCACCGCGTTCGACTGGAACGGCTCGCGGGTACTGGCCCTACCCCACCGTGAGCGTGGGGCGATCGACATCATCGACCTGCGGACGTGGAAGCGGGTGAAGTCCATCGCCACGCCCGGTCCGGGTTCATTCGTGCGCGGCCACGAAGGCAGCCCTTACCTCTGGGCCGATGCGGTCGTGGCCGGCCACTCGAACGGCGCATTGATCGCGATCGACAAACAGACGCTGCAAGTTGCAGCCTCGCTCAACGATCCGGGCCCAGGGCTCGCGCATGTGGCGTTCACCCACAGCGGCCGCCATATGCTCGCGAGCCTGAACGACGCAGAAGGCGCGCTGACCGTCTTCGACGCGGCGACGTTGAAGGAGATCAAGCGCCCGTCGATGCGCCTGCCCACACGAAGCTACAACGTCGGCAATCAGATCAAGCACCCCGCTTACGATCCCACCCCATGAAGGTCTTCGGCGTCATCGGGCACTCGGGCATGGGCAAGACCACGCTGCTCGAACGGTTGGTGCCCGAACTCTGTTCGCGCGGCCTGGTGGTGTCGCTGATCAAGCACAGCCACAAGAACATCGACATCGACCGGCCCGGCAAGGATTCGTACCGGCTGCGCGAATCGGGCTGCAAGGAAGTGCTGTTGCTCGGCAACGACCGCTGGGCATTGATGCACGAGTTGCGCGGCGCCGAGGAGCCGCCGCTGGACTACCTGCTCGAGCGCCTGCAGCACTGCGACCTGGTGCTGATCGAAGGCTTCAAGAATGGCGGCTTTCCGAAGCTCGAGGTGTGGCGGGCTGCGCTCGGCAAGCCGATGCTGTGGCCCGACTCGCCCGGCATCGTGGCGATGACCAGCGACACGCCAGTCACCGCCACAGCGACCCCCCCGTCTGGATCGGGTTGCAGCACCACCCTCGCGCTGTCCGACACGGCATCGATAGCAGACTTTGTCTTGTCGCACGCGGCCACGCACCGTCCGCCCTCCGAGGGAAACAACGTATGGTGGGGCGACCCGCCGATGCCTTAGGTCGGTGAAGCGCCCGCTGGCAAACGCGGCAGCGCGGAATTCGCGGCGCAGCGCATGCAAAAATCCAGCCTTTCGAACAGTGGGGGGCGCCGTGGACTTGAAGGTGAAGATTTCGATTACCGACGAACAGACCGAGGCCATCGTCGCCTCGACCGGGATGCTCGACCTGGCCAGCGGCGAGATCAGCCAGATCGAGTACCAGGACTACGATGTCGCCGAGCGAGGATTGCCCTGGGACCACAGCGATTACGCGTTCACCAGCGGGATGCTGTCGCACAAGGGCAAGGACGTCGAGTTCCGCATCGACGTGGACCAGGTGACCGGCCAGTATTCGGTCAGTGCCACCGAACTGCTGGAAATCAAGGTGCGGGCGGCCGCACTGTTTGCCGGCCTCAGCGGCAAGGACCTCCTGGGCAGCGTCGACGCCAAGGCGGGCGGCGGCAAGGCCGGCCGCCTGCACTGAACCGGCGGCGTCTGCTGCCTGCAGTTCAAGCCGGCTGATAGATCGCCAGTTGCTGCGCGTCCAGAATGTGAATATCGCGCTTGTCGACCTCGATCAGGCCGGCGGCCTCAAGTTCGTGCAGCACCCGCGAAAAGTACTCCGGCGTCAACGACAGACGCGAGGCGATCGTCGCCTTGCTGACCGGCAGCGAGACGATGATCACGTCACCGCTGACGCAATCCTCGGCATGCTGGTCGCGCAACAGGTAGCCGATCACACGCTGCATACCGCTGTGCAGCGCGTAGGCTTCAACGTCGCGCACCAGACCATGCAGGCGGCGTGAGATGCCGGCCAGCATGCGCAGCGCAAAGCGCGAATCACGCTCGATTTCTTCGATCACGGCGTGCTTGCTCACCGTGAGCAGCAGGGTGTCGGTCAGCGCCTGCGCGTCAATGAAGTAGGGCCTGTCGGTGAACATCAGCGCTTCGGCAAAGCTGATACCCGGGCCGGCGAGTTCGATCACCTTTTCCTGCCCAGCCGGCGACAGGGCGAACAGCTTCACCTGGCCCGTCACCGTGACGTGAAAAGCCTCACAGGGTTCACCGCAGCGGAACACCATATCGCCGCGCGCGAGGCGCCGCAGCGAACAGCCCTCGGCCAAGCGCTCCAACTCGGTCGCGTTCATCTCCTGGAACAGCGGCAACACCGACAGGTAGCGCGGCAGATTGAAAGTACGGGTGTCCACGGGTGGGTGGCTTCGTTGTGGCGAGCGGACTGATTATGGAAACCGAGGCACGTTGCAGCTTGATCTGTGTCATGCCAGCCGCAGCGACAACGCCAGCATCAGCGCCGTGCCCAGGTTGTGAAGCAGCACCGGCACCAGGGGCAGCCCCGTGCTGCCGATCACCAGGCCCAGCGCCACTTGAGAGGCCAGCAACAGGAGCAACGCCCCACCTTCGTGCCGACGCCCGCGGCGGATCGCCAGCACCCCGAGCGCGGCGACGGCCGGGGAAAGGACCAGGCTGCCGAGCCGGTGCAGCGCTTGCACAGACGCCCCTTCGGCATGCGGTGTGCCGACCGCGAAGCCCGCTTCGCGCCAGGGGTTCAGCTGCTGCCAATCCCAACCTGCAGCGCGCGCCTGCTCCAAGCATTCGCGAAGGTCGCTGCAAGCCAGACCGGCCTGCGACGCACTGACCAAGGCTCCGCTGGCAATGTGCATCAGCAGCAGCACGGTAACCACGATCGCAGGCCAGCCGATCCCGCGAATCTGCGGCGTCGCGACGAGACGTGCGGCGAGCGCGAACATGACAAAGCCGCCAAGCAGGTTGCCCATCGCCACCACGGGCAGTCGCGTGCCGGGGGTGAAGACCCCCAGCAGCGCAAGCAACACCGCCAGCAGCAGCAAGGCCAGCGACAGCCGGCCCTGGCGCTGCAATCGCGGCCGCGAGGCCAAACTCACGCTCACCATCGCAATGATCAGCAGCAAAGTGACGGTCGCGGTAATGCGGTGTGCCGCGCGCGCTACGGTCAGTGCCTGGCCGGCAACAGCCATCGCGCCAGGCGCCGCCGCGCGCTCGCCCTGGCCATAACACGCCGGCCACGGCGCGCAGCCCAGGCCGGCGGCGCTGTGCCGCAGAAACGCGCTCAGACAGGTGACGGCCAGCAGCAACAACAGGCACGCGGGCGCCAGACGCTGGAACGTTCGCAGGCGCTGATCCGTGGTGGGCATGGCGGCGTGGATCCTAGGCGCAAGTCGATAGCGGAGCCCGTTGCAATCGCTTTCTTCGTTGTCCTAGATCAAGTTCACGCCACGACCGGCGCAACAGAATGATTTTGCCCGATGGACAAGAAGGAGACCTCATGAGCCCCGTTGCGCACGACGACGACACCGCCCCCATCCCCTGGATGCAGCAGTTGCTCGACAACCCGTTCCTGCTGCTGTTCATCGGCGTGATGGTGCCGATGATCCTCTACACGGTGTGGGGGGTGTTCGACATCCTCACGCTGCCGACGGCCAAGTAGGGAGACCGCCATGAGCGCCATCCTCCCGCCCGCCGAACGCCTGTGGTACCGGCAGCCGATCGACCGCGTCGAAGGCACCTGGATCGCGATTGCGCTGGTCTGGTGCCTGATCATGTTCGGCATGATGGTCGGCTGGCACATCTGGGGCCAACAGAACTTATCGACAACCACCTACCGCACCACGCCGGAGATGTTCACGGCCAAGACACAGGCGATGGTCGACAAGTACACCGTGCGCACCGAAACCGCCGAAAAGATCCCGGTCGTCGCACCGCCGCCCGGCAGCGACATCTACCTGATCGCCCGCCTGTGGAACTTCTGGCCGATCCTCGAGCTGGAGAATGGCAAGACCTACAAATTGCACCTGACCTCGATGGACTACAACCACGGCTTTTCGCTGCAGCCGGCCAACATCAACATCCAGATCGTGCCCGGCTTCGAGCATGTGATCACCGTCACGCCGAATCAGGCCGGCACCTACTCGATCGTGTGCAACGAGTTCTGCGGCATCAACCATCACGCGTTGGTCAGCCGCCTGTACGTCAAGTAGCGCGGAGAACAAGAACATGACCACCACCTACCGTACCTGCCCGCGCTCCGGGCTGCAATTCGAATCGCAGGCCGAAAAGCTGATGATCGTCAACGCGGTCACGGCCGTCGTCTTCCTGCTGATCGGCGGCATCCTGGCCATCGGCGTCGTGCTGACGCGCTGGCCGGCGATCCACTGGCTGCAAGCCGACACCTTCTATCAGGTGCTCACGGCCCACGGCATCGACATGCTGATCTTCTGGATCATCTTCTTCGAGATCGCGATCCTGTATTTCTGCTCGTCGACGCTGCTGCGCTGCCGCCTGGCCACGCCCAACATCGCCTGGGCCGCCTTTGCGCTGATGCTGATCGGCGCGGTGATGAACAACGTCGCCGTGTTCCAGGGCGGCTCGAGCGTGATGATGACGTCCTACGTGCCGATGATGGCCGCGCCCTCGTTCTACGCCGGATTGATCCTCTTTGCGGTCGGCGCGCTGATCGGCTGCTTCGTCTTCTTCGGCACCCTGGTGATCGCCAAGCGCGACAAGACCTATCAAGGCTCGGTGCCCCTGGTGACCTTCGGTGCCATCACCGCGGCGATCATCGCCGTGTTCACGATCACTTCGGGCGCGATCATCCTGATCCCGACCTTCCTGATGTCGATCGGCTGGGTCAAGGAAATCGACGCCCTGGTCTATCGCACGATCTGGTGGGCCTTCGGCCACTCGTCGCAGCAGATCAATGTCGCGGCGCACATTTCGGTCTGGTACCTGGTGGCGGCGATCGCCTTCGGCGCCAAGCCGATGAGCGAGCGCGTTTCGCGCGTCGCCTTCCTGCTCTACATCCTGTTCCTGCAACTGGCTGCCGCGCACCACCTGCTGGCCGACCCCGGCCTGTCGACCGCCTGGAAGATCGTCAACACCAGCTACTTCATGTACTTCGCCGTGCTGGCGTCGATGATCCACGGCCTGACGATCCCCGGCGCGATGGAAGTCGCGCAACGGCAGAAGGGTTTCACCAAGGGCCTCTTTGAGTGGCTGCGCAAGGCGCCCTGGAGCAACCCGACCTTCTCGGGCATGTTCATCTCGCTGATCGGTTTCGGTTTCCTGGGCGGCATCTCGGGCGTGATGATGGGCACCGAGCAGCTCAACATGCTGATCCACAACACGATCTACGTGCCCGGCCACTTCCACGCCACCGTCGTCATCGGCACCACGCTGACCTTCATGGCCCTGACCTACTACCTGATCCCGGTGCTGTTCCGCCGCGAGATGATCCTGCCCAAGCTGGCGATGTGGCAGCCCTACCTGTTCGGCTTCTCGATGTACTTCTTCGTGCTGGTGATGATGGGTGCCGGCACCCTGGGCGTCTCGCGCCGGCATTGGGACATGGCCTTCAGCGGCAACGCCCTGGCCTACGAATGGCCCGGCGCGGCCTACCTGATGATGGGGCTGCTGGGCATCGCCGGCATCGCATCGATCGTCGGCGGCGCGATCTACATCCTGATCACCGTCGGCTCGCTGCTGCTGGGCAAACCCCTCGACCGCGGCGCGACGAGCCCGAACTTCACGCCGATCCCGCGCACCGCGCCGAGCGTGGCCGCGCACGCCACCGGGTCGATGGGCTTCGCGGCGCCGGGCACCTTTGTGATGGCGATGGTTTTCCTGCTGGCCTTCATCCTGTATTACTTCATCAACTGGAAGTACCTGTCGACGCTGTGGGGACTGTCATGACCCACCCCCGAAGCGGCTGCGCCGCTCCCCCTCAAGGGGGCACCGCTGGCGGCCTGGCAAAGCCAGATCCGCGGCGGTTGCTTGGGAAGGCGACCATGTCGCGCGTGCGGCTCCTGCTCGGCATCTTCAAGCTGCGCATCGGTGTGCTGATCATGATCAGTGCGCTGGCCGGCCTGGCGATCACGCCCGGGCCGGTGATCGGGATCGTGCAGGGCCTGGTACTGGCGCTGGCGGTGCTGGTCGCCTCGGCCAGTGCGGGCGCGTTCAACCAGTTCTACGAAGCCGAGGCCGACCGGCTGATGGCGCGCACGCGCGGCCGGGCCTTCGCCAGCGGCGCGCTGACGCCGTCGCCGCTGTGGCTGGCCGTGATCGGCGCGCTGCTGGTCGTTGCCGTCGGTGCGACAGCGCTCGTCGTCAACCCGCTCGCGGCCCTGTTCATTTTCCTCGGCGCCTTCTTCTACGGCATGGTCTATACCGTCTGGCTCAAGCGCCGCACCTGGGCCAACATCGTCGTCGGCGGCCTGTCGGGCAGCTTCGCGGTGCTGGCCGGCGCGGCGGCGGTCGATCCTGCCCTCGGCGCCCTGCCGCTGCTGCTGGCCCTGGTGTTGTTCCTGTGGACGCCACCGCACTTCTGGAGCCTGGCGATCGCCTGCCGTGACGACTATGCCGCGGCCGGCGTGCCGATGCTGCCGGTCGTCGTCGGGGTGCCGCGCGCGGCGCGCATCGTGCATGCGAATGCGACCGTGCTGGTCGCGGTATCACTGCTGCCTGTGTTCTTCGGCGCCGGCCCTGTCGTGCTGGCCGGCGCCCTGCTCGGCGGGGCCTACTTCCTGCGAAAGACCTATGCCCTGGCCCGCGCGCCGAGCCGCGCCACCGCGATGGCTTCATTCTTCGCGTCGATGGTGCAGTTGAGCGCGCTGCTCGCGGCGGTGGCGATCGATGCGGCGCTTCGCTGAAGGGCTGCTGCTCGCCGCCCTCCTGTTCAGCACGGCCGCCAGCGCCGCCGAGGGCGCCAGCGCGCTCGACGAGAAGGAAGCCCTGCGCGCCAGCCAGGCCGTCATCGGCAGCACCGTCCCAGAGCACACGCTGCTCGACGCCAACGGCCGGCCGTTGCGCCTGTCGAGCTACCGCGGCAAGCCGCTGCTGGTGAGCTTCATCTACACCGGCTGCTTCCAGGTCTGCCCGACGCAAACGCGCGCGCTGCACGAGGCGGTGAAAGGTCTGGACGCGCGCTTCGGCCCGCGGCAGTACAACGTCGTCAGCATCGGCTTCAACCAGCCCTTCGATTCGCCGACCGCCATGCGCGCCTTCGCCGCGCAGCAGCGCATCGACCGATCGAACTGGGCCTTCCTGAGCCCGCCACCGGCCACCGTGGACCCGCTCACGCGCGACTTCGGCTTCAGCTATGCCGCCACGCCGGCCGGCTTCGATCACCTGCTCGGCGTGAGCATCGTCGATGCGCAGGGCCGCATCTACAGCCAGGTGCTGGGCAACCGGCTCACGGCCGAACAACTCGGTGAGCCGCTGCGCGAGTTGCTCGGTACCGCACCGCTGCCGCAAACCTTGCGCCTGGCCGATGTGATCGAGCGCATCCGCATCCTGTGCACCGTTTATGACCCCGAGACCGGCAGCTACCGCTACGACACCAAGTTGATCTTCATGATTGCCGGCGGCCTGACCTTCTTCATCAGCGTTGGCGTCTACCTGCTGCTCGACCGCTTGCGCCGCCGTCGCGACACCAGGCTCCGGCATGCGGCGCTTCAATGAACTCCGGCCACAGGCGCTGTCCCTGTGGCGCCGCGCCGAGCATGGGTTTGACGCCGCCTTCAGCGAACGGCTGAACCCGCTGCGTCAGCTCGGCACGCTGGCCTTTCTCTGCTTCTGGCTGCTGGCGAGCAGCGGCATCTATCTGTACGCCTTCCTCGACACCTCGGCCTCGGGCGCCTACCGCTCGATTGTCGATCTGTCGCAGCAGCAACCCTGGCTCGGCGGCCTGCTGCGCAGCCTGCATCGCTATGCGGCCGACGCCTTCGTGATCCTGATGCTCGCGCACCTGCTGCGGGAATGGCTGCACGGCCATTACCGCGGCGTTCGCCGCTTCTCGTGGCTGACGGGCGTGCCACCGATCCTGCTCGTGTTTGCCAGCGCCATTGGCGGCTTCTGGTTGCACTGGGACCAACTGGGCCAGTACTCGGCGATTGCCACCGCCGAGTGGATCGACAGCCTGCCGCTGTTGGACGTGCCGCTGGCGCGCAACTTCCTCGCTGAGGGCGCGGTCAGCGACCGGTTGTTCTCACTGTTTGTCTTCGTCCACCTGGGCGTGCCGCTGCTGCTGCTGTTTGCACTGTGGTTCCACATCCAGCGCCTGACGCGCGCCGCGGTCTGGCCGCCACGCCCGGTGAGCGCCGGGCTGCTGCTCACGCTGCTGGTATTGGCTGTCGCGGCGCCGGTGTCGAGTCACGCGCCCGCCGATCTGGCCACGGTGCCGCAGGCGCTGCGCCTGGACTGGGTGTTGCTGTTCATTCACCCGTTGGTCGAGGCCACGTCGCCCGCTGTGGCCTGGGCCCTGGCTGGCAGCGGCCTGCTCACCTTGTTCGCGCTGCCTTTCCTGCCGCAGGCGCCGCGCGTGCCGGTGGCCGTGGTCGACCCGGCCAACTGCAACGGCTGCCGCCGCTGCTTTGCCGATTGCCCGTTTGCCGCCATCACGATGGTGCCGCACCCGAATCAGAAGGAAACGCCGGGCCGCCCCAAGCTTCCGAGCTCCCCCTCGGGGGGGCGGGCGCCGCAAAGCGGCGACCTTGGGGGCGCTCAAGTGCTTGGCAAAGAGATGGCGGTGGTCGATGCCGACCTGTGCACGAGTTGCGGCATCTGCGCCGGAGCGTGCCCGTCGTCAACGCCGTTTCGCAGCGCTGCCGAACTCGTGACCGGGATCGATCTGCCATCGGCCTCGATCAATGCGCTGCGCCAGCAAATGCGCCAGAACCTGGCTGCATTGCGTGTCGTGCGACCGATCGTCGTTTTCGGTTGCGACCACGGCGCCGCCGTCGCGCCGCTCGCCGGACCCGACGTGGCCGCATTCAGCCTGGTATGCGCCGGCCAGCTGCCGCCCTCATTCGTCGAGTACGCATTGCGCGACGGGGCGGCTGGTGTGCTGGTCAGTGGCTGTCGCGAAGGCGGCTGCGAATTCAGGCTCGGTCAGCGCTGGACCGAAGAACGGTTGATGGGTCTTCGCGAGCCGCACCTGCGCGCCGCAGTTTCGCGTGAGCGGCTGGAGTTGGCCTGGGCCGACAATGGTGAGAGCCACACGCTGCAAGACGCGCTCGAGCGGCTACGCGCCCGTGTGCGCGATCTACACGACGCTACTGCGCCCAGACCGAAAGCCCACCATGCCTAGGATGAAACACCCCCGAAGCGGCTTCGCCGCTCGCCCTCAAGGGGGCCGCGCCAGCAGCCGGGCAAAGCCCGATCCGCGGCGCGCGCATGGGAATGCAGGATGTTTCATGCATCGCGAGTCGCGCGACACGCGGTGGAGCACGGATGATTGGCCCCCACGCTCATTGCGTTCGCTGCCCCCCAAGGGGGCGCTCAGCGAGCTTGGGGCGGCCCGGCGCGCGCTGACATGACGGCCCGCAGCTCCGCCCTTCCGGCCAGCGCCTGGGTCGGCCAATTCCTGCTCTACGCCCTTTTCGCGCTGGTCATCGGTGTCTTCTCGCGCTGGCCGGTCTACCACCACCTTGACGCCGACCAGGCACTGATCAAGGTCAGCTTCACCCACACCGGCAAGCCGATCGGCGACTGCCAGGTGCAAAGCCAAGCCGAGCTGGCCAAGCTGCCGCCGAACATGCGCGCGCCGATCAAGTGCCCGCGGGAGCGCTCGCCGGTCACGATCGAGGTCGACCTCGACGGCGTCACCGCGCTGCGCCGTACCGCGGCGCCTTCGGGTCTCTCGCTCGACGGCGCCTCGGCCGTCTACCAACGCCTCGTTGTCGATGCGGGCGAGCAGCGCATCGCCGTGCGCCTGAAGGACGACGCGCGCAGCCCCGGCTTCACTCATCAGCGCGAGGCCACCGTCACGCTGGCACCGGCACAGGTGCTGGTGATCGACTTCGATGTGAACCAGGGGGGGATCACGCTGCAATGACCCACCCCCGTAGCGCCTTCGGCGCTCCCCCTCGAGGGGGCACCGCTGGCGGACCGGCAAAGCCGGATCCGCGGCGGTCGCTTGGAGGGCCGCGCGTTCGCGGATTGGTGGTTGCGCGCCCACTTGCCGACTACAGCCTGCCCATCGCCGGCGAGGACCAGCGTGGCTTGGCGCGCGGCTGGCTCTACCTCGGCCTGGTTGCACTGATCGGCTCGGGCCTGTTCTCGCTGCTGCTGGTGGCCGCGCGCACACCTGGCGTCAACGCGTGGCTGCCCGGCGCCGACTTCTTTCGCGTCGCCTTGGTGGTGCATGTCGACCTGTCGGTGCTGGTTTGGTTCAGCGCCATCGCCAGCATGCTGTGGAGCTTGAATACTTCTGCGCGAGGCGCAGTGTGGAGCTGTGTGGCGCTCGGCCTGTGCGCCGCCGGCACGCTGCTGATGGTGGTGGCCGCCTTCGTCAGCCCCGGCACCCCGATCATGGCCAACTACATCCCGGTACTCACGAGCCCGTTGTTCCACGCGGGCCTGGTGATCTTCGGCGCGGGCGCCGCGCTGCAGGTGCTGCGCAGTCTGTGGGCGGCCGAGCGTGTCGGCAGCGTCGTCAGCGGCGCCGGCGCCCTGCGCTTCGGCCTCAACGCCAGCGTCGTTTCCGCCGCTGTGGCCTTGCTAGCGCTGGTCTGGTCGCTGGCGCAGGTGCCCACGGCACTCGACGGCAAGGCCTACTACGAAATCCTGTTCTGGGGCGTCGGCCACGCGCTGCAGTTCACCTGGACCCTGGTGATGCTGGTGGCCTGGCTGTGGCTGGCCCAGGCCTGCGGTGCCCGCATCGTGCTGAGCCCGCGCGTGGTGGTGCTGCTGTTCGCGCTGGCGCTGGCCAGCGTCTTCATCACGCCGTATGCCTACCTTGCACACGATGTGGCCACGGTCGAGCACCGCGCACTGCACACCTGGGCCATGCGCTTCGGCGGCGGTCTGGCGATCCTGCCGGTGGCCCTGGCGGTAGCCCTGGCGCTCGCGCGCCTGCGCGACCTGGCGCCCACGGCCAAGCCCTTGCGTGCCGCGCTGTGGTCGTCGATGGCGCTGTTCGCTGCGGGCGGCGTGATCGGCCTGTTCATCGGTGCCAGCAACGTGACGATTCCCGCGCATTACCACGGCTGCATCGTTGGCGTGACCTTGGCGCTGATGGGCCTGGTCGTGCACCTGCTGCCACGGCTGGGCTGGCGCGCGCCGCAGGGCCGGCTCGCAGTGGCGCAGCCGATCCTCTACGGCGTGGGCCAGCTGATGCACATCGCGGGCCTGGTCTGGTCGGGCGGCTATGGCGTGCAGCGCAAGGTGGCCGGCGGTGAACAAGTGTTGCGCAGCATGGGTGAGATCGCCGGCATGGGCTTGATGGGCCTGGGCGGTCTGGTGGCCATCATCGGCGGCCTGCTGTTCGTGGTGGTCGTCTTCGGCGCGATGCGCCCGCGCCGCTGATGCGGGCCCTTCAGCGCGCGTTGCGGGCGGGCTTCATGCACGCCGAGGCGCTGTTCAACCGCGCCTTCGGCGACAAACTCAATCCGCTGTACCACCTCGGTTCGACGATCTTCTTCCTGTTCTGGGTCGTCGGCGCCACCGGGCTGTACCTGTACGCGTTCTTTGACACCAGCGTCGACGGGGCGTACCGCTCGGTGCAGGCGCTGACCGAGGGCCAGTGGTATGCCGGGGGCGTGTTGCGCAGCGTGCACCGCTATGCGTCGGACGCGATGGTGGCGGCGATGGCCGTGCACGCGCTGCGCTACTTCGCCTTCGACCGCCTGCGCGGATACCGCTGGTTTTCGTGGGTCACCGGGGTGGGGTTGATCTGGTTGATCTACGCCGCCGGCGCCAACGGCTACATGCTGCCGTGGGACCGCCTGGCGCAGTTCGTCACCCAGGCCAGCTTCGAGTGGATGGACTGGCTGCCCGGCTTCGGCGGCTCGCTGATCCGCAACTTCATCGTGCCGGCGAACGTGAGCAACCGCCTGTTCTCGCTGCTGGTCTTCATCCACATCGGCGTGCCGCTGCTGGCGCTGTTGGTGATGTGGGTTCATGTGCAGCGCGTGCCCAAGGCGCAGACGCAGCCGCCGCGCCCGATCGCGATCGCGGTGCTGACGATGCTGCTGGTGCTGGCCTTGGTGCAGCCGGTGCTGAGCCAGGGCGGTGCAGCGAATCTGGCGGTCGCCCCAACCGAGCTCGAACTCGACTGGTTCCTGCTCGCGCTGTATCCACTGGTCTATGCATGGCCGCTGGCCGGCGTGTGGGCCTTGGTCAGCGTAGGCACGTTACTGCTGCTGGCCATGCCCTGGCTGCCGCCACGGCGAGGCAGCCGCAACCAAACGCACCTCACTTTGCACCCGGGCGCGGTCGCCGTGACTGCGCGGTCGGGCGAGACCTTGCTCGAGGCCGGATTGCGCGCCGGCCTGCCGCTGCCCTACGACTGCCGCGCCGGCGGCTGCGGCCTGTGCGTGTGCACGGTGCTCAATGGCCGTATCGATCCCGGCCCCTACCAGCCCGCGGCGCTGACCGATGCGATGCGCGCCAGCGGCAAAGCGCTGATGTGCTGCGCGGTGGCCCTCGAAGACGTCGAGTTGGAGGTCGATGTGCCGACCTTGGGTACGGACACGACACTGCGGCGCTGGCACGGCCGCATCGACAGTCTCGAGCGTATCGCTGAAGACGTGATCCGCCTGCGCATCGCGCTGCCCGAGGGCGAGCGCGTCGCCTTTGCCGCTGGCCAGTACATCAACATCGTGCTCGAGGATGGCCAGCGGCGCGCGTTCTCGTTCGCCAATCCGCCGCATGACAACCCACTGATCGAGCTGCACGTGCGGCGCATCCCCGGCGGCCGCTTCACGACCCAGGTTTTCACCACCCTGAAGGTCGGAGACGCGATCGACTTCGAGGGCCCGCTCGGCCGCTTCACGCTGCGTGAGAGCGAACGGCCGATCCTGTTCGTGGCCGGCGCCACCGGCTTCGCGCCGATCAAGAGCATCGTCGAAGACGCCTGGCGTCGCGGCATTCAGCGGCCGATGCAGTTGTACTGGGGCGCGCGCGAGGCCAAAGACTTGTACGCGCTCGACCTGGCCGAACAATGGCAACGCGAGCACCCGAATTTCTCGGTCGTGCCGGTGCTCTCGCACGCCGCGCCCGACGACCCCTGGCCCGGCCGTCGCGGGTTCGTGCACAAGGCGATGCTCGCTGACCATCCCGACCTCACCGGCTACGAGGTCTATGCCTGTGGCTCGGTGCAGATGGTGCAAGCCGCGGTGCCGGACTTCATCGCCCAGGGGCTGGAAGAGCCCCTGTGCTTTACCGACGCCTTCGTCCCTTCGCAGCGTCCGTCCTGATCCTGCTCGAGCCTCAGGCCACGGCCTGCAGTGCGCCGCGCTGCGGGTGCCCAGCGTAGTAATCCATCGCGGCCTGCACGCCACTGCCGGCCAACGCCACGCCTGAGAGCTTCAGGCCCATTTCGCACCCCGCCAGCGCGGCCAGCAGCGTCAGGTCATTGCTGTCCCCGAGGTGGCCGATGCGGAACATGCGCCCCTTCACCTAGCCCAGACCCATGCCCAGCGAGAGATCGAAGCGCTCGTAAACCAGCCGGCGCACGCGATCGGCGTCCACGCCCGATGGCATCACCACCCCGGTGAGGATCGGCGAGTAGACCGCCGGGTCGGCGCACTGGATCTCCAGGCCCCAGGCGCGCACGGCCACGCGCACGCCCTCGGCCCAGCGCTGGTGGCGCGCGAAGACGTTGGGCAGTCCTTCTTCGAGCAGCATCTCGATCGATTCATTGAGCCCGTAGAGCAGGTTGGTATTGGGGGTGTACGGGAAGTAGCCGGTCTTGTTCATCTCGACCATCTCGTCCCAGGCCCAGAACGCCCGCGGCAACTTGGCATGCTTGCTGGCTTCGAGCGCCTTCGGAGAGAGCGCGTTGAAGCTGATGCCGGGCGGCAGCATCAAGCCCTTTTGTGAACCGCTGACGCCGACATCGACGCCCCATTCGTCATGCCGGTAATCGGCGCTGGCCAGGCCCGACACGGTGTCGACCATCAGCAGCGCCGGATGCCGGGCCGCATCGATCGCGCGGCGCACGGCGGCGATGTCGGACGTCACGCCGGTCGAGGTTTCGTTGTGCACCACGCAGACGGCCCTGAGGGCATGGCCCTTGTCGGCGCGCAGGCGCTGCTCGATCAGATCGGCCTGGACGCCGTGGCGCCAGCTGTGCGGCAGCCCCGCCGCGTCGGTGGCGGTCTGGCCCATGAACTCAGGCCGCAGGCCCAGCCGGAGCGCGATCTTCTGCCACAGCGTGGCGAACTGCCCGGTCTCGAACATCAGCAGCGCATCGCCGGGAGAGAGCGTGTTGGCCAGCGCAGCTTCCCAGGCCCCCGTCCCCGAGGCAGGGTAGATCACGACCGGGTGCTGGGTCTGGTAGATGCGTTGCAGTCCGGCCAGCACCGCCAGCCCGAGCACACCAAATTCTGGCCCGCGATGGTCGATCGTGGGCAGGCTGATGGCGCGCAGGATGCGATCGGGCACCGGGCTCGGCCCCGGAATCTGCAGGAAATGGCGGCCACTGGCATGGTTGTTCAGCTTCATCCTGGCTCCATGAATCGAGCGTAGTTTTGCATACAGAATCAACGCACGATGGCAGCGACTGATTCGACCGCAAAGACGGTAATTCCCACGGCGGGCGAACTGGCAAGGCGCCTGGCGCAGGAAACCGAAGGCGAAGTGCTGTTCGACGCCGCCTCGCGCGGCCGCTATGCCACCGACGCGTCGATCTACCAGATCATGCCGGTGGGCGTGTTCGTTCCAAAGACCGTGCGCGATGTGGCCATTGCCATCGACATTGCGCGCGACCAACGCGTGCCGCTGCTGCCGCGCGGCGGCGGCACTTCGCAATGCGGCCAGACGACCGGCGCGGCGCTGGTCATCGACACCAGCAAGCACCTTCGCAACGTGCTGGGTTTCGACAAGGCCGCGCTGACCGTCGACGTCGAGCCTGGTATCGTGCTCGACCATCTGAACGCCTGGCTGAAACCGCACGGGCTGTGGTACCCCGTGGATGTGTCGACCAGCGCGCAGGCCACGCTCGGCGGCATGGCCGGCAACAACTCCTGCGGTTCGCGCAGCATCGCCTACGGCAACATGGTGCACAACGTGGCCGGCATCGACGCCTGGCTTGCGGACGGGCGGCTGCTGTCGTTCGGGCCGGTGGCAGGCCTGGGCGCGCCGGAGCGCGAGATCGCCGACTTTGTGCGCGGCCTGGCCGATCAACACCGCGATGAGATCGAAGCCCGCTGGCCCAAGGTGTTGCGCCGCGTGGCCGGCTACAGCCTGGACATCTTCCACCCGCAAAGCGAGCGGCCCTACACCGCGGATGGCAGCGTGAATCTCGCGCACCTGCTCGTCGGCGCCGAAGGCACGCTGGCCTTCACGCGCAGCCTGAAGTTGAAACTTAGCCCGCTGCCGCGCGCCAAGGTGCTCGGCGTGGTGAATTTCCCGAGCTTTCATGCCGCGATGGATGCGGCGCAGCACATCGTCAAGTTGAACCCCAGCGCCGTCGAGCTGGTCGACCGCACGATGATCGATCTGTCGCGCGCCAATCCGGCGTTCCGACCGACCATCGACGCCGCGCTGATCGAAGTCAACGGAAAAGCGCCGGCGGCCATCCTGCTGGTCGAGTTCAGCGGCGATGACAAGGCTGCGCTGCTGCAAGAGCTGCGCGCGTTGGTCGAGCTGATGGGTGACGCCCTGGGCCTGCCCGGCAGCGTCGTCGAGATGAGCGACGAGGCGCCGCAGAAAGCCCTGTGGGAGGTGCGCAAGGCAGGCCTCAACATCATGATGAGCCTGAAGGGCGACGGCAAGCCGGTGAGCTTCATCGAAGACTGCGCCGTGCCACTGCAACACCTGGCCGAGTACACCGATGCGTTGACCGAGGTCTTTGCCCGCCACGGCACGCGCGGCACCTGGTACGCCCATGCCTCGGTCGGCACGCTGCATGTGCGGCCGATCCTCGACATGCGCCAGAGCGGACCGACTGGGGGCGCGGCCAAGATGCGCGCCATCGCCGATGAAGCCGCCGCGCTGGTGACGAAGTTCAAGGGCGCCTACAGCGGCGAGCATGGCGACGGCCTGTGTCGCGGCGAGTGGATCGGCTGGCAGTTCGGGCCGAAGATCAACGAGGCATTTCGCGCCATCAAGCACAAGCTCGATCCGGGCAAGCTGATGAACCCCGGCAAGATCGTCGACCCGCCGAAGATGGACGATGCCCGCCTGTTCCGCTATCCGCCCGGCTACAAGACGATTGCACTGAAGCCGGTGTTCGACTGGTCGGCGTGGAACGTGCAGAACGATCCGGTCACGGAAGCGACGAGCGCGCCCGGCAGCGGCGGCGACCCGACCAGCGGCCTGGCCAAGGCGGTCGAGATGTGCAACAACAACGGCCACTGCCGCAAGTTCGACGCCGGCACCATGTGTCCGAGCTACCGCGTCACGCGCGACGAGCTGCATCTGACGCGCGGGCGTGCGAACACCTTGCGCCTGGCGCTGTCGGGCCAGCTCGGCGCTGACGGCCTGACCGGCGACGCCGTGCGTGACGCGCTCGAGCTGTGCGTCGGTTGCAAGGGCTGCAAACGCGATTGCCCGACCGGTGTCGACATGGCCAAGATGAAGCTCGAAGTGCTCGCGCAGCGCCGCTTGCAGCACGGCATGTCGGTGCGCGACCGCCTGCTGGCGCACCTGCCGGCCTATGCCGCGATGGCCAGCCAGGTGCCGTGGCTGATGAACCTGCGCAATCGCGTACCGCTGCTCAGACGCGCCAGCCAGCGCTGGCTCGGCCTGTCTGCCGCCAGGTCGCTGCCGCGCTTTCGGCGCGACACTTTTTGGCGCGGCGCGGCGGCGTTGAAGCTCGCCACGCGCGCCGAGTTGCTCGAAGCGGCGCGGCCGGTAGTGCTGTTTGTCGACACCTTCAATGGCCACCTCGACAGCGAGAACGCGATGGCCGCCGTGCGCGTGCTGCAGGCGGCCGGCTACACCGTGCACGCGGCGCGAAGCCTGCGCGACGAAACACTGTGCTGCGGCCGCACCTACCTCGCTGCCGGCATGGCCGCGGAGGCCAAGGCGCGCGCCCGCCAGCTGCTCGATGCGCTGCTGCCGTTCGCGCAACGCGGCATCGCCATCGTCGGCCTCGAACCCTCATGCCTGCTGACGCTGCGCGACGAGATGCTGAGCCTGGGCCTGGGCATTGACGCCCACACCGTGGCCGCGCAGGCGCTGTTGTTCGAAGAGTTCCTCGCCCAGGAGGCACAGGCCGGGCGCTTCCGCCCTGCACTGCGCCCGGCGCGCCAGCCGATGCGGGTGCACGGCCATTGCCACCAGAAGGCCTTCGGCGCGATGCCGCCGGTGCTCGAGGTGCTGCGCCTGATCCCCGGCGCCGAGCCGGTGCTGATCGAGAGTTCGTGCTGCGGCATGGCCGGCAGCTTCGGCTACGAGGCCGCGCATCATGCCGTGTCGATGCAGATGGCCGAGTTGAGCCTGCTGCCCGCCGTGCGCGCCGCACCCGATGCCTTGATCGTCGCCGACGGCACCAGTTGTCGCCACCAGATTGCCGACGGCACCGGCCGCGAGGCGCTGCATGTAGCGCGCGTGTTGGCCGATCACCTGGCCGGATAGGCCAGTTCAGCCAACGAGTCGTCAAGGAATCGTCAAGGAATCATGCCATGGGTATTTCAGTCGTCACCGGTGCCAATCGCGGCATCGGCCTCGAGTTCGCACGGCAGCTCAAGGCGCGGGGTACCAGCGTGGTTGCGATCTGTCGCAAGAGCTCGCCCGAGCTCGACGCACTCGGCGTGCGGATCGAAAGCGGCATCGACGTGACCGAGCCCGCGGCCGGGTCCCGCCTCGCTGAGCGACTCGCAATGGACGACATCGATCTGCTGATTCAGAACGCCGGCATGCTGGTCGCCGACTCACTGGAAGACGTCGACCTGGACAAGCTGCGAGCGCAATTCGATCTCAATGCGGTGGCGCCGCTGATGCTCACTCGCGCGCTCGGCCCGCGCCTGCGCAAGGGCTCGAAAGTTGCGCTGATCACGAGTCGCATGGGGTCGATCGCCGACAACGGCTCGGGCGGCTACTACGGCTACCGCATGAGCAAGGCGGCGCTGAACGCGGCGGGTGTCAGCCTGGCCCATGACCTCAAGCCCCGAGGCGTCGCAGTGGTCATGCTGCACCCCGGCGCGGTGCGCACCGAGATGACCCGCGGCCACGGCATGATCGAGGCGGACGAGTCCGTTCGCGGGCTCTTGCAGCGCATCGACGAGCTGAACCTCGAAACCAGCGGCCGCTTCCTGCACCAGAACGGCGAAGCCCTTCGCTGGTGAGTCCGCGCCCGGACACCGGGTCGCGCCGCGGCCGTTCGCACGCGTTTGGACAGCGCGTCATTGCGGGCGCCACCTCGACTCGGGGGGGCCACCGCGCCACAAACGCTGAGTCGCGGGGTGCCCGCGCTTCGGGGCGAGTGCCAGCATGGTTTCACCATGAACGCGATCGCAGCCCCCACACGCCACATGCGCTGGATGTTGCGCGGCGGCGTGGCGGCCCTGGCGGCGCTGATGGCCAGCGTCAATCTCGAAGCGCAGCAGCGCAAATGGATCTTCCAGTGGGGCGGCCCACGCACCGACCAGGCCAGCGTGCAGCCGGCCAGTTTGCGAGACCGGTGGGTCGAGTTCAATTCCGAGGAGACCGACACGCCGGTCAGGCTGCATGGTCTTTGGCTCGCGCAGCCAGAGGGCGATGCGCCTGTGATGCTCTACCTGCACGGCGCGAGATGGGACTTGAGCGGCAGTCTGCAGCGCATGCAGCACCTGCACGCACTCGGGTTCGCCGTGCTGGGTATCGACTACCGCGGATTCGGCCGCAGCACGGCGGCGCTGCCCTCCGAGCGCTCGGCCTGCGAAGACGCGCGCGCCGCCTGGCACTGGCTGGCGCAACGCCATCCGCAGGCGCGGCGCTATCTGTACGGCCATTCGCTCGGAGGCGCGATCGCGGTGCAACTGGCGGCGCAAGTCGACGACGCCGCGGGCGTGATGCTGGAGGGCACGTTCACGTCGATCCCCGAAGTCTTTGGCACGCTCAGGTGGGGCTGGCTGCCGCTGGCGCCATTGATCACGCAGCGTTTCGATGCCGCCAAGCACATGCCGCACGTTCGCGCGCCGTTGCTGGTGGTCCATGGCAGCGATGACGAACTGATTCCGCCCGACCTGGGACGTGCGCTGTACGAGCGCGCCACGGCGCCCAAGCGCTTCCTGCTCGTGCAGGGCGGTTCGCATCACGATACCCACATCCTGGGACAGGCCCAGTTGCGCGACGCGCTACGCGACCACTTTGGTCTGACGGCTGCCACCGTCACGCGCGCTGCCGCGTGACGCGGCCCGCAGGGGTCAGCGCTTGCGCGCCAGCGTCAGACCGTCGCCGACCGTCAGGAGCGTGAGGTCGATGCGCGCGTCGCGGTGCAGTTTCAGGTTCAGTTGCTGCAGCGCGGCGGTGTCGGCGTCTTTCGCCGGGCGCGCGACCGAGCCGTTCCACAGCATGTTGTCCAGCGCGATCAGGCCGCCTGCGCGCACCAGCTTCAGGCAACGCTCGTAGTACGGGTCATAGTTCGACTTATCGGCGTCGATGAAGGCGAAGTCGTAGCTCTCGGCCTCGCCGGCAGCCAGCCTGTCGTCGAGCGTCTGCAGCGCAGGCGCGATGACAAGGTCGATCTTGTGCCCGACGCCGGCCTGCTTCCAGAACGGCCGGCCGATGCGGGTGTATTCGTCGCTGATGTCGCAGGCCAGCACATGGCCGTCCTCCGGCAGCGCCAGGGCGACCGTCAAGGCGCTGTAGCCAGTGAAGGTGCCAACCTCGATCGTGCGCCGCGCGCCCAACAGCTTGATCAGCAGCGCCATGAACTGGCCCTGGTCGGGCGAGATCTGCATACCCGCATGCGGATGCGCGCGCGTCGCTTCGCGCAGCGCTGTCTGCGCCGGATGTTCTCGCACCGAATGGTCGAGCACATACTGGAACAGTCGATCGTCGATCTGGATCGTGCGCAGTGTCATGACGTGGCCCCGGCAACGCTGCATTGTGCGACGCGGGAGCGACGCCGTCAGCCGGCCTCGCCGACCAGCATCGCGATCGCGGCACCGACCGCGAGGTCATCCTCAGCGCCGAAGCCATGGTGACGCAGATCGCCGCGGCGATCGATCAGGATCAGGGTCGGCGTGCCCTGCATGCCATAGGCCTGCATCGTGGTCGGGATCGCGTCGCGCGGGTCGGCGCCCGGCGCATCGACAGCAACCGGAAAGGAGAACCTGTACTCGTGCAGAAACGCCTGCAGGGAGACCGGCATCATCGCGGCATGGTGCTCGAACACCGTGTGCAGGCCGATGACCGCAACATCCTGCGGCGCGAAGGTCGCATGAATCCGTTGCGCCTGCGGCAGCCCGTGATGGACGCAGGCCGGGCAGAGCATCTGGAACGCATGCAACACGACGACCTTGCCGCGCAAGTTGGCCAGTTGCACCGCACCGTCGCTGTTGAACCACTCGCGCGTCGTCCAGGGCGGCGCGGGCTGGCCGGGCGCTTCGATGCCGAAGAGTCCAAACGTCATCCGCACTGACCCACGTAGCCGCAGGCGGTGCAGAAGTCGCAGCCGTCCTTGTGGATCACGCTGGCGTTGCCGCATTCGGGGCAGGGCCGGCCGGCCTGCAACACGCTGACCTGCCCCGGCCGCGGTGCGTCGAGCACGCCCATCTCGCGCAGGGGGAAACCCTGTTCGTCGAGCACGCCGAGCATGGCGTAGCGGTGGATCACCAGGCGCGCCAGATAGGCCACCGTCGACGGCCAGACCTGCTGGCGGCGCTGGCCAGGCGGCAGCCCAGGCACGAACGCCATGAAGTGACCGAGGGGTTCGGCGTAGTTGAGCAGCTTGCGCAGCTTCATGCCGATCCAGGCCGGGTCGATCACGCGCATGTCCAGCGACAACAGCCGCGCCAACCCGTCCAGGGCGCGCGGGTAGTTGCCGGCCAGTGCCAGCGCACACGGGCGCGTCACGCTCATGCCGTCCGGGCCCGGCAGCGTGACCTCTTTCAAGGTCACGGTGAAGGCCTCGCCGCTGGCCGGGTTGTCGATGTCCACCGCCCAGGCCAGCGTGCCCGACGGGTCGGTGTGCGGCTCGTCGCGGGCGAACAGGGCGTCCATCACCGGCGTGGCGCGGCCGGGCGGCGGCGGCAGGGTGCCGAGTTGCTCGCAGCGCCAGCGAATCACCGCCGCGGTGGCGGCCACCACGCCGGGGAACGGACGCTGCTCGCCATGCGGCGGGAACGGCATCTCGAACGGGCGCTCTTCGGCCACGGTGGCCAGCGCGTCGAGCTTCAACTGCAGCCACGCCGCGTCGTTGGTGCGCAGGTCCATCGACAGCGTCTTGGCCAGCGCGCCCAGTCCACGCGGCTGCTCGGCGCCATTGACCCAGACTTCGAACGGCTGCACACCGCGTCGATCGTCTTCACGCGGCACGTCGCCAACGAACAGGGCGAAGGAGCCGAACGGATGCTCGATCATGTAGGCCCAGGCGGCGTTGCCGCCCGGCAGATCAGGCCGGCCCGGCCAACGCAGCGAGGCCAGCACCGGCACCGCAGGTGCGTCGAGGGCCAGCCGGCGGTTCGGGTCACTCACCTGCAGCGGCGCGGGCTGCGTGGAGAGCACGCTGCCGATCACCGCGTTGGGGCGGTAGGTGGCCAGACCCTTGAGGCCGAGCGACCAAGCCTGATGGTAGAGCTGCTCGAAGTCGGCGTAGGGGTAGTCGACCGGCACGTTGACGGTCTTGCTGATGGCGGTGTCGATGAAAGGCGCCACAGCGGCCACCATCTCTGCATGGGCCTGCGCGCTCATTTCCAGCGCGGTGACGAAGGCGGGTGTCAGCGGCGCGTCGGCACCCTTGGCGTGCTTGTAGAGGCGCCAGGCATGGTCTTGCACGACATGCTCGGCAAAGCTGCCATCGGGCTGGCGCTTCTTGCGCACATAGGTCCAGCTGAACGCGGGCTCGATGCCGTTGCTGGCGTTGTCGGCAAAAGCCAGGCTGATGGTGCCGGTGGGCGCGATCGACAGCAGGTGCGAATTGCGGATGCCGTGCGTGCGGATGCGGTCCTTGAGCGGCTGCGGCAGGCGCGACGCAAAGGTGCCACCCGAGAGATACAGATCGGCATTGAACAGCGGGAAGGCGCCACGCTCGATCGCCAGGTTGACCGAGGCGTCGTAAGCCGTGTCGCGCATGCACTCGGCGATGCGCCGTGCCATCACGCGCGCAGGCTCGGTGTCGTAGCGCAAGCCCAACATCACCAGCGCGTCACCCAGTCCGGTAAAGCCCAGCCCGACGCGTCGCTTGCGCCGCGCCTCCTCATGCTGCTGCGGCAACGGCCACATCGTCACGTCGAGCACGTTGTCGAGCATGCGCACAGCCGTGCGCACGAGTGCGGCGAAGCCGACATCGTCGAACGCGGCGTCGGCCGCGAACGGGCGCTGCACGAAGCGCGTCAGGTTGATTGAGCCGAGGCAGCAGCAGCCGTAGGCGGGCAAGGGCTGCTCGCCGCAGGGGTTGGTTGCACTGATGTCCTCGCAGTACGCCAGGTTGTTGTCGCGATTGATGGTGTCGAGGAACAGCACACCCGGTTCGGCATGGTCATAGGTGGCGTGCATGACCTGCGCCCACAGCTCGCGCGCCGGTAGCTTGCGATAGACCCATTGACCATCGCCGCGGCGGTAGGCGCCGGCGGCCATTTGCGCCACGCCCGGCTCGGCGCGATGGACCAGTTCCACGTCGCCGCCATCGTGCACCGCCTGCATGAAAGCGTCACTGACACCGACCGAGATGTTGAAGTTCTTCAGGTCGCCCCGGTCCTTGGCGTGAATGAATTCTTCGATGTCGGGATGATCGCAGCGCAGCACACCCATCTGCGCACCGCGCCGCGCACCTGCCGACTCGACCGTTTCGCAGGAGCGATCGAAGACACGCATATAGCTCACGGGTCCCGAGGCCGAACTGTGCGTTGCGCCCACCCAGGCTCCGCGCGGGCGGATGCGCGAGAAGTCGTAGCCGACGCCGCCGCCGCGGCGCATCGTCTCGGCCGCTTCGGCCAGGGCGGTGTAGATGCCGGGGTGCCCATCGTCAACCTGGGTGATCGAGTCGCCGACTGGCTGCACGAAGCAGTTGATCAGCGTCGCAGCCAGACCCGCACCAGCGGCCGACTGAATGCGCCCGGCCGGGATGAAGCCTTGCTCGAGTGCGTGATCAAAGCGCTCCGCCCACTGTGCGCGCTGGTCAGCGGGTTCGGGCTCGGCCAGTGCCGCGGCCACGCGTCGATAGACCGCGTCGACGGTTTTCTCTTCGCCCTTTGCGTACTTCTCCAACAGCACCTCGGCACTGATGGCTTGGGGCGCCAATGCGACCACGGTCGCGGCTGTCTTGGGGGGGGACTTGAGGGACAAGGCAAATTTCCAGTGTGTCGAAAGAGCACATCATCCACGCTGCGGCGGCCGCGAGGGCATGATCCACTTCAATGGCGTGAAAATTAGTCTGGCATCGGCGTTCACCCCTGCCGGCCGTCGGCGCGCGGGCGACCGAGCCAACGGCCGTAGCGCAGGGCCCAGCCCACCATGGCCAAGGACCAGGCCGCGATGGCTGCGAGCAGCAGCAGAGCGCCCGCGGCTGGCCATATCGCACTGGCCAGGCGCAGCAGTACGGCCGTCTGCAAGACCCAAAACAGGGCCCAGGCAACATTGTCGGCCGCCAGCGGCCGGCCGCTGTGGCCGGCGGTGACGCGGGTGGCCATCGCCACCAGCGTGCTGCCCAGGTAGCCCATCGTAAGCGCGTGCAGTGGCGCCAAGCCAAGCGAATGCTCGGGGCCGCGCCAGGCCATCAGGGCGTGCGAAACCGCTCCGAGCGCGAACGTGATGCCCAGCCACAGAAAGCCGGTGTGCAGCATGGCCAGCAGGCGGTTCTTCAGACTCTGTACCAGCCCCCAGCGCACTGACAGCCAGAGCAGCAGCACCGCGGCAGTCAACTCGACGACCACTTGCGCCCAGCGCGCCCAGGCCGGCAACGGCCACCACCACAGCTCGGTCACCGCAAAGGGCAACTGGGCCACCACGGCCGCCAGCATCGTCCACAGCAGTGCATTTGGCCGCCACGCGCGCTGCAGCGGCAGCGCGCTGGCAGTGAAGAACGGCAGCATGCGATGAGCGACAGTCACAAACAGCGGCACGAGAAAACCCCACAGCGCCAGCGAGGTGGCGGCGCGAAGCAGCGTGACATCTATCAACGCCAGCGCGGCCGCGGCCACCCACAGTGACAGCGCGCCGAGCCCCGCTGTCGCAGCCAGCAGGGTCGGATGTAGCTTGTCTTGCGCCGCGCTCCTGTTAAGCAAGCCAACGAAGCGGTGCACGATGACACTCCAGCCCAGCGCTACGGCTGCCACTCCGCTGGCAGCCCACAGCGCGGACTGATGAAAGCCCAGCAGTGCCAGGAGCCAACCGCCGAGCATCGACACCAGCGGCGCGCGCAGAACCCTGGTCGAGACTTCAGGCGAGCCGAGCCAGCGCGGCCCGGCGGTGAAGGCGAAGCCGACGATAAAGAAGGGCATGAACCCCAGCGCCATCACCAGGCCATGCGCTGCGGAGGGCGTCACGGCCCAGGGCAGCGCAAGCGCCGCATGGCGCGCTGTCAATGCGAAGGCCCACCACAGGGCTGTCACGGCCAGCATTGCCGCGCCAGCGGCAAAGGCCAGCCGGTGCGGCGCGTACATCAGGTGCGCGACGCGCCAAGGACCTGCGGCGACAACCTGATCGCGCAACGGCGGTGGCAGCGGGCGGATCGGCAGTGTCTTCATGGCGCGGTCGGCGCGCCTGGGGGATTGCCGGGCGGCAACGTGCACTCGCGGTACTCGCCGGTCAGCGAGCCGCGACCCATCACGACCTGCTGCCCAAGCACAGCGGCGGCAATCTGCAAGCTGACATCATCGAATGGCGCGGACGTATTGCGCATGAATGCATCGCAAGTCTGACTGCGCGTTGCGCGCGGTACAGCCACTGTCGATCGGTCGCGCGTCCTTCGTCTTGATCTGTGTCAGCGTTCGCGGCTGCGAGTCGTTTCCAGCCAAAAAAAAGACCCTCGCAAGGAGGGTCTGTCGAATTTGGTTGCGGGGGCAAGATTTGAACTTGCGACCTTTGGGTTATGAGCCCAACGAGCTACCAGGCTGCTCCACCCCGCGGGCGAATTCTAACATGGCACCCCGTACGAATTCACTGCAAGAAGCGCCATTTTTCGGTGTGCGCCGAGCGCGATCGGCAAGCTCGGCGGCCGACGTCGGCTCGCGTGTCTACAGACTTTGGAATGACCAAGCACAAACAAACAAGGCCAGCTTGCGGCTGGCCTTGTGTGCGGAGGCGCGCGCTGATTACTCGGCGTCGACCTTGACCTCTTCGGCCTTGGGTTCGGGACGATCCACCAGTTCGACAAAGGCCATCGGTGCGTTGTCGCCGACGCGAAAGCCCATCTTCAGGATTCGCGTGTAGCCGCCGGGGCGCGCCTTGTAGCGCGGGCCGAGCTCATTGAACAGCTTGGCGACAACGTCGCGATCGCGCGTGCGGTCGAAGGCCAGGCGGCGGTGCGCCAGCGTGGATTCCTTGGCCAGCGTGATCAGCGGCTCGACCGCCATGCGCAGCTCCTTGGCCTTGGGCAGCGTGGTCTTGATCGCCTCGTGGGTGATCAGGGAATTGCACATGTTGCGCAACATCGCCTGGCGATGCGCGCTGGTGCGATTGAGTTTGCGTAGTCCGTTACGGTGGCGCATGGTGCTTGTCCTTTCGTTGATTGTTCTCCCAGCCGTATCAGGTACTGGGAGTTGCACCGGGCCTCAGTCAAGAAGCCCATTCCATTGGCGGCGCTTGCGCCGTCCTTACCTCTTGTCCAATCCCTGCGGCGGCCAGTTCTCCAGTCGCGCGCCCAGCGTGAGACCACGCGAGGCGAGCACTTCCTTGATTTCGTTGAGCGACTTGCGACCCAGATTCGGGGTCTTCAGCAGCTCGGTTTCGGTGCGCTGGATCAGGTCGCCGATGTAATAGATGTTCTCGGCCTTCAGGCAGTTGGCCGAACGCACCGTGAGCTCGAGCTCGTCGACCGGGCGCAGCAGGATCGGATCGAAGGTGCTGGTCGCGCGCTTCTGCTCTTCGAAGATGCCGCTGACTTCGCTGCCTTCGAGTTGCGCGAACACCGCCAGCTGCTCGACCAGAATCTTGGCCGAGGCGCGGATCGCCTCTTCGGGGCTGATCGCACCGTTGGTCTCGATCTCCATCACCAGCTTGTCCAGGTCGGTGCGCTGCTCGACGCGCGCATTCTCGACTGCGTAGCTGACACGTCGCACCGGCGAGAACGACGCATCCAGGACGATGCGGCCGATCGACTTGGTCGGCTCGTCGCCGAAGCGGCGCATGTTGCCCGGCACGTAGCCGCGGCCCTTCTCGACCTTGATCTGCATGTCGAGCTTGCCGCCATGCGACAGATGCGCGATCACATGATCGGGGTTGATGATTTC
>JANMSS010000197.1:0-2116 GCA_031389585.1 Burkholderiales bacterium | reverse complement strand
CACTGGCGCGCATTGCGAGGTACACCGCAGAGAAGAAGGCGGTGTCGATCGGCCTGCTCGGCAATGCGGCGCGCATCCTGCCGGCGCTGGCCGACCGCTGCATGCGCGGCGAAGCGATCAGGCCCGATCTGGTGACCGACCAAACTTCGGCGCACGACCTGATCAACGGCTATCTGCCGCCCGGCTGGAGCGTCGGGCAGTGGCAGGCCGCCGCCGCCGATCCGGCCCAGCATGCCGAGCTGAGCGCCGCCGCCGCGCAGGGCTGCGCAGCGCATGTGCGGGCGATGCTGCAGTTCCAGGCCATGGGTATCCCGACCGTGGACTACGGCAACAACATCCGCCAGGTCGCGCTCGATCAGGGCGTGAAGAACGCGTTCGACTTCCCCGGCTTCGTGCCTGCCTATATCCGCCCGTTGTTCTGCCGCGGCAAGGGGCCGTTCCGCTGGGTCGCGTTGAGCGGCGACCCGCAGGACATCCACAAGACCGACGCGAAGATGAAGGCGCTGTTCCCTGGGGAGAAGCCCCTGCACCGCTGGCTCGACATGGCGCACGAACGTATCGCCTTCCAGGGCCTGCCCGCGCGCATCTGCTGGATCGGCCTGGGCGAACGCCATCGCGCCGGCCTGGCGTTCAACGAGATGGTCAGGAGTGGGGAGCTCAAGGCGCCGATCGTCATCGGCCGTGATCACCTGGACAGCGGTTCGGTGGCATCGCCCAACCGCGAAACTGAGTCGATGCTGGACGGCAGCGACGCAGTCTCCGACTGGCCGCTGCTTAACGCCTTGCTCAACACCGCCGGCGGCGCCACCTGGGTCAGCCTGCACCATGGCGGCGGCGTCGGCATGGGCTACTCGCAACATGCCGGCGTGGTCATCGTCTGCGACGGCACCGATGCGGCGGCCAAACGCATCGAGCGCGTGCTCTGGAACGACCCAGCCACGGGTGTGATGCGCCATGCCGATGCGGGTTACGCAGACGCCGTGCAATGCGCTCGCGAACAGGGCCTGAAGCTGCCGATGGTGGGCGCTTGACGCAACTCACCATGCGCCCGGGCGCGCTGACGCTCGAGGCGCTGCAAGGCATCCACGCCGGCGGCCCGCCGCTCGCTATCGATGCCTCAGCCAACGCGGCCATCGCCGCCAGCGCGGCGGTCGTGCAGCGTGCCGCGCAAGGCAGCGCTGCCGTCTATGGTGTCAACACAGGCTTTGGAAAACTGGCTTCGACGCGCATCAGCGAAGCCGACCTGGCCACGCTGCAGCTGAACCTGATCCGCTCGCACAGCGTGGGTGTGGGTGCGCCGCTGCAGCCGGCCGTGCTGCGACTGATGCTGGCGCTCAAGGCCGCCAGCCTGGCGCGCGGGCACTCCGGCGTGCGACCGGTGGTCATCGACACCCTGCTCGACGTGCACAACGCCGGCCTGGTGCCCTACGTGCCTTCACAGGGCTCGGTCGGCGCTTCGGGCGACCTGGCGCCGCTGGCGCACATGACGCTGGCGCTGATGGGCGAGGGCGAGATGCTCATCGACGGCAAGCGCAAAAGCGCCGCGGCCGCACTCAAACAGGCCGGCATCACGCCGCTGGTGTTGCAGGCCAAGGAAGGCCTGGCGCTGATCAACGGCACACAAGTGTCGACCGCCCTGGCGCTGCACGCGCTGTTCTCGTTCGAGCCCGTGCTCGAAGCCGCGCTGGTGATCGGTGCCCTGACCGTCGATGCGGCGCGTGGCAGCGACGGCCCGTTCGACCCGCGCATCCACGCCCTGCGCGGCCAGCAGGGGCAGATCGACGTGGCGCAGTACTACCGCGCGCTGCTGGCAGGCTCGGCGATCCGCAATTCGCACCTCGAAGGCGACGACCGCGTGCAGGACCCGTACAGCCTGCGCTGCCAACCGCAGGTGGTGGGCGCCTGCCTGGATCAGTTGCGCCACGCCGCGCTGGTGCTGCTGCGCGAAGCGAATGCGGTCACCGACAACCCGCTCGTGTTCGTCGACGGTGACGATGGCGCTGGCAGCATGGTCTCCGGTGGCAACTTCCACGCCGAGCCGGTGGCGCTGGCGGCTGACGGCATGGCGCTGGCGATTGCCGAAGTGGGCGCCATCTCCGAGCGCCGCATCGCGATG
>JANMSS010000176.1:0-1747 GCA_031389585.1 Burkholderiales bacterium | reverse complement strand
CGGGCCACAGCGCCGACCCGCTCGCAATGCTGGAATTCTCTGGGCGCAGGCCGCACTGTGGTCGACGAAGTGCGTGAACAAAGTCGTTGATCGCGCCCCCGCTACACTGCGGCATGGCCGAAAAACCCCGTCCGACCGAGCTCACCGTGCACCAACAGTCCAAGCTGCTGGAAGTCGGTTTTGACGACGGCGCCGTGTTTCGCATCCCGTTTGAGTTGATGCGGATCTACTCGCCATCGGCCGAGGTGCAGGGCCACGGACCGGGGCAGGACGTGCTGCAGACCGGCAAGCGCGGGGTGGGCATCGACGGCATCGAATCAGTGGGCCACTACGCTGTGCAGCCGACGTTCAGCGATGGCCACAGCTCGGGGATCTTTTCCTGGGAATACCTCTACTACCTGGGCTCGCAGCAGGACAAGCTTTGGCGCGACTACGAGGCACGGATCGACGGTGCCGGCATGTCGCGCGATGCGCCGATGACTTCGGCCGCCGGCGCAGGGTGCGGCCACGCACATTGAGATGACAGAGAACCCGAAGGCAGACTTCGGCTTCGAGTCAGTCCCCGAGGCCGACAAGGCGCGCCGAGTGCGCGGCGTGTTTGACACCGTCGCGCCGAAGTACGATGTCATGAATGACCTGATGTCGCTCGGAATGCACCGGGCCTGGAAGGCTTACACGGTGGCCGTGGCCAACCTGCACGAAGGTGACCGCGTGCTGGACCTGGCGGGCGGCACCGGCGATCTGGCGCGTGCCTTTGCCCGGCAAGTCGGCACGAGTGGCATCGTGCTGCACACGGACATCAACGAGGCGATGCTGCGCCAGGGCCGCGACCGCTTGCTGGACGAAGGCCTGTTGCTGCCCACCGTGCTCTGCGACGCCGAGCGGCTGCCGCTGCCTGGCGCTTCGTTCGATCTGGTCAGCGTGGCATTCGGCTTGCGCAACATGACCCACAAGGAGCAGGCGCTGGCCGAGATGGCGCGCGTGTTGCGCCACGGCGGGCGCTTGCTGGTGCTCGAGTTTTCCAGGGTCGCGGCCCCGCTGGCCAAGGCCTACGACTGGTACTCGTTCAATGTGCTGCCCAAGCTCGGCCAGTGGGTGGCCGGCGACGGCGACAGCTACCGCTATCTCGCCGAGTCGATCCGCATGCATCCCGACCAGGCCACGCTGAAGGCGATGATGAAGGCCGCCGGCTTTGGCCATGTCGACGTGCACAACCTGTCGGGCGGGGTGGTGGCGCTGCATGTTGGGGTGCGCTGCTAGGGATGGACGCGCTCCCCTGACCGAGTGGGCCGCGGGAACCGAATTCGCGCTCGGGGGTCCCTGCATGGGGTGGCTCTCGGGTGCCAGACTGTGCGTTTATGACGATTCACAAGGTGGCCCGCGCCGTTCCCCCTGTAATTGGGTGCCGGGTTGTGGGCGCACGATCGCTACACTCGACGGGCTCCGCGGCGACCCTTCGTGCCGCGGGGGGTTGGCGCAACGGCAGCCGTTGTAGTGTGCTCTGTCCAGGAGTCCTTGAATAATGAGTGTCGCAGTCATGGAACCTAGAGCCCGCCGAGGTGCGATCGCGTTGGTGTTGGTGACGTCTGCGATCCTGTTGTCCGCCTGCGGCGACAAGAAGGACAAGCCCGCGACACAGACCGCGGCCAAGGTGAACAAGGAAGAGATCACCGTTCACCAGATCAATGCTGTGCTGCAGCAGCAGCGGGGCCTGAAGCCCGAGCAGACCGATGAAGCCAGCCGCCGT
>JANMSS010000075.1:0-7803 GCA_031389585.1 Burkholderiales bacterium | reverse complement strand
GTCTCGGCACGCGCGCGCATTTCCGCCAGCTCAGACGGGTTGTCGGTCTGGATACCGAGGTGGTCGATGCCGGTGGCATGGCCGCGCGTCGAGATCGCGAAGTTGACCGGCGGGTCGTTCAGCATCCATTTGGCGTAGTCGGTCTCGTGCAGTGCCGGCGCCGCTGCAAACAGCTGGTTGTAGAAGGCGATGCTCTTGCTCAGGTCATCAACATGCAGGTGAACGTGGAATCGCTTGCTCATCACTTGCTCCTTGCGGTGGGTGGGCAGACCGTGCTGTCGATACGGCAACCACTGCCTTGGCAACAGTTCTTGGTCAGGTAGGCCAGCACGCCGTTCATCCGCTCGAAATCGGCGCGGTAGATCAGGAAGCGGCCGTCGCGCTGCTGCGTCACCAGGCCGGCATGGGCCAACTCCTTCAAGTGAAACGACAGCGTGTTGGGCGGTACGCCGGTGCCTTCACTCATGGCGCCCGGCGTCAGGCCTTGCGGTCCGGCCACGACCAGCGCGCGAAAGACCTGCAGCCGCAGCGGCTGGGCCAATGCGCCCAGGGCTTGCACAACGCTAATCGCTTCCATGCTTCGAGAATAGTGGAAATAATATGACGGTGCAAGACCAGACCCTGATGACGGATGGGACAATTGCGGCATGGCCACAACGCTGACCCTGACACGCCCCGACGACTGGCATCTGCACCTGCGCGACGGCGCGGCCATGGCCGCAGTACTGCCAGCCACCGCGCGGCAGTTTGCGCGCGCGATCGTGATGCCCAACCTGAGGCCGCCAGTGACCAGCGCCGCGATGGCCATTGCCTACCGCGAGCGCATCCTGGCGGCGCGGCCCGCGCCCGGCCAGCCCGGCAACGACTTCACCCCGCTGATGACGCTGTACCTGACCGACAAGCTGCCGCCCGAAGAGATCGTTCGCGCCAAAGCCGCCGGCGTTGTTGCGTGCAAGCTCTACCCCGCTGGCGCCACCACGAACAGCGACGCCGGGGTCACTGACATCCGCCATGTCCGCGCCACGCTCGAAGCGATGCAGCGTGAGGGCCTGTTGCTGCTGGTGCATGGCGAGGTCACCGACCCTGAGGTTGACGTGTTCGACCGTGAGGCGGTCTTCATCGATCGCGTGATGCAGCCGCTGCGGCGCGACTTCCCCGAACTCAAGGTGGTGTTCGAACACATCACCACGTGTGAGGCGGCGCAGTATGTTGCCGCGAGCGACCGATTCACCGCGGCGACGATCACGGCCCACCACCTGCTCTACAACCGCAATGCGATCTTCACCGGCGGCTTGCGCCCGCACTACTACTGCCTGCCGGTGTTGAAGCGCGAAGTGCACCGACTCGCGCTTGTCGCAGCTGCCACTTCCGGCAGCTCGAAATTCTTTCTCGGCACCGACAGCGCGCCACACGCCGCGGTGCTGAAGGAGGCCTCGGTCTGCGGCGCCGGTTGCTACACCGCGCCGGCCGCGCTCGAACTGTATGCCGAGGCCTTCGAGTCGGCGGGTGCGCTCGATCGCCTGGAGGCGTTTGCCAGCTTTTATGGCGCGGATTTCTACGGCCTGGCGCGCAACCACGGTACGGTGACGCTGAAGCGCGAGCCCTGGGTGTTGCCCGAGAGCGTGCCCTTTGGCGAAGCCACGCTCAAACCGCTGTGCGGTGGCGAAACCCTGAACTGGAGACTCACATGACCGTTGCCCGAGTGATGCTGCTGATCGACGCCGACAACGTGTCGATCGATGTCATCGAGCAGGCCGTCGCCTGGGTCGGCACGCACTGGGGCGGCCCGCACGTGCGGCGCGCCTATTGCACCGCGGAGTCGGCGGTGCAGCACCAACAGCTCTTCAAGCGTCTGTCGATTCGCCCGATGGTCAACCTGGCGGCGGGCAAGAACTCGACCGACATTGCACTGGCCGTCGACGCCATCAGCCTGGCCATCGCCGAGCGGCCCGATGTCATGGTGATCGCCTCGTCGGATTCGGACTTCGCGCCGCTGGTGGCGCGGCTGCGCGAGAAGGGCTGCCGCGTCGTGGGCATCGGCCAGCAGGGCAAGACCGGCGACGAGACGAAGGGTGTCTACGATGACTACGAGGTGCTCGCGCACCGCAAGGCACGCGTGGCAGCGCCGGCGGCCAAGCCGGCCGCCAAGGCAGCGGCCAAAGTGCCGGCCAAGCGCGCCCCGCAGCGCAAGACGGCAGCGGCGGTCGTGCCGTTGCCCGACAAGGCGCTGGCGATCCTTGACGTGCTGCCGGCGCTGTGGCGTGGCGAAACAGTCGAACTGCGCGTGGCCGCAGAAGCCCTGCGCGAAGCCGGCCTGCTCAGCCGCAGCGGCTCATCGACCAAGTTGTTCGGTCAGTTCCCCGAACTGTTCGCCTTGCAGCCGGCCAAGCAGCCCAACCATGTGAAGGCACTGGCGCTGGCCTTGAAGCGCGCCGGCACGCCCTAATATGCGCGCCGTCGACCTCCACCTTCCTGCGGGATCACCATGAAGCGCGTCTTTCTGTTCATCTTCACCAATCTGGCCGTGATGCTGGTGCTCGGCGTCGCTGCCAGCCTGCTGGGCGTCAACCGATACCTCACGGCCAACGGGCTGGACCTGAGCGCGCTGCTGGGCTTCGCCGCGCTGATGGGTTTTGGCGGCGCCTTCATCTCGCTGCTGATCAGCAAGCCCGTGGCCAAGTGGAGCACCGGCGCGCAGGTCATCAACGATTCGCCCGACGCCACCCATCAGTGGATCGTCACCACCGTCAAGCGATTCTCCGACCAGGCCGGCATCCGGATGCCCGAAGTGGCGATCTTCGAGGGCGCGCCCAACGCTTTTGCCACCGGCGCGTTCAAGAACTCGGCGCTGGTGGCGGTGTCCAGCGGCTTGCTGCAGGGCATGAACCGCGAAGAGGTCGAAGCCGTGATCGGCCACGAGATTTCGCACGTGGCCAACGGCGACATGGTGACGATGACCTTGATCCAGGGCGTGATGAACACCTTCGTGGTGTTCCTGTCGCGCGTGATCGGGTACTTCGTCGACCGCGTGATCCTGAAGAACGACCGCGGTCCCGGCATTGGCTATTACGTCACCACCATCGTGCTCGACATCCTGCTGGGCGTGCTGGCCGCGATCATCGTGGCCTGGTTCTCGCGCCAGCGCGAGTTCCGTGCCGACCGCGGCGCCGCCGACATGATGGGAAACCCGCGCCCGATGATGAACGCGCTGGCGCGCCTGGGCGGCCTGCCGGCAGGCGAGTTGCCAAAGACGATTCAGGCCATGGGCATCGCGGGCGCGCCGAGCGGCTTGATGGCGCTGTTCTCCAGCCATCCGCCGATCGAGCAGCGAATCGCCGCGTTGCAGCAGCCGGGCCGCTGAGCCGGGCGCCGCGGCGGGTTCAGCCCGCCGGCGCCGCAGCCTCGATGTGCGCGCGCGAGTCGCGCCGCTGGTGCGCCAAGTCGGTGTCGTGCATCAGGCGGGCCACGATCATGCGCATGACATGAAAACCCAGCTTGGGGTTCTGGTAGTAGAGCTGGGCCATGGCGTCGGCCGACAGGCCGTACAGCGTGCAGTCGGTTTCGCAGACCACCGTGCGCGTGCGTCGATTGTCGGGTGCGAACAGGCCGATCTCGCCGAGGATCGCCCCGGCGCCGATCGACTCGTCGTACTCGATCATGTTCAGCCGGCCGCTCTCCACGTAGAGCATCTCGGTGGCCTTGTCGCCCTTGTTCCACAGCGTCTGGCCGGCCTTGGCCTGGCGCCGCGTCATGTGCGGCAGCAGCCACTCGCTGATCGGCGTGTCGGCCTTGGCGTTCTCGATGGCGCGGATCAGCGTCTTGATCTGGAGCACCTTCTTCACGTTGATCGGGATCATCGCCACGTACAGCACGACCGTCGGCCACGACCCGCCCTGCACCGCGTAGACGACGAGAAACACATTGGCCGCCAGCGCCACCATGCGCAGCGGCAGCATGTTCTTCATCATGTAGCTGGCCACCATCAGGGCTGCGCCGATGAAACCGAACACATAGCCTATCGAGCTCATTCGACGATCCTTTGGCCAGGCGCGGATGTCCGCACGGCGGCGAGTATCGCCGGGAGCCCGCCCCGCTTGTGGTGCTGGAACCGGCTAGGAAATCATCGGATCCCCGCATCGGGGATTGACGAAAGCGCCGCTGGCGGATAGAACCCCCGGTTACAAAAACCCCCTCAACCCGGCCCGACGCATGGCGCTGGGACGGCCCCCTGCTCGCCAGAGCCCACGAAGGAATACATGTCACCGATCGTCCCAATCTCCCTGTGCGTCATTGCATTGCTCGGCTGGGCCGCGCCCGCACGGGCTGCCGATCCGCTGGTCGACACCAGCGTTGTCGCGGTGCCAGGCATCGTCACCGTGAGCCGGCCGACGGACACGCCGCCGAGCGTGTTTTTTGCCGGCTATGAGCTGCGCATCGTCAACAACAGCAAGAACACGCTGAACCATGTTCGCTTCATCGCCCACACCGTGGTCAAGGTGCCGAACCCCCTGGTGCCTGGCGCCTACATCCCCCTGGCAGGGGCGACGGCGCCCTTTGCCGAGGCCATCGGCGCGTCATGCCTGCCTGTCGCGGGCAATCCGAGCGCGATCAATTGCGAGCTCGGGACCCTGCGCAGCCGTGGCGGTACGACGGCCACGACGCCGATCACCCTGCTCTTCAGGTCGCCTGCGGCTGGCGCGATCATCGAGTTGAGTTGGCAGGGCTTCTATGCCGAGGGCAGCAAGGACAGCAGTGGCGCAAGCCATGGCGACGGCACCGATGTCGGTACCACGATCACCACGCTGGGCACGCCGACGTCCCTGGAGGTGAAGACCTACGTGCCGACTGGCGGCGGCTCCTTCTTCACCGGCAGCGGCGTGGCCACCAAGCTCGACCAGTGGACCACCACGGTGTCGGTGCCGCGCGCGGCCCTGGCCGAGGTGGTCGAGTCGGTCAGCGCGCAGTCGTGCAGCGCCGACTACAACCTCTGTGTCGAGAGCGCGCTGCGCATTCCCGGCCAGTTCGCCTACCTCGAAGTCAAGCTGCGCCGCGATGTCTCGACCCTCGTGAAGCGCTTCGACAAGTGGGGCGGCGCCATCTTCCCCGACATCGCCAACGCGATGCTGTACTACCAGGCCGAGACCTTCGACGCCAGCCTGGGCTGGCTGCCGGTGGGCTCGCCGGTACCGATCAATGCCTGCGACGCCGTCACCGGCCTGCCCGTCGGCACCGAGCGGCGCTGCATCGTCTCGCGCCGGCAATACGGCAGCGCCGACGCGCCCACGCTCGAATGGCTCGGCGACTGGGAATTCGTCGTTCGCGCGCTCGAGAACGGCCGCATGTCGTGGTGAGCGGGCGCGGCGGTCAGCGCGCCTGCAGTCGCGCGGCCTGCGCCGCGACGCGGGCCGCCGACACCGCGTCGCCCTTGGCCGTGTAGAGCGCCAGGGCTTCGCTCAAGGCGCGCGCGGCGTCGTCGCCGGCCCCGGCGAGGCTGGCCACCGCAGCCAGCTCGGTCAGGGTGTCGGCCAGCAGCACCGGTACTTCGGTCTGGCGCGCCAAGGCCAGCGCGGCCTGCGCCAATGCCTGCGCCTCGGCCAGCGCGCCGCGGCGGGCCAGGATCGGCGCCCGCGTCGAGCGCCACAACACGTGGGCATCGACATCGTCTTCGGCAGCAGCGGCCTCGGCGGCGCGGGTCAGGGCCAGGGCTTCGTCGTCGCGGCCCTGCTCGCGCACCAGGCGCGCCAGCAGCGAGGCCATGGTTGACAGAAAGAAGGTCTCGCCCTGGCGCTCCAGGAACAGGTAGTCGGCCCGCACCTCGCGCTCGGCGCCTTGCAGGTCCCCGGCCAGCCACTCGACGACGGCCAGATCCAGTGCCGTCGATGCGGCATGCACGCCCTGGCCGAGTTCGCGCAGCACGGCGCGGCCCTGGCGCACCAGCGATCGCGCCGCGGCAAAGTCGCCCGTCATGGCGTACAGCTGCGCCAGCTTGCACTGGATCAGGCTTTCGCTTTGGCGGTCCACCAAGCCGTCGGCCAGGATGCGCTCGCACTGCGCGATGGCTTGCACGGCGGGGGTTGGCCCGTACAGAGCATTCAGCGCCAGGCCGACGCCACTGCGCGCCACCAGTCGCTGGTTGCCAGCCCGGCGCGCGTGGTCGATGACCTTGGCGATGGCCGCGCCGGCCTGCTCCAGCCGGCCGGCGATCTGGTGGGTCATCGCGATCAGCCGCCAGGCCTTGGCCAGCTCGTCGTGCGCGTCTTCGACTTGCAGCATCGGGATCGTGGTGTCGGGCAGGCGCAGGGTTTCTTCGCTCCAGTTGCCGGGCTCGCCGCTGTGCAGGCGCACCAGCAGCCGCACCAGTTGCGCCGCCGCCTTGACGCGCGGGCGCCCGCAGCGCTCGGCTTCGGTCGTGGCTTCGGCCAGCAGCGTGCGCGCGGGCTCGAAATCGCCCAACTCCATCAGCACCTCGGCCAGTTCGGGCAGCAAGGGCAGCCGGCTCGGCTTTTCGACGGGCAGCAGGGCGACGGCGCGGCGAAACAGGTTGGCGGCCGCATGCAGGTCGCCGCGGGCCGTGGCGCGCCGGCCGGCATTGGCCAGGCGCCCGCCGCCATCGATGCCGATCGCAACGCCCTGCTCATCCAGCGGCCCAAGCTCGGACAGGTAGCGGTGCGCCTGCTCAAGGTGGTAGCCGAGGATCTCTTCGAACGCCAGCCCGCGGTCGCTCTCGGCGTTGAGCCGGTCCTGCCAACGCACGAACTCGATGTGCAGCGTGGCGCGGGCACGCTTGAGCAGGCCGTTGTAAACGGTTTCGCGAACCAGATGGTGGTGAAAGCGGAATCTCGCGTCGGCGTCGGCGTCAAGCGACACAGCGGCCTGGATGAAATGCTTCTGGCTCAGTGACCCCAGATGTTTCGGCACCGCCGCTTGCAGCATGGCAGGGGCCAGCGACTCGACGGCTGCCTGTGGAAATTCCAGCCCCACCACCGCCGCCGGCTCGACGGTGGCACGCTCTTCGCGGCCCAGGCGGTCCAGGCGCGCTTCCAGCAGCGCGCGGATGGTCGGCGGCACCGCAATCTCGTCGGCACCTGCCATCCCCGCCATGCCCGCCAGCCCCGACTCTTCGTCGTCGTGCTGCACGGCCCGGCTGTCGATCAACATCGACAGCATCTGCTCGACGTACAGCGGGTTGCCTTCAGCGGCCGCGACGATACGAGCGACCACCGACCGTGATAACGCCGCGCCGCCGAGCAGGTGGGCCACCACTTGTGCCGCAGCGGCATCGCTGAGCGGGCGCAGCACCAGGCGCGCCGCGTTGGGGCGGTCGGGCCAGGTTGGGCGTTCCTCGATCAGTTCGTGGCGGGCCGTGGCCAGCAGCAGGATCGGCGCGTCTGTCGAGGCGTCGAGCACATGCTCGATCAGTTCCAGGAACGCAGGCTCGGCCCAGTGGATGTCGTCGATCAAGGCCACCACAGGCTGCTGCATTGCCAGCCCTTGCAGGAAGCGCCGCGCCGCCCAGTACAGCTCGTGCATCGGGAACGTGGTGGCCGACAGGCCGATGGCCGAGGCCAGCCGCGCTGTCACATCGGCGTCGCCAGTGAGCGCGAGCACGCGCGCCTGGGCTTCGTCGGGCGTGTCGTTGGCATCGATACCGGCAGCGGCACCGACGATCTCGACCAGGGGCCAGAACGTGATGCCGTCGCCATAGGGCAGGCAACGCCCGCGCAAGACACGCACGTTGCTGCCGGTGCGCTCGATCGCCTCATGGACCAGGCGCGACTTGCCGACCCCCGCGTCGCCGATCAC
>JANMSS010000058.1:0-3799 GCA_031389585.1 Burkholderiales bacterium | reverse complement strand
CGCGGCGCGGATCAAGTGGCAGGGTTTGATGGCGCAGTGGCGCGGCGGGGCGCACGCGCGGGCGGCGGCTTGAGGGCAGCGTGATCGCCGGACGCTGGCCGGCGCTGGCGGCCGCCCGCCGCCGCGACCTGCCTCGAGTGCCCTTCAGCATCGGCGGCGTGGTCGTCGGCTCGGTCGCTGCGGCCCACCTCGCCGCGCTGTGCGCGTGGCCGCAAAGGCTCGGCGGCGACGACCGCGGCGTGCAGCTCGTCGCGGCCGACCGCGACGGTGCGTTGGCCGCCGTCAACACCGCGCTGCACGCCAGGGGCCTGATCCCGGCCTGGCGCGACGAGACCTATGCCATCGTCACCCACCTGGGCGGGCCGTCGCTGGCCCTGATCGAACGCGCCAGCGCGCGCTTCTGGGGCACGCTGACCTTCGGCGCGCATGCCAACGGCTATGTCGCCGACGCGCAGGGGCGGCCGACGCACCTGTGGATCGCCCGCCGCGCGCTGAGCAAGGCCACCGACCCGGGCAAGCTCGACAACCTGGTCGGCGGCGGCGTGCCGTACGGCCAGACGCCCTTCGAGACCCTTGTTCGCGAAGGTTTCGAAGAGGCCGGCCTGCCCGCCGCGCTGATGCGCCGGGCCGTGCCCGGCGGCGTGATCGAGCTGGCCTGCGACATCGCCGAAGGCTTCATGCACGAGCAATTGCACAGCTTCGACCTGTGCCTGCCCGCCGAGGTGACGCCGGTCAACCAGGATGGCGAAGTCGCCGAGCTGCGCTGCCTGCCGGTGGACGAGGCGATCACGCTCGCCTCGGGCGACGCGATGACCATCGACGCGGCACTTGTCACGCTCGACTTCGCGCTGCGCCACCGCCTGCTCGCCAGCCATGACCACGCGCGCTTGGCGGCGCTGATGCCGCAGGCACAGGCAGGGCGCGTGCGCTGACCGCACAACGATTGCGCGCAGCGCAGTCAAAGCTGTTTGTCGGCGCCAGGCCGTGTTCGACCGGGTATCCCCCCTTGCCCGCAGCCGGGCAACTGTCGATAGTCTCAGGCGGTCAAGCGACGCTGGGCGTCGTTGTCATGGCCGCCCCGTTGACCCCAGAATTCACCCCCAGCAGGAGACACCGTGATGAGTGCATCGAACGATACCAAGACCCCGGCGCAGCGCCGCCGCTTTCTCCAGACCGCCGCCTCTGCCGCGGTCGGCACCGCGGCGTTGGCCGCGCCGGCCATCAGCCGGGCGCAGGCCGTCACCAGCATGCGCTTCCAGAGCACCTGGCCGTCCAAGGACATCTTCCACGAGTACGCGCTGGACTTCGCCAAGAAGGTCAACGACATGACCGGCGGCGAACTCAAGATCGAAGTCTTGCCCGCAGGCTCAGTGGTGCCGGCGTTTGGGCTGTTCGAGGCGGTGTCCAAGGGCACGCTGGATGGCGGACACGGGATCCTCGGTTACCACTACGGCAAGCAGAATGCGCTGGCACTGTGGAACTCCGGTCCGATGTTCGGCATGGACGCCACCATGCTGCTCTCATGGCACAAGTACGGCGGCGGCTCGCAACTGCTGCAAAAGCTCTACGCCTCCATCGGCGGCAATGTCCAGTCCTATCTTTGCGGGCCGATGACGACGCAGCCGCTGGGCTGGTTCAAGAAGCCGATCACCAAGCCGGAGGATTTCAAGGGCCTGAAATTCCGCACCAATGGCCTGGCGATCGACCTGTTCACCGCAATGGGTGCTGCGGTCAATGCCCTGCCGGCCGGCGAAATCGTGCCGGCCCTTGACCGCGGCCTGCTCGACGGCGCCGAGTTCAACAACGCCACCTCCGACCGCCTGCTCGGCTTTCCTGACGTGTCCAAGGTCTGCATGCTGCAGAGCTACCACCAGAGCGCCGAGACCTTCGAGATCACCTTCAACAAGACCAAGTTCGACGCGCTGCCGGCGAAGATGAAGGCCATCATCGACAACGCGGTGGAAGCGGCGTCCTCCGACGTGTCCTGGAAGGCGATCGACCGTTATTCCAAGGACTACATCGAGTTGCAGACCAAGGACAACGTCAAGTTCTACAAGACCCCCGATTCGGTGCTGCAGGCCCAGCTTAAGCTGTGGAGCGGGATCGTCGAGAAGAAATCGGCGGAGAACCCGCTGTTCAAGGAAATCGCCGAATCGCAAAAGGTGTTCGCCGAGCGCGTCGTGAAGTGGGACCAGGACACCAACATCAGCCGTCGCATGTCGGTGAACCATTTCTTCGGCGCCAAGCAAGCTGCGCCCAAGAAAGCCTGAGGGTTCTTTGCACCATTCGTTGGCCATCCGGGCCCAACCCGGGTGGCTGATTTTTTTTGAGCAGGCCCAGGTATGCAGAAACTGCTTCTGACGATCGACAAGATCAGCACCTTCGTGGGCCAGGCGTTTTCCTGGTTGATCGTCGCGCTCACGCTCATGATCTCCTGGGAAGTCTTCTCGCGCTATGCGCTGGACCGTCCGCACCCTTGGGCGTTCGACGTCATGATCATGATGTATGGCACCCTGTTCATGATGGCCGGCGCCTACACGCTGGCCAAGGCCGGCCATGTGCGCGGCGATGTGCTCTACGGCTTCTTCGAGCCGCGCACGCAGGCGACGATCGATCTGATCCTGTTCATCCTGTTCTTCATGCCCGGGGTGTTCGCGCTCACCTATGCCGGCTACTACTACGCGGCAGAGTCATGGGCCGTCAGCGAGCACTCCAACGTCACGGCCGATGGGCCGCCGATCTATCCGTTCAAAACGATTTTGCCGCTGGCCGGCGCCTTCCTGCTGCTGCAGGGCGTCGTCGAGATCATCCGCTGCGTGATCTGCATCCAGCAGGGCGAGTGGCCCTCGCGCGAGCACGACGTGGAGGAGGTCGACGTCGACAAGCTGAAAGAGATGGTCCACGTGAAGGATGAAGACATCGCCAAGCTCGACCAGTTCGTCGTGCAGCAAGGGAGCACGAAATGAAAATCCGCAAGGAACTCTGGTTCGGCTTTGCGCTGATGGCGATCATCCTCGTCACGGTGGTGACCTTCACGCCCTGGGCCGGTTTCGTTGACGGCCACCTGAGCCGTGAAGACCAGGGCGCCCTCGGCCTCTTGATGCTGGGGTTGATCGTGGTGGCCATCATGCTCGGCTTCCCGACCGCGTTCACGCTGATGGGCATGGGCGTGTTCTTCGGCTGGATCGCGTACCGCAGCGTGAACCCGGACCTGGCCGGGCAGCAGATTCTCGATCTGATGGTGCAGCGCGCCTATTCGGTGATGTCCAACGACGTGCTGATCGCGATCCCGTTGTTCGTCTTCATGGGCTACCTGGTCGAGCGCGCCAACCTGATCGAGAAGCTGTTCAAGAGCCTGCACCTGTCGCTGGCACGTGTGCCCGGGGCGCTGGCCGTCGCCACCATCGTCACCTGCGCGATCTTCGCCACGGCCACCGGCATCGTCGGCGCGGTGGTCACGCTGATGGGGCTGCTGGCGCTGCCGGCCATGCTGCGCTCAGGCTACAGCATCAAGCTAGCGGCAGGCGCGATCACCGCGGGCGGCTGCCTGGGCATCCTGATTCCGCCGTCGGTGATGTTGATCGTCTATGGCGCCACCGCGGGCGTCTCCGTCGTCAAGCTCTACGCCGGCGCGTTCTTCCCCGGGATCATGCTGGCTGGTCTGTACGTCGGCTACGTCATCATCGTTGCCAAGTGGAAGCCGCACCTCGCGCCGCCCCTGCCCGAGAGTGAGCGCATGGTGCCGCTGCCGCCGCTGGCCAAGACGCTGAGTTCGCGCAACCGCAATGCGCTCGCCGGG
>JANMSS010000385.1:0-13107 GCA_031389585.1 Burkholderiales bacterium | reverse complement strand
CAAGGGCTCCTCGCTGGCCAGCAGGGCCTGCGCCGCAAAGCGGCCCATCGCCAGAATGATGCGCGGCTGCACGAGCGCAATCTGGCGCTCGAGGAAGGGCGCGCATTGCACCGTCTCGGCCGGCTCGGGGTTGCGGTTCTTCGGCGGCCGGCACTTCAGGGTGTTGACGATGAAGACCTGGCGCTCGGGCGGGGCTTCGTCGCGCGTCAGGCCGAGCGCGCGCAGCATGTTGTCGAGCAGTTGCCCGGCGGGGCCGACAAAGGGCTCGCCCACGCGATCTTCCTGCTCGCCCGGCGCTTCGCCGACGATCATCCAATGCGCACGTGGGTGGCCGACGCCGAACACTGTTTGCTGACGCGATTCACAGAGCGGGCAAGCGCGGCAGGCGACCACGGCGGCGCGCAATTCGGTCCAGCCGAGCGTGGCGATGTCAGGGCGCGATGCGCCCTCGGAGGTCCAGACCGATGGCGGCGCAACGGCAGCGATCGGCTTTGCGACCCGCGGCGTCTCGGCAGGCAGGTCCACAGGCTCCACCGGCGGCGCCGACGCCAGAGGCGGTGGCACCTCGAACAGGCGCACGCCCATCGCTTGCAGCATCTCGTGCTGTCGCTCACTCCAGCGCATCGGTGCCCTCAATCGTCGTCGCGCCGACGGCCATGCGCATCACGCAGGCGTCTTCGCGCGTGCCGGCCGCGGCGGGGTAGTAGCCACGGCGCGAGCCGACCTGCTCGAAGCCATAGCGTTGGTAGACCTCGCGCGCGCGCTGGTTGCTCTCGCGCACCTCGAGCCAGAGCCACAGCGCGCCGGCTTCGCGGCTCATCGCCATCAGGCCGTCGAGCAAGCCGCGGCCCAGGCCGCGGTGCTGCCACGCGGGCGCCACGGTCAGGTTCAGCAGATGCATCTCCTGCACGCCTGACATGGCCACCCAGAAAGCGCATAGGCGGCCCTGCGCATCGCGCAGCAACTGGGCGCTGTAGCCCGCGGCCAGCGAGTCAATGAAATTGCCGCGCGTCCACGGGAATTCATAGACGGCGCGTTCGATCTCCAGCACGGCATCGAGATCGGCGACGGTCATCCGCGTGCGCTGGCATGGGCGCGGATCAGCGAACCGCGTCATCGCGCTCATGCCACCGCTTTCGCCGCAGCGACCGCCGCACGTTCGGCCGTGGTCAGCGCCACCTTGTCGCGCAGGTAAAGCGGCAGCGCAAGCGCGGCGTCGAGCGCTTCACCGCGGCGCCACGCAGCACGCGCCAGGCGCGCCAGCGCCGCAGCGCGGTCGTGCTGCGTGGCAATGCGCAGCGCCGCACCGGTCGGCAGGCGCGCCCCGAAGGCCGCCAGTGCAGAGCCGGCAACACAGGCCGGCGGCGTGCGCTGCCACGCTTCGAGCAGCGCGGCCAAAGTCCACAGCGCTGGCGCCTGCTGCACCTGCCAATCCCCATCGACGTGGCGATAGGCCGCGGCGTAGGTCTCATCCATGCGCGCGTCCATCGCCACCCAGACCTCTGCCATGCCCTGCTGGGCAAAGGCGTCTTCCGCAACCACCGCCAGACTGTCGATCGATAGCACCGGCAAGTCCGCACCAAAGGCCAGCCCTTGCGCCACCGAGCAAGCGGTGCGCAGGCCGGTGAAAGCGCCTGGCCCGCGGCCGAAGGCGATCGCATCGAGGTTGCCGAGGGCCAGGCCGGCATGCTCGAGCAACTCAAAGACCCGCGGCAGCAAACGCTGCGAGGCCAGCGGGCCGCCAGCCTCGTCGGCCACCCATTGCTCCTCGCCATCGACCACCGCCACGCTGATGCGTTCGGTGGCCGTGTCCAGTGCCAGCAGTCGCGGCGCGCGATCGGGCTCAGGGGCGGATGAACGGCGCATGCGGTCAGTGTATGACGCGGCCTGCATGCGATCATTGACGCGATGTCATTGCGCTTGTGGCCATTCCTCGTCTTCGGCTTGAGCAGCTGGGTGCTTATGGCACCGGCAGCGGCCACCGATCGGGCTGCGCTGGCGCCCGAAGTCGAGCAGGCCTTGCAGCGCGAGCAGGTGCCGCTGCAGGCCCTGTCGGTGCTGGTCCAGGAAGTCGGCAGTGGACCGACTCGGCTGTCGCTGAACGCGCAGTCGCCGGTCAACCCGGCCTCGCTGGTCAAATTGGTGACCACCTATGCCGCGCTCGATCAGCTCGGGCCCGCCTTCACCTGGAAAACCCCGGTCTGGCTGGCCGGGCGCCTGCAGGGCGGCGTGCTCGAAGGCCACATTCACCTCCAGGGCCGCGGCGACCCCAAGCTCACGCTGGAGCGGCTGTGGCTGCTGGTGCAACGCCTGCGCCAGATGGGCGTGGCCGAAATCCGCGGCGACATCGTGCTCGACCAGAGCGCCTTTGCGCTGCCCGAAGGCTCGACCGCCGAGTTCGACAACGAGCCCCTGCGCCCCTACAACGTGCGCGCCCAGGCGCTGCTGCTGAACCTGCACACTGTGGTCTACACCTTCACGCCCGACGCCGCGCGCGGCGTGGCCGCCGTCTCCGCCGAGCCCGCCCTGCAGGGAGTGCAGGTCGATGCCAGCGTGCCGCTCACCAGCGGCCCCTGCAACGACTGGCGCGGCACGCTGAAAGCCTCGCTGGGCAATGCCCAGCAGATGCGCTTTGCCGGCGGCTACCCGCTTGCCTGCGGCGAACGCATCTGGCCGCTGGCCTACCCCGATCCGCGCCAGTACGCCGCGCGCCTGTGGGCCACGCTGTGGCATGACGCCGGTGGGCGCCTGACGGGCAGTGTCCGCGAAGGCCCGGCGCCCGAGGGCGTGAAGCCGAGCTTCGAGATCAGCTCGCCCGCGCTGGCCGAGGTCGTGCGCGACATCAACAAGTTCAGCAACAACGTCATGGCCCAGCAGCTGCTCCTGACGCTGGCGCTGCAACGCCCGGGCGCCACCCGCGCGACGCCCGAGGCCGGCCGCGAGGTGCTGCGCCAGTGGCTCGGCCAGCGCCTGGGCGAATCGCCTGAGTCGCTTCAGGGCGTGGTCATCGACAACGGCTCGGGGCTGTCACGCGAGACGCGCGTCAGCGCCGCCTTGCTGGCGCGCTTGCTGCAATCGGCCTGGTCCAGCCCGGTGATGCCCGAGCTGATGGCCTCGCTGCCCGTGACGGGCCTGGACGGCACCTTGCGCCGCGCCCAGTCCACCGCCGGCATGGCGCACCTGAAGACCGGCTCGCTGCGTGATGTGACGGGCGTGGCCGGCTATGTGCTCGGCGCCAGCGGCAAGCGCTATGTGCTGGTGGCCATCGTCAACCACCCGAACGCGAATGCCGCCAAACCGGCGCTCGATGCGCTGGTGCAATGGGTCGTCAATGACGAGGCGCGATCGCGCCGACCGGCCGAACCGACAAGAAGGACTGCACAGTGATGGCCCCCAGCGCCTGGATCGAATGGACCGGTTATGCCGCCGCGACGCTAACGACGCTGAGCTTCGTGCCGCAGGCCTGGCTGATGCTGCGCACGCGCGACGTTTCTGGCATCTCGACGGGCATGTACAGCGTCTTCACTCTGGGCACGGCGCTGTGGCTGGCCTGGGGCCTGCAGATCGGCGTCTGGCCGGTCGTGGTCGCCAATGCGATCACGCTGACGCTGGCGGCGTCGATCCTGGCGATGAAGCTCTGGATGTCGCGGCGGGCTTGAAATGCAAACCGGCGCCCTCGGGCGCCGGTGGTCATGAGCGGCGAAGCGCTTACTGGTTGGCCGCCATCCAGCCGTACTCCTTGAGCTTGGCAATCACTTCGTTGGCCAGAACCCTGTGACCGCCCGTCGTCGGGTGCACGCCGTCGGCAAACAGCCAGGTGCTGGCGCTGGCGCCCGTTCGAATCGAGTTCACATTCGGAACCGGAGTCGGATTCGGAATCGGAGACGCGAAGGCGCTCGCCAGCGACGCATTGCAAAGCAGCGCGGAGCCGCCCCTGATGGCCGGATCGCAGGCCGTCGTCGTCACGTTGGTAAAGCCGTAGGTGGCGGGGCTCGCGACGGCCGCGTTGAGAAAGGCGCGCGCGTCGAACATCCGCACGTCAACGCCGGTCAGCCCCGTGCTCAAGGTCGTGTTGAACTCGGTCGACAACTGCGTCAGCAGCGCCCGGTTGGGTGCGGGCAAGGCACTGAAGGACGGCGTGATCGACAGGTCAGGCACGTTCAAGACCACCACGCGAGTCGCACCGCGGCCGACGATCTGGGTCCTGACCAAGGTGGCCAGTTCGGTGCCGGCCAGCTGCATATTGGCCACCGCGGTCGCTGCCGGCAGGCCCGCACCGATGGCGCCGAACTGGGTCAACACGTCGTTGGCGCCGGCCCACACGAAGACGATGTCGGTGCCACTGAAGCTGCTGAATCGTGTCAGGTGGTTGGCCACCTGCGTCACCACGGGCACGGTCAACGCGCCCACGGCGTTATTGATGCCGATCGGATTCGTGACCCGCGAGCCGCCCTGGCCGTAGCCGGTGCAACTGCCGGCCAGCGCCGGGGTGGCCGCTGCCGGGCAAAACACGGATTGGCCGGCGAACCCGACCTGATGCGGCGTGATCGCGATACCCAGTCGCGCTGCCACGCCGTCGACCCAGATCGTGGCCGTGTTGGTGTTGCTGGCCACGTTGTAGGCGGTGTGCGTGTTGGTCGTGAAGCGGCCGCCTAGGAACGGCGCCACGCCAGGGGCTTGGCCGAGCGGGATCTGTGTCGCGGGTGTGTAGGCCCCCAGGTCCGACAGGCTGTCGCCGAACGACACCACGCGGGTCGCGATCGAGGGGCCGGGATCGCCGCCGCCGCAGGCCGCGAGCAGCGCCGCGCCGATGACTGCTGACACAAGTGACAGGTGCCAATGACGTCGAGAGGCCATGGGGTGCTCCTAGAAACAGATGAGAGGGCGCGTCGAAAAGCAAAACGGATGCATCGCCGATGCGCGGATCACTATACGGTCGCAGCCGCAGGCGCCCGTGCCGGGTTAACCCCGGTGGGCGCACCTCCCTAGAAACCTAGAAGGGGTTGCCGCGCGCGCGCGACTCGGCCAGCAGGCCCATGCGCGTCTGACCGGCGGGCGACAGGCGCACGCGATCGGCCCACAGCCAGGTCGTGGATGTGGCGGCCGCGGCACCGGTGGCCGCATCTGCGGCGACCAGCGTGGTGGTGGTGCAGTCCGGTAGGACGGCGGTGCCCAGGCATGCGGAGGCCGCCACGTTGATCAGGCCAAAGCTCGCCGGGAACCTCACCTGGTTCTGCAGGTCGGTGTCGGCATAGACCAGGCCGATCATCCGGCCGTCGTTGATCAGCGCGACGCTCATGCTGTCGTTGAACCGCCGCACCAGGTTGGAAATCAGCGTCGAACGCGTCGGGTCACCGGTGCTGGTGTTCTGCCCCAGCGCGAACGGCGACAGCCCGATGTCGGGCGCCGTCAGCACGACAACCGCGGGCCCTCTCAGCGCCACCTGGTTGATCTGTTGACCCAGGGCCGTGCCCCGAACGCCTGCGGCAAGCAGCAGGTCTGTACTGCCGACCGTCGGGTACTGCGCATAGAGCTCGAGGATGTCGTTCATGCCGAACATCACCAGCGCCAGATCTTGCTCGCCCAGGGCATTGCCCTGCACGGCGGCGACCTGGGCGGCGAAATCGGCAACCCGGTGACCATTGCGCGCCAAGGCCTGCCCGGTGGCGGTGGTGGCCGTGCCAAGGCAACGGTCGAAGACCAGGCGGAAGCTGGTTGCCACCGTCTGTATCCACAACGGGTTGCGCGTGCAGTCGATCTCGGTCGTGCTTTCAGTGGGCGGCGTCGTCGTGGCGTCAGTAATCCTGAATGCATTGATGCTGTATTTGCGTCCGTCGGCCTCGAGGGCACTCAAGTCATCGCCAAAGGACAGCACACGCGTCGGCACGAAGGGCACGATCTGGCCGCCGCCACCGCAGGATGCGAGCAGGCCGGAGGCCATCAATGCAGCGGCCCCCAACCAGCGGAAGGTGCCAGTGCGGCCCAAGAACTTGAAACTCATGCCATCTCCAACCGGAACAGAAACAATTTCACAGGGGCTCCTTCGCCGCCGGCTCAGGCCGCCGCGGCGCGTTGCAGGCGATCGCGCACGCCGGCCCAATCGGCGCTTGCAGGAGGGTACTCAACCCAGATCAATGCCACGCCGAGCGCATCGAGTTCACGCAACACCGCGAACAACTCGTAGGCCGCCGCCCGCGGTGCGTCGGGCATCGTGCGCGCCACCAGGCCGGCGGCCTGGGGTGCACGCACCGTGCGTGAATATACCGCCAGCCTCGGCGGGGGCTCGAATTCGCGCGATCGCGGGTCGGCGCTGTGCTGGGCGTCGGTCCAGAGCGCCAGCGCCTCTTGCAGTGCGGCGGCGTGCATCAGCCGCAGCGTGGCGCGAGGTGCGTAATGGGCGTCGAGCGTGCCCGAGGCGCGCGGTGACAGGGCGTCGCGGTCGGCCAGCGGCGCGCCGGCCGCTGCGGCCAGCGCGTCGCGGGCCAGGCTGCCGGGCCGCAACAGCACGGGCTCGCCGCGCGAGCAGTCGACGATCGCCGACTCGATGCCCACCCCACAAGCGCCGCCGTCGAGCACGGTGAGTGGGTCACCAAACTCGCTCTGAACATGAGCCGCCGTTGTCGGGCTGATGCGACCAAAGCGGTTGGCGCTCGGCGCAGCGACACCCTGCACACCGCGCTGCGCCGCGGCCACAAGCAGTGCGTGGGCCATGGGATGCGCGGGGCAGCGCAGGCCGATGCTGTCCTGCCCGCCGGCAGCTGCGGCGGCCAGGCTCGGGTGGCGCGGCACGATCAAGGTCAGCGGGCCGGGCCAGAAGGCTTGCGCCAAGCGCTCGGCCAGGGGCGGCCAGGTGGCGGCAAAGTGGCGCGCCTGCTCGACGTCGGTGACATGCACGATCAACGGGTGGTCGGTCGGGCGACCCTTGGCGGCAAAGATCTTCGCCACCGCGACGTCATCGTCGGCGCGGGCGCCCAGGCCGTAGACGGTTTCGGTCGGAAAGGCCACCAGGTCACCGGCGGCGAGTCGGTCAGCGGCCAATTCGACAGCCTGCGGGTCCGATCCGTCGAGCAGCATCTCAGGCCAGCGCCGGAGCGCCGCAAGAAGCCAGAGCAGCCACCAGGGCTTGCGAGCATAGCGAGCCAGCGATGTTCACTGGAACTAGAAGGCTTCGATGCCCAGCAACGCGGCCGCCTGGAGCGCAACCCGCCGTGCCCCCGCAGCGTCGGCCCCGGTGACGGTCAGGTGCCCCATCTTTCGGCCCGGCCGCGCGCTGGCCTTGCCGTACAGATGCAGGTGCGCACCCGGCAGCGCCAACACCTCGGCCCAGCGTGGCCCCCGATCGCGCCCCTCGTCGTCGAACCACAGCTCGCCGAGCAGGTTGAGCATGACGGCCGGCGAGTGCAGGCGCGGCACCACCAGCGGCAGGCCCGCCAGACAGCGCACCTGCAGGTCGAACTGCGAGACATCGCAGGCATCGACGCTGTAGTGGCCCGAGTTGTGCGGCCGCGGCGCCATCTCATTGGCCACCAGGGATCCGTCCGCGAGCACGAAGAACTCGACGCAAAGCACACCGATGTATTGCATCGCGGACGCAAGTTGGATCGCCGCCGCGATCGCCTGCTGCTGCAAGGCCGGCGCCACATCGGGCGCGGGAGCTTGTGTGACGGCCAGGATGCCCTCGCGGTGCAGGTTCTGCTGCACCGGCAGGTGCACGCAGTCGCCCGTGGCGCCGCGAGCGACGATCACGCTGAGCTCGTACGCCAGCGCCAGCCGCTGCTCCAGCACACAGGGCGCCTGCCAGAGCGCGTCCCAGGCGGCGGCAAGCTCGCCGCGGTCGCTCACCCGCCGCTGGCCCTTGCCGTCGTAGCCTAGGCGCGAGGTCTTCAAGATGCCAGGCAGCAGTGTGGCCGGTACGGCCGCCAGCTGCTCGGCACTTTCGATCCGCGCAAACGGCGCACACGGCACACCGCTGTCGATGAAATGCTGCTTTTCGACGCCGCGGTCCTGGCACACGGCTACCGATTCAGCCGACGGCGCCACCGGCCGGTGCGCGCCCAGCGTGTACAGCGCCGTGGCCGGCACGTTCTCGAACTCGGTCGTGATGGCCGAGCTGCGCTGCATCAGCTGCGCCAGCCCGGGCTCGCCGAGATAGTCAGCCTCGATGTGATAGTGCGCGACCAGACCGGCCGGGCTGGTCGGGTCCGGGTCGAGCACGGCCGTGAAGTAGCCCATCGACTGCGCCGCCTGCACGAACATGCGCCCGAGCTGGCCACCGCCCATCACGCCCAAGGTCGCCGGACGGCCGTCGACACCCAGCGTGCCGGGGAGGATCGGTTTCATTTGAGTTGTCCATGCTGCCGAAGCCGCACCCGCGACGCATGAATCCGCCGCCGCCAAGCGGCCGCCGCGGATCCGGCTTTGCCGGTCCGCTGGCGTGCCTTGCAGGCCGCATGGCCGCGAGACGCGGCCATGCCTCGGCCCGTCCAAGCCAACGCAGGTCGGCTTGGAGCCGCGGGCCTCGGCCCCCTGGGGGGAGGCGCAGCAGGCGCTTCGGGGGCATTCACTTCAATTCGGCGGTCATTGCGCGAGCGGCCTCGGTCTGGCGCGAGCGGTAGGCCTCGAGTTTCGTGCGCAGGACCTCATCGTCGCGGGCCAGCATGGCCACCGCGAACAGCGCGGCGTTGGCGGCACCGGCCTCGCCGATCGCAAAGGTGGCCACCGGCACGCCTTTGGGCATCTGCACGATCGAGTGCAGCGAGTCGACGCCGTTCAGGTGTTTGCTGGGCACGGGCACGCCCAGCACGGGCAGGCTGGTCTTGGCCGCCAGCATGCCCGGCAGGTGGGCCGCACCGCCGGCGCCGGCGATGATCGCGGCCAGGCCGCGGCCGCGCGCTTGGCTCGCATAGGCGAACAGGTCGTCGGGCATACGGTGGGCCGAGATGACACGGCACTCGTGGGCGATGCCGAACTCGGCGAGAATGGTGGCCGCGTGTTGCAGGGTCTGCCAGTCGTTGGCCGACCCCATGACCACGCCGACCAGGGGATGGGGCTCCGTCAAGGGCTCGCTCCAGGTTCGTGCTGCGGGAAGCCTTGAATTGTAGGCGGCGCACCGCGATCTCGAGATGTCCGCTCGGCCACCCGAGCGACATTGAACGCCCCCGGTTGGGGGCCGCGAACCAGTGAGCTTGGGGGCTCAACTTCACATGAACGACATCACGATCGCCAACTTCGAGACCGAGCTCATCAACGCGTCGATGCAGCAGCCGATCCTGCTCGACATCTGGGCGCCCTGGTGCGGCCCCTGCAAGCAACTCGGTCCGGTGCTCGAGAAGCTCGAGGTGGCCTACGCCGGCCGCTTCAAGCTGGCCAAGCTCAACAGCGACGATCAGCCCGAGATCGCCGCCCAGCTGAGCCAGGCCTTTGGCGTGCGCTCGATTCCGTTTTGCGTGATGTTCGTTGGCGGCAACCCGGTCGATGGCTTCGTCGGTGCACTGCCCGAAGCGCAGGTGCGCAGCTTCCTGGACAAGCATGTGCCGAGCACGGTCGAACTGGAAGCCGAGGCGGAGATTGACGACGCCGAGGCGCTGATCGCCGAGGGCGATGCCGAGTCGGCGCTGGCCAAGCTGCAGCAGGCGGTGGCGATCGACCCGGCCAACGAGGCCGCCCGCTTCGACTACGTGAAGCTGCTGCTGGCGCAAGGCCAGCTCGCCCAAGCCGAACAGGCCTTTGCGCCGGTGGCCAGCAAGGCCCTGGTGGACACCCGCGTCGACGCCCTCGGCCGCTGGCTCGCCGCGCATCAGGCGGCAAGCACCGCGCGCAGCACCGACGCCTTGATCACTGCGATCAGCGCCAACAAGCGCGACTTCGAGGCCCGCTTCGAACTCGCGCAAGGCCACTTCGCTGCCGGCCAATTCACTCAAGCGATGGATGAACTGCTCGAGATCGTGATGCGCGACAAGGCCTGGAACCAGGAAGCCGCGCGAAAGACCTATGTCGCGATCCTGACCTTGATGAGCAAGCCCGCGCCCAAACCGTCGGCCAACGAACCGGCCAAGGGCGCGCTCGAGCTGACCGGCAAGTCCGCGCCGACGACCGTCACCGATCCGCTCGTCGACCAGTACCGGCGCAAGCTGAGCATGGCGCTGTTCTGAGCGCGCGTCAGACCCGCGTCGGCTCGATACCCGACAGCGCCTGATCGAGCAGCGCCACGATCTGCTGCTGTTGCTCTCGGTGTGTCGCGTGATGGGTCTGCGACGACTTGCGATGGCGCTCGGCCGCGGCTTTGTCGCCCAGCGCGGTGCACACCTGCGCCAATCGTGCCGAGGCCATCGCGCGGTCGTCGGTGTCGCAAGGCTGTGCCAATGCCTGCTCGGCTGCCGCCACCAGCGCCTGCGCCTTGCGGGCGTTGCCGGCGTGCCATTCGCACCAGGCGCGGTCGGCCAGCAGGCAGGGCGCCAGGCGCGTCAGACCATCAGTCAGTGCAGCGTCGAAGTGCGTTTCAAACAAGGCCATGGCTTGGGGCCACTTCGCCTGCGCAGTCAGCACTTGAGCCCGCAGCATCGGCACCAGTGAGCCGAGCGATGCGGTGCCGACACCGGCGTCGTAGTGGCCGATCGACTCGGCGCCCATCAAGGCGCGGCTCATCGCGTCGGCATGCGCGGCATCGCTGCCCGCTGTGTTGAACAGCAGCGCCAGCCGGGCCTGGCTGGCGCGCATCCAGGCCTGGTTGTGCATCAGGGCCGAGAGATGGGTCTCGTCGCCCTCGGCAATCGCGTGCCGGCGCGAGGCCTCGTACCAGGGCTGCGCGCGCGTGTTGTCGCCCGCGAAGTGATAGGCGTAGCCCGCGACGAGCGCAGCGCGGGCGCGCGCGCCGTGGTGCTCTGGCAGGGCCGTATCGAGGGCTTCGCGAGCCAGGGCGGCCATGCGCGGCATGTCGTCGTTGGCAAAGGCCATGTTGGCCAGCCAGGCCGCCGCCAGGGCCTGCAGGCGCGTCAGCGCGCCCAGGCCCTGGGCCAGCATGTAGGACTGCTCGATGCCTGTCTGCGCGCTGCGGCCGAGTGCGCTGTAGTGGCCGTGCAAGCCCTCCGCCAGCGCCAGCCAGGCACGCAATGCGGTGTTGGGCTGCCACGCCAGCTGCGTGTTCAGCTCGTCGATGATGGCCTTGGCCGCCTCGAGCTGGCCCTGTCGGGCCATCAGCGCCGCCCGCTCGGCGCGCAGGCATTGGGCTTCGACGGGGTTGGCTGCCGCAGCGATCGCGGCATCGAGCCGCACCATCAGTCGCGACCGGGAGACTGCCATCTCAGCCCGTCAGGCGCGTAAGCGCCTCGCGGTACTTGGCGGCGGTGTTCGCAATCACGTCGGCCGGCAACGCCGGCGCGGGCGCGCGCTTGTTCCATGCGGCGCCGTTGACGGGTGCGCTCTCGAGCCAGTCGCGCACGAACTGCTTGTCATAGCTTGGCGGGTTTCTGCCCTGGGCCACGGCGTCCTGGTAGCTCTCGAGCGGCCAGTAGCGCGACGAATCAGGCGTCAGCACCTCGTCCATCAGGGTCAAGGTGCCTTCACGGTCGAGGCCGAATTCGAACTTGGTGTCGGCAATGATGATGCCCTTGGTGAGCGCGAAGGCAGCCGCTTCTTCGTAGAGCCGGATCGAGACCTCGCGCACCCGCTGGGCAATCTCCGCGCCGACGCTCTGCACCATGCGCTCGAACGAGTTGTTCACGTCGTGCTCGCCCCTCTCGGCCTTGGTTGCCGGCGTGAAGATCGGCGCGGGCAGTTTGCTCGCATTGCTCAAGCCGGGCGGCAGCTTGACGCCACACACCTCGCCGCTCGACTGGTACTCCTTCCAGCCGCTGCCGGCGAGGTAGCCGCGCACGACCGCCTCCACCGGCAAGGGCTGCAAGCGCTTGACCAGCATCGCGCGGCCGCGCACCTGCGCGCGCTCGTCGGCCGCGACGACACTTTCGGGGTCATCGCCTGTGAGGTGATTCGGCACGATAGGGGCCAGGCGCGCAAACCAGAACAGCGCCATGCGCGTGAGCAGCTCGCCCTTGCCGGGAATCGGCTCACCCATGACGACGTCGAAAGCGCTCAGGCGGTCGCTGGCGACCATCAGCAGGCGATCATCGCCGACGGCGTAGTTGTCGCGCACCTTGCCCCGCGCGACCAGCGGGAGCGAGCGCAGCCTGCTCTCCAGTAGGGGCAGCGAATGCAGCGACGACTGCAGCAACACCGGCATCAGACGACAGTCTGTGCCAATGCGCCGCTGGAGTAACGCTGAGCCACCGCCGACAGCGTCTGCGGTTTGATCTTGGCGGCCTGGCCTTCGCAGCCGAACTGCTGGTAACGCTGCTTGCAGATCTGCTTGGCGGCCTCGCGCGCGGGCTTGAGGTAGTCGCGCGGATCGAACTTGCTCGGGTTCTCGGCCAGGTACTTGCGCACCGCCGCCGTCATCGCCAGCCGCACGTCGGTGTCGATATTGATCTTGCGCACGCCGTGCTTGATGGCCTCTTGAATTTCTTCGACCGGCACGCCATAGGTCTCTTTCATGTCGCCGCCGTACTGGCGAATGATGGCCAGCAAATCCTGCGGCACGCTGGAGCTGCCGTGCATCACCAGGTGGGTGTTAGGAATGCGCCGGTGGATGGCCTTGATGCGGTCGATGGCCAGGATGTCGCCGGTGGGCTTGCGGGTGAACTTATAGGCGCCGTGGCTGGTGCCGATGGCGATCGCCAACGCGTCGAGCTGGGTCCGCTTGACGAAGTCGGCGGCCTGCTCGGGGTCGGTGAGGAGCTGCTCGCGGGTCATCGTCGATTCGGTGCCGTGGCCGTCTTCCTTGTCGCCGCGCATGGTTTCCAGCGAACCGAGACAGCCGAGTTCGCCCTCGACGGTGACGCCGAGCAGGTGCGCCATATCGACCACTTTCTTGGTCACCTCGACGTTGTAGTCGTAGCTGGCGATCGACTTGCCGTCGGCCTCCAGGCTGCCGTCCATCATCACCGAAGAGAAACCAAGTTCGATCGCGCCCTGGCAGACCTCCGGGCTCTGGCCATGGTCCTGGTGCATCACCAGCGGCACCTTGGGATAGGCCTCAAGGGCGGCTTCGATCAG
>JANMSS010000375.1:0-4963 GCA_031389585.1 Burkholderiales bacterium | reverse complement strand
CCCATCCAGATGCCGACCAGCGAGCTGCGCAGCGACGTCACCCAGTACTGGGGCAGCAGCTTCCAGGTCTCCCAGACCACCTTCGGACTGATCTTGGCCGCCTTGCCGGAAAACTTCAGGCCTTCTTCCATCGACAGCAGGATCTCGCCGATGCCGAACAGGCCGATCACCGCGATCAGGAAGTCGAAGCCGCGCATCATCTCGTGGATGCCGAAGGTCAGGCGCAACTGGCCGGTCACCGTGTCCATGCCGACGGAGGCCATGGCAAAACCCAGCGCCATCGAAATCAGGATCTTGAACGGCGAGCCCTTGCCCATGCCGACGAAACTGCAGAACGTCAGCAGGTAGACCGAGAAGAACTCCGGGGCGCCGAACTTGAGCGCGAAGTTGGCCACCAGCGGGGCCAGGAAAGTGATCATCAGGACGGCCACCAACGCACCGATAAACGACGACGTGAACGCCGCCGTCAGCGCCTGGGCGGCCTGGCCTCGCTGGGCCATCGGGTAGCCGTCGAAGGTGGTCGCGACCGACCAGGGCTCACCCGGTATGTTGAACAGGATCGAGGTGATCGCACCGCCGAACAACGCGCCCCAATAGATGCACGACAGCATGACGATGGCCGAGGTCGGCGACATCGTGAAGGTCAGCGGCAGCAGGATCGCCACGCCGTTGGCGCCGCCCAGACCGGGCAGCACGCCGATCAGCACGCCCAGGATGATGCCGATGAACATCAGGCCGATGTTCATCGGCGTCAGGATGACGGCGAAGCCCCCGAGCAATGAGCCTAGTTCTGCCATGTGATCAAACTCCAGAGGATGGGCCAGGGCGGCCTGCTGCGCGCCGGGCCAAGGGTGTCGAAGACTCAGTAGCCGAGGAAGCTCAGGGGCTCGAACCTGCCCTTGTACAGGGGCACCTTGAACCAGACCTCGAACAGTACGAAAAAGAAGGCACTGACCGCGACCCCCAGCAGCACGCCCTTGGCCGCCGAGTATTTGCCCAGGACGATCATGAACAGGGTGATGTAGATCGCCGAGGCCACATACAGGCCGAGGAACACGATGCCCAGCACGTAGACCGCGGAGGGCAGCAGCACCGACAGCACCCTGCCGAGCTGGACCCGGTTGACAAAGCCGCCGGTATCGCGCGCCTTGCTGAACACGGACTGGTAGAACACGCCCAGGGCCGAGATGCAGACAATCAACCCGATGTAGAACGGGAAGTAGCCCGAACCCGGCCCGTCGTCTGCCCATGCGGAGCCCAGGCGGCGGGCTTCGATCACGACGACCAGGCCGATCACGAAGAGGACCACAGCCACGACCGCGTCCACGGTGTGGTTGTTGACGATGGCCGGTCCTTCTGCCGCGTCGGATGAATGATCTTCTGACATGGATTGCTCCAAAGTTGAAACTGGACTCGCGCTGCCGGCGCATGTTTCGTGCGTCCGCGGCAGCGCACTGTAGAGCGTCCAAGACGGGAAGCTGCTGCGTGCGCAAGAACGCCGGCCCCCGTGCCATGCCGGCGTGGTAGTTTGATGTCTCGAGCGCTCGCTTGACCGCGCCTAACCGCGGTCGCGCGCGCTCGACTCCGCCTTACTTCTTGGCCAGGAACCCGGCTTCAGTCATCAGTTGCAGGTGACTCGCCTCGGCCGCCGCCAGCCACTTGACGAAATCGGCACCCGACAGCGCGGTCGTGTTGAAAGCGCCCTTCTCCATGAAGTCCTTCCAGTCCGGCGTCTCGCGAACCTTCTTCAGCAGATCGTTGTAGAACGCAACGTGTTCCGGCGCCACGCCAGGCGCCATGAAGATGCCACGCAGCATCACGTAGTCAGTGGGCACGCCGGACTCTTTGCAGGTCGGGATGTCGCCCCATGACATCGTGTCGGTGACCTTGTCCTTGTAGGGCATGCGCGTATCGTCGAACACGCACAGCGGACGCAGCGCGCCGGCACGCCATTGCGAAACCGCCTCGATCGGGTTGTTCACCGTCGAGTCGATGTGCTTGCCCACCAGCTGCACGGCCACCGCGCCGCCACCCTGGAACGGCACGTAGATGAACTTGGTGCCGGTGGCCTTCTCCAGGCCGACGGTGATGATCTGGTCTTCCTGCTTGGACCCCGTGCCGCCCATCTTCATCTTGTTCGGGCCTGCGGCCTTGACGGCCGCGATGTAGTCCTTGGCCGTCTTGTACGGCGCTTCGGCGTTGACCCAGAGCACGAACTGGTCCAGGGCCAACATCGACACCGGGGTCATGTCCTTCCAGTTGAACGGCACCCCGGTGGCCATCGGCGTGGTGAACAGGTTGGACAGCGTGATGATGATCTTGTTCGGATTGCCCTTGGCCTCCTTGACGTCCATGAAGCCTTCGGCGCCCGCGCCACCCGCCTTGTTGACGACAATCATCGACTCCTTCATCAGCTTGTGCTTGATGACGATGCCCTGGATCAGGCGCGCCATCTGGTCGGCGCCGCCGCCGGTGCCGGCCGGCACCACCAATTCGACCGGTTTGGTGGGCTCCCACGCCAGCGCCGGAGCCGCCGCTGTCAACGCACCGGCCGCCAAGGCCAACGAGGCCATGCGAAATACAGAGCTACCGCGCTTGAATTTTTCGAGCTTGATCATCTTGTCTCCTGTGGGTGCGTTGAGGTCGAGAAACCGCCGCATCCAGCGGCAGCTTGGACTTGCTGTAACGTCTTCGGATGGTGCGACGCTGACCCACAAAGATGATTGACCGCAGTCAACTTCTAAAGAAATGCCAGCGACGGTCAGCCTACACCCGTACGGGTTCTTGCGTACATTGCAGGATCACTTGCGCTGAGCGCTAGGGTGAACCCGAAGTCGCAAACCGCAGAAGTGCCGCCGCTGCCGCAAGCGGCGCCTTGATGAAGTGGTTGCTGGTGATCGATGACTCACCCGAACCCTTCTCCGAGTTCACAACCTTCGTCGGCGCAGGCGGCGCGACGAAATGCGGCAGACCCAGGCGCAGTCTCTGCGCATTGGCGCGGAGCCGGCACCCCCGCCTGGCGGCGACTGCGGAGCGGCCTCAGCGCGAGGCACCGGATTCGTTCAGGCTGTCCAGGAATGCCAGCAGATCGTCGGTTTCGGCCGGGCTCAGCCGCAGCGGTACCAGCAGACGTTCGCCGTCGGCGTGCAAGCGATCTTCATTCAGCTCGGAGTAATGCTTGACCACATCGCGCAGGCTGGCCAGGCTGCCGTTGTGCATGTATGGCGCACTGTGCGCCAGGTTGCGCAGCGAGGGCACCTTGAATTCGCCGTAGTGGCGGTGCTCGAGCCGCACATGCCGGGTGCTGGTTGCGCTGCGGCGCGTCGGGTCGTCGTTGAAGGGCCCGAGCAGGTTGTGGCGGCTGGCCTGCAGCGCCTTGATGCCGCCATGCCGCCCCGGGTCCACGCGGCCGCGTTCGACGAAGAACGGGATGCCGATGTCGTGGAACTCGCCGTTGGAGAAGCTCGGCCCGCTGTGGCACAGCTGACAACGCCCCTTGCCGATGAAGAGGGCCAGCCCGCGCTGCGCCGCTACGGGGTAGTTCTTTGCGGCCTCGTGGTCGCCGCGCTGCAGCGCGTCGCGAAACTGATCAAAGGGCGTGCGCCGGCTGCGCAGCGTCTCCTGGTACGCGGCCAGCGCCTTGGCCAGGTTGACCACCACCCGCTCGTCGTTGCGCCCGGGCGCGCCGCCAAAGACGCGGCGGTAGCTGTCGCGCAGGTCGGCGTGGCTGCGCAGGGTATGCGCCACGCTGTGCAGGGTGCCGCCCATTTCGCGCGCGTCGAGCAGCGGGCGCAGGCTCTGCGCCCACAGGTTGTCGTTCGCACCGTCCCAGCCGAACCAGCGCTGCGTGCCGGCATCGAGCAGCGAGGGTGTGTTGCGGTCGCCGGGCTGGATGCCGTTGCCCCGCGGTAAGCCATCACTGAAGCCGCGTTCGCGTTGGTGGCAGCTGGCGCAGGAACGCGTGCCATCGCGTGACAGGCGCACATCGTTGAACAGCTGATCACCCAAGGCGATGGCATTGGCCTGCCCCGACACGCGGTTCGACGGATCACGCGTCGGCTCCTGAGGCCAGGGACCATGCGCAAGGACACGCGGCAGGTCCACGTCTCGCAGCGGCGCAGACGGCGGTTCGGTGGTGCCAGCACCGAGCAGCAGCGCACAGCACAGTGCGGCGCACAGTACGCGGGCACGCATGCTCAGTCGATCGTCAGTCTCTGCGTCAGGCGATGCACAGCGCCAGAAGCAGAATGCAACTCGAACACCAACTCCCACCGCCCGGGCATGTGGAACATCAGACCGTCAGCGCGGTACAGCCCGGGGCTGACGCGGCTGACGCTCGGCTGGTAGTTCATGCCGTGCTTGTGCTCGGGCATGTGGGCATCGACGCGCAGCGTGGCCGGCGCACCTGCCTTGCCTCGCGGGCACAGCGCGATGTCGAGCACGAAGTGGCGGCCGACGACCGGCACCTCGGGCACGGTCTTGTAAACCAGGTGGGTCTTCTCGTCGCTCAGCTGGCGCGTGCCCGTACCCAGGCTCTCGCCGCAGGCGACGGCAACATCGCTGAACAGCAGCAGGCCCACGGCCAGGCCGGCACCCGCAGCCCTCATTGCGAGTTGTTCGCCTTCCAGGTGCCGAACAGCGCTTCGCCATTGCGCCAGGCAATGCGCTCGGCCAGCGGTTTGGGCAGATCCGTCAGCCAGGCGCGGGTCCAACTCGCGTGCTCGGCCAGGTAGTGCCAGCGTTCGGGCGTGAAGGTGTCGGTGCCGACCATGAAGCGGTCGGGGAACTCGGTGAACAGCTTGCGCCATTCGGTCGGAACCTTGCCGCCGCTGCCATGCTCGCTGCGGTACGCCAGGTCGGCCCACAGGTTCTTGTGCTTGCGCAGCAACTCGGCCACTTTTTCCGGCCGGTCGAAACCCGAGTGCGCCCACAGCACGCGCGCCTGTGGGTCCTGCTGATAGAT
>JANMSS010000367.1:0-27796 GCA_031389585.1 Burkholderiales bacterium | reverse complement strand
GCGCAGGCGCTGGTGCACAAGCCGCCGGTGATCGTGCTCGACGAGCCCACCGCGGGCGTCGACGTGGAACTGCGTCAAACGCTGTGGGGCTTCATCGCCGGCCTCAACAAGCAGGGCCACACGGTGCTGCTGACCACGCATTACCTCGAAGAGGCCGAAGCCCTGTGCGGGCGCATCGCGATGCTCAAGCAGGGCAGGGTGGTGGCGCTGGACCGCACCGCCAACCTGCTCGCCGGCACCGCCAGCACGATGCTGAGCTTCAAGACCGACGACGCGCTGCCCGCGGTGGTGGCCGGCCATGCCCGCATCACCGGCCGCAGGGTGCAGGTGACAGCGCACGACGCCGCCGAGGTCGAAGCCATCCTCGGCCAGTTGCGCCAAGGCGGTGTGCGCGTTGAAGACCTGGAAATTGGCCGCGCCGACCTGGAAGACGTGTTCCTCGAGATCATGCATCGGGAGACGGCATGAAGCTTGCTGGCGCACGCACCCTGTTCAACAAGGAAATCCTGCGCTTCTGGAAGGTCAGCGTGCAGACCGTGGCCGCGCCGGTGCTCACCGCGGTGATGTACCTGCTGATCTTTGGCCATGTGCTCGAAGGCCGCGTGCAGGTGTTCCCCGGCGTGGGCTACACCAGCTTCCTGATTCCCGGGCTGGTGATGATGAGCGTGCTGCAGAACGCCTACGCCAACAGTTCTTCCTCGCTGATCCAGAGCAAGGTCACCGGCAATCTGGTGTTCCTGCTGGTCACGCCGCTGTCGCACTGGGCCTGGTTCGCGGCCTACGTGGGGGCCAGCGTGGTGCGCGGGCTGGCGGTGGGCGTGGGCGTGTTTGCGGTCACGGTGTGGTTTGCGCCGCCACAGTTTGCCGAGCCTTGGTGGATCGTCGTCTTTGCCGTGCTCGGTGCGGCCATGCTCGGCACACTGGGCCTGATCGCCGGGCTGTGGGCCGAAAAGTTCGATCAAACGGCGGTGTTCCAGAACTTTCTGATCATGCCGATGACTTTCTTGTCGGGCGTGTTCTATTCGGTGCATTCATTGCCGCCGTTCTGGCTCGGCCTGTCGCACGCGAATCCGTTCTTCTACATGATCGACGGGTTCCGGCGCGGCTTCTTCGGCGCCAGCGACGCCTCACCCTGGTTGAGCCTGGCAGTGGTGGGTTCAAGCTTTGCGCTGGTGGCGGCGATCGCGCTGCGACTGCTGGCCACGGGCTACAAGATTCGCACCTGATCAGCGCTGTAGCGACTCGGGCAGCGGTACATCGAGTGCGAGGCAGGCCAGGTGCAGCGCATCGCACGCGCCGGCGTGGTTGCTCAGTCGGGCCTGCTGCGCCGCCTGCAGCCAGGCGCGCAGCAACAGCGGCCGCTGCATCGGCGCGAGGCGGCGCACGCGCAAGGCAAGATGCAGATCGCGCAGCGGCCTGGCCGGTGCCAGGCCGGCGGCCGGGCCGCGGGGTACCGCAGCGCCGTACTCGGCCAGCGTTTGTGTCGCCACGTTGAGCCAGGTTTGGCTCGCAGTGGCACCCACGCCCAGCGTGCGAGCGAGTTGGCCGGTGGCGGCATGCACGGCGCCCGCTAGCTGGGCCAGCGACCCTGCGCCGACGCCATGCGATGACGGCGGCCGGCGCTCGCGCAGCAGCAGGTTCAGGCCGAGGGCGCGCCATTGCGTTGCCGGTGTGGGCGGCAGCTTTGCCCAGCGCTGCCGCAGCGCGAGGTGCAGCGCTCGGCGGTGCGGCGGCGACGCGCTGCGCGCATGCTGCAGCAGGGTCGTGAAGACCTGCCGGCGTGCGGACGCGCCCAGCACTTCAATCTCGCGCTGCACCGACGCGGCGACGCTCAGATCGGCCGTGGCTTCGCTCCATGCAGCCCAGCGGCGTTGCACGTCGGGCGCATCGTGATCCAGGGCCAGCGCGAGCATGGCGGCCTGCCATTCCCCAGGGCCATGCCAGCGCTCGATGCGGGCCAATGCTTCCTGTTCGCGAGCGCGTGCGTCGAAGGAGGCCGGCACCTGCAGCGCGTCGTGGCGTTGGGCCTCGGGGCTGGCGTCGTGGCCAGCCGCCGCGGCGTTCAGGGGCAGCTTCGCGGCCATGCACATCACCGGCTCGGCCTCCTGCGTGTCGACTTCGAGCACCGGGGCCGCCAGCGGCAGCACCTCGCGCCCGTAGAGGCGGCGAAGACGCTCCTCCAACGGCGGGTGGGTGTGCCACAGCGCGCGCCAGCCGGCCGGGGCGCTGCGGTTGGCCAGCAGCAGGTGGGCCAGGCTGGCGGCATGCGAGCTCTTCAGCCGGGCGCGGCCGTGCATCTGCTGCTCGGCGATTTTGCGCAGGGCGCCGCCCAGGCCGTCGACGACCCGCGTGTACTTGACGGCCGACGCGTCGGCCAGGAACTCGCGCTGGCGGCTCACGGCGGCCTGCAACAAGCGCCCCGCGGCCCAGCCGAGCGAGCCGACGGCCATCAGGCCCAGGCCGAACACGGCGCCGGGGCCACGGCGACCGTCTTCGTTCGCGTCCCACAGCGAGAGCCCCAGGCCCCAGATCATCTGCAGCCCCCAGACCAGTCCCACCAGGCGCATGTTCAGGCGCGTGTCGCCATGCACCAGGTGGCTGAATTCGTGCGCCACCACGCCTTGCAACTCGGCTCGCGTCAGGCGTTCGAGTGCGCCACGCGTGATGGCCACCACCGCGTCATCGCTACCCCACCCGGCGGCAAAGGCGTTGATGGCGTCGTCCTTCGGTAGCACCCAGGCCGCGGGTACGCCGGCGTGGCCGCTGGCGATGGCCATCTCCTGCACGGTGTGGGCGAATCGCCGCTCGAGCCAACCCAGGTCACCCCCAGGGGTGGTCTGCGCTTCGCGGCCGCCGGCCATGCGCGCCACATGCTGGCCGCCCCCGCGCAGGCGCACGGTCTCGATCCAGCAGCCGCCGAGCACGAACAGCAGCACCAGGGCGGTGTTGGTCTCGAAGAAGTAGGTCGGCCAGCCGCGCAGGAACGGCAAGGTGAGGGCGACGATCAGTGCCAGCACGGCGTTGACTGCCAGCACCAGCAAGACCAGCACCAGCACGAACAGGCCGAGCAGTCGCAGCGTCGATTGCTGGGCCGTGCGCGCGTGGTGGCGAAAGCGCATTCGCCCTGGTTTGGTTAGAGCGTGACGCGGACGGCGCTGCGCTCGGCGTCGCTGGCGGTGGCTTCGAGCATCGCCGCCTGTTTGAAGCCGAAGATCCCGGCCACCAGGTTGGTCGGCGCCTGCTGGGCGGCGTTGTTGTAGTCGAGCACGCTGTCGTTGAAGGCCTGGCGCGAAAAGGCGATGCGGTTCTCGGTGTGGCCGAGCTCCTCGGAGAGGTCGCGCAGGCTGGCGTCTGCCTTCAGCTCGGGGTACGCCTCGACGATGACCGCGAGTTGCTTCAGTGCGCCGGCCAACGCGCCCTCGGCGCCAGCCAGGGCGCCGATGCGCGCGGCGTCCGCCGGCTTGGCGCGCGCCGCGTCACCGGCGCTCTTGGCCGTGTTGCGCGCGGCGATCACGGCTTCGAGCGTCTCGCGCTCATGCTGCACATATTTGCGCGCCACATCGACCAGGTTGGGAATCAGGTCATAGCGGCGCTTGAGTTGCACATCGATCTGCGCAAAGGCATTGGCGATCTCGTTGCGGCTGCGCACCAGCCGGTTGTAGGCCGCCAGCAGCCACAGTGCCAATGTGACCAGCACGACCCAGGTGACGATTTGTGTGATGCTCATGTGACAGGGTTCTCCTCAGGGAAGCGGCCTCGCGGGCTCTGGGCCACTGCGCCGCAATGTACGACAGCGCCCACCTACAATCCACGCATCATGGCCGCCAACGTGAACGACCCCACGCCCGACGAGGTGCGCAGCTTCATTGCTGCGGGCCTGGCCTGCGAGCATGTCGAGGTCGAAGGCGACGGGCGCCATTTCTTCGCCACCGTGGTCGCCACCGAGTTCGAGGGCCGCTCGCGCATCGCCCGCCACCAGCGCGTCTACACGGCGCTGGGCGATAGAATGCGCGAACAAATCCACGCGCTTTCAATGAAGACGCTGACACCTGCCGAATGGCGCGCCAGCCGCACGGCTGAGGCCCAACCGGCTCAACACCACCACTGACCACCGCCCGCGGCGCTGGGGCTGCGGGCGTCGGTTGGCGTCGCCGGCAACAGCGCACGTCCATCCGCCTCTTGTAGCGCGAGCGCCCGGCACCGCACGGACGACGATCATGGACAAGCTTCTTATCCGCGGTGGGCGCCGGCTGCAAGGCGAGGTGTCGATTGCCGGCGCCAAGAATGCTGCGCTCCCCGAGCTGACCGCTGCACTGCTGACGGCCGAGCCTCTCACGCTGTCAAACGTGCCGCGCCTGCAGGACGTGGCCACGATGCTCAAGTTGCTGCGCAACATGGGTGTGGCCGCGGCACGCCAGGCCGATGCGCCCGAAACGGTGACGCTGGACGCCTCGGCAATCACCACGCCCGAAGCACCCTACGAGCTGGTGAAGACGATGCGCGCGTCGATCCTGGTGCTGGGACCCCTGCTGGCACGGCTGGGCCAGGCCAAGGTTTCGCTGCCCGGCGGTTGCGCGATCGGCTCGCGGCCGGTGGACCAGCACATCAAGGGCCTGCAGGCGATGGGCGCCGAGATCGCAGTCGAGCATGGCTACATCGTGGCGCACGCCAAGCGCCTGAAGGGGGCGCGCATCACCACCGACATGGTCACCGTCACCGGCACCGAGAATCTGCTGATGGCGGCCACGCTCGCGCAAGGCGAAACGCTGCTCGAGAACGCGGCGCAGGAGCCCGAAGTGACCGACCTGGCCGAGTTGCTGATCGCGATGGGCGCCAAGATCGAAGGCCATGGTAGCGGCCGCATTCGGGTGCAGGGCGTCGACGAATTGCACGCCACGAAGGGCGGCCACCGCATCATTGCCGATCGCATCGAGACCGGCACCTTCCTCTGCGCCGTGATGGCGGCCGGCGGCGACGTGACGCTGCGCGGCACGCGCGCCGACCACCTCGACGCGCTGATCGACAAGCTGCGCGAAGCCGGGGCGCAGATCGAAGCCGGCGTCGACTGGATTCGCGTGCGTGCCGATGGCCGGCCCAAGGCGGTCGGCTTTCGCACCAGCGAGTACCCGGCATTCCCGACCGACATGCAAGCGCAGTTGATGGTCGTGAACTGCATCGCCGAGGGCAGCGCCGTGATCAATGAAACGATCTTCGAGAACCGCTTCATGCATGTCAATGAACTGGTGCGGCTGGGCGCCAGGATCGAGATCGACGGCCATACGGCAGTCGTGCACGGCGTGCCTCAGCTCTCGGGCGCCACCGTGATGGCCACCGACCTGCGCGCCTCGGCCAGCCTCGTGATCGCCGGCCTGGTGGCCGATGGGCAGACCCAGGTCGAGCGCATCTACCACCTCGATCGCGGCTACGACCGCATGGAAGACAAGCTGCGTGCGCTGGGTGCTGACATCGAGCGAGTCGCCGGATGAACGCGCCCCAGATCACCCTGGCGCTGTCCAAGGGCCGCATTCTCGACGAATGCCTGCCGCTGCTTCAACGTGCCGGCATCGAGTTGCTGGACGACCCCGAGACCTCGCGCAAGCTGATCCTGGCCACCAGCCGGCCCGACGTGCGCGTGGTGCTGGTGCGGGCCAGCGATGTGCCGACCTATGTGCAGTATGGCGGCGCCGACCTCGGCGTGGCCGGCAAGGATGTGCTGCTCGAACACAGCGGCGAGGGCCTGTACCAGCCGCTGGACCTGAAGATCGCACGCTGCCGTATGAGCGTGGCCGTGCGGGATGATTTCGATTACGCCAACGCGATCAAGCAGGGTTCACGCATCCGTGTGGCCACCAAATATACGAGTGTGGCGCGCCAGCATTTCGCCGACAAGGGCGTGCACGTCGACCTGATCAAGCTCTATGGCTCGATGGAGTTGGCGCCGCTGACCGGCCTGGCCGATGCCATCGTCGACCTGGTCTCGTCGGGCGCCACCTTGCGCGCCAACCACCTGGTCGAGGTCGAGAAGATCCTCGACATCTCGTCGCGCCTGGTCGTCAACCAGGCCGCGCTCAAACTCAAGCGCGACGCGATCCGGCCGCTGATCGAGGCCATCGAGTTAGCGATCAAGTCATGACGCTGCAGCTGCGCCAGCTCGACACCCGCAGCGCCGACTTCGAGGCGCGGTTTGCGAGCCTGCGCCATTGGTCGATTGAGGCCGATGCACAGATCGAATCGAGCGTGACCGCGATCGTTGCCGATGTGCGCGCGCGCGGTGATGCCGCGGTGCTCGAATACACCAAGCGCTTCGACGCGCTGCCAGCGACATCGATGAGTGCGCTGGCTTTGACTCGCGAAGAGATGGCCGCGGCCTATGAGGCCATCACGCCGGCGCAACGCAGTGCTTTGCAGGCCGCCGCGCAGCGCATCCGCAGCTACCACGAGCGCCAGCTCGAAGCCTGCGGCCGCTCATGGCACTACCGCGACGAAGACGGCACGCTGCTGGGCCAGAAGGTCACGCCGCTCGACCGCGTGGGCATCTACGTCCCCGGCGGCAAGGCGGCGTATCCGTCCAGCGTGCTGATGAATGCGCTGCCGGCGCAGGTGGCGGGCGTGGCCGAGCTCGTGATGGTGGTGCCCACGCCCAACGGCGAGCGCAATGCACTGGTGCTCGCGGCCGCCCATGTGGCCGGCGTGCAGCGCGCGTACACGATCGGCGGCGCGCAGGCCGTCGCTGCGCTGGCTTACGGCACCGCGACGATCCCGCGCGTGGACAAGATCACCGGCCCCGGCAATGCCTATGTGGCCAGCGCCAAGAAGCGCGTCTTCGGCCAGGTCGGCATCGACATGATCGCCGGTCCGAGCGAAATCCTCGTCATCGCCGACGGCACGACCGAGCCCGACTGGGTGGCGATGGATCTGTTCTCGCAGGCCGAGCACGACGAACTGGCGCAAAGCCTGCTGCTCTGCCCCGATGCCGCTTATCTGGACGCCGTGCGCGCCGCCATCGAGCGCCTGCTGCCTACGCTGCCGCGCGAGAAGATCATCCGCGCCTCGCTCGACGGGCGCGGCGCGCTGATCCTCACGCGCTCGATGGAAGAAGCCTGCGAACTCAGCAACCGCATCGCCCCCGAGCATCTCGAAGTCAGTGCCCGCGATCCGCAGCGCTGGGAGCCGCTGCTCATGCATGCCGGCGCGATCTTCCTCGGCGCCTACACCAGCGAGAGCCTGGGCGACTACTGCGCCGGCCCGAACCATGTGCTGCCGACCTCGGGCACGGCGCGTTTCTCGTCGCCGCTGGGCGTCACCGACTTCCAGAAGCGCAGCAGCCTCATCGAGGTCAGCCAGGCCGGTGCCCAGGTACTCGGCCCGATCGCCGCCGAGCTGGCCCACGGCGAAGGCCTGCAGGCCCATGCGCGAGCGGCAGAAATGCGGCTCGACAAACCAGGCAATCGATGAGCCACACCCCGCTGCCCGAGCGCATTGCGCACACTATCCGCCAGGACGTTCAGTCGGCGGCAGGCTATGCCATTCAGCCCAGCGCCGGGATGGTCAAGCTCGACGCGATGGAGAATCCGTTCGGCCTGCCGCCGGCACTGCAGCGCGAGCTCTGCGAGCGCTTGGCGCGCGTCGCGCTGAACCGTTATCCGATCGGCAAGGGCGAAGTCGCCGCCGCATTGGCTAAGCACTTCGACGTGCCCGCCGGCTGCCGCGTGGTCATCGGCAACGGCTCGGACGAGCTGATTGACCTGCTGTCGGTGGCCTGCGATGTGCCCGGGGCGGTGGTGCTGGCGCCGCTGCCCGGATTCGTGATGTACGAGATGTCGGCGCGGCTGCGCGGCCTGCGATTCGTGGGTGTGCCTTTGACGGCCGACTTCGAGCTCGACGAGGCGGCGATGCTGGCGGCGATCGAGCGCGAGCGCCCGGCGCTGACCTACATCGCCTATCCGAACAACCCGACCGGCAATCTGTTCGACGACGCCATGATCGACCGCATCGTGGCCGCAGTGGGTGCGCAGCACGGACTGGTGGTGTTCGACGAGGCCTACCAGCCGTTTTCCTCGCGCAGCTGGATGCAGCGCATGGCCGCGCAGCCGCATGTGCTGGTGATGCGCACGCTGTCCAAGTTCGGCCTGGCCGGCGTGCGCCTGGGCTACCTGGCCGGGGCGGCCGCGCTGATCGAGCAGATCGAGAAGGTCATGCCACCGTACAACGTCAGCGTGCTCAATGCCGAGGCCACGCTGTTCGCGCTTGAACATGCCGACGTGTTTGCCGAGCAGGCAACGCTGCTGCGCGCCGAGCGCGCGCGCCTGGCAGCTGCCCTGGCGGCCTTGCCGGGCGTGAGGGTGTTTGCTAGCGAGGCCAATATGCTGCTGGTGCGCGTGCCAGACTCGAAGCGTGCGTTCGAGGGCCTGAAAGCGCGCGGCGTGCTGGTGAAGCATATTGCCGGCCTGCACCCGCTGTTGGCCAACTGCCTGCGACTGACGGTGGGCACGCCCGAGGAGAACCGGCTGATGATCGATGCCCTGCAACAGACCCTTTCAACGAGCCCGTGATGACGACCCACCGCATCGCTGAAGTCCAGCGCAACACCAAGGAAACGCAGATCCGCGTGCGCGTCGATCTCGACGGCAGCGGTGCCGCCAAGCTCGCCACCGGCATCGGTTTCTTCGACCACATGCTCGACCAGGTGGCACGCCACGGCCTGATCGACCTCGAGATCGATGCCCAGGGCGACCTGCACATCGACGGCCATCACACCGTGGAAGACGTGGGCATCACGATCGGTCAGGCGGTGGCCCAGGCCGTTGGCGACAAGGCCGGGCTGACGCGCTACGGCCACGCCTACGTGCCGCTCGATGAGGCGCTGTCGCGGGTCGTGGTCGATTTCTCCGGCCGCCCTGGCCTGCATATGCAGGTGCCGTTCAAGAGCGGCATGGTCGGCGGCTTCGACACCCAGCTGACCTACGAGTTTTTCCAGGGCTTTGCCAACCACGCACTGGTCACCCTGCACATCGACAACCTCAAGGGCGACAACGCGCACCACCAGTGCGAGACGGTGTTCAAGGCCTTCGGCCGCGCGCTGCGCATGGCGCTGACCCTCGATGCGCGCAGCGTGGGTGTGATCCCCTCGACCAAAGGCAGCCTTTGACATGGCCCACCCCCGAAGCGCCTTCGGCGCCTCCCCCTCAAGGGGGCCGAGGCCCGCGGCTCCGAGCCGACCCGCGTCGGCTTGGACGGGCCGAGGGATGGCCGCGTCCTGCGGCCATGCGGCCTGCAAGGCACGCCGGTTGACCGGCGAAGCCGGATCCACGGCGTCTGCTTGAAACATGACGAGATCGGTGGCCGTCGTTGACTACGGCATGGGCAATCTGCGCTCGGTGTCGCAGGCGGTGATGCATGTGGCGCAGGGCAGCGGCCTCGAAGTGATCGTCACTGCGCGGCCCGAGGCCGTGCGCGCGGCCGAGCGCGTGGTGCTGCCAGGGCAGGGCGCGATGCGCGACTGCATGCGCGAACTCGCCGACTCCGGGTTGAAGCAGGCCGTGCTCGAAGCAGCGCAGACCAAGCCGCTGCTGGGCGTGTGCGTGGGCATGCAGATGCTGCTAGAGCACAGCGAAGAGCAGGACACGCCAGGGCTCGGGCTCATCAGGGGCCGCGTCAGGCGCTTCGACCTCGCAGGCGCGTTGCAGCCCGACGGCAGCCGCTACAAGGTGCCGCAGATGGGCTGGAACCGGGTCCGGCAGGCGCAGCCGCATCCGATGTGGGCGGGCGTGCCTGACGGCGCCTGGTTCTACTTCGTGCACAGTTTCTACGCCGAACCGTCGGACGCGCGCCACAGCGCCGGGCTCACCGACTACGGCGCGCCCTTTACCTCAGCCTTGGCGCGGGATAATATTTTTGCCACCCAGTTCCATCCTGAGAAGAGTGCCGCCGACGGGCTGAAGCTGTACCGTAACTTCCTCGGCTGGAAGCCGTAGTTCACCTGCCCATCGCTCACCATGCTGCTGATACCCGCGATCGATCTCAAGGACGGTCACTGCGTGCGCCTCGAACAGGGCGACATGAAGGCGTCCACGACCTTCGGCGAAGACCCAGCAGCCATGGCGCGGCGCTGGGTTGCGGCCGGCGCGCGGAGGCTGCACCTGGTCGACCTGAACGGCGCCTTCGCCGGCAAGCCAGTCAACGAGGCAGCGGTCAAGTCCATCATTCGTGCTGTCGGTGACGAGATTCCGGTGCAACTCGGCGGCGGTCTGCGTGATCTCGACACCATTGAGCGCTACCTCGACGACGGCTTGAGCTACGTGATCATCGGCACCGCCGCGGTCAAGAGCCCGGGCTTCCTGCGCGATGCCTGCACGGCGTTCGGCGGCCACATCATCGTCGGCCTGGACGCCAAGGATGGCAAGGTCGCTACCGACGGCTGGAGCAAACTCACCGGCCACGAGGTCATCGACCTGGCCAAGAAGTTCGAGGACTACGGCGTCGAGGCCGTGATCTACACCGACATAGGTCGCGACGGCATGCTGACCGGCATCAACATCGAGGCCACACTCAAGCTGGCGCAGGCGCTGACGATTCCGGTCATCGCCTCGGGCGGCCTGGCGGGCATGGCCGACATCGAGGGCCTGTGTGCCATCGAGAGCGAGGGCGTCAGCGGCGTGATCTGCGGCCGCGCGATCTACAACGGCACGCTGGACTTCAGCGCGGCGCAGCGGCGTGCCGACGAACTGGGCGGCGAGTCCGTCTGAGCTTCGTCCAGCGCATGCTCGCCAAACGCATCATTCCCTGCCTGGACGTCACTGGCGGGCGCGTCGTCAAGGGCGTCAACTTCGTCGAATTGCGCGATGCCGGCGACCCGGTGGAGATCGCGGCGCGCTACAACGAGCAGGGCGCGGACGAGCTCACCTTCCTGGACATCACAGCCACCAGCGACGGCCGCGACCTGATCCTGCCGATCATCGAAGCCGTGGCCTCGCAGGTCTTCATTCCGCTCACGGTCGGCGGCGGTGTGCGCAGCGTGGCCGATGTGCGGCGCCTGCTCAACGCCGGCGCCGACAAGGTCAGCTTCAACTCGGCGGCGGTCGCGCGGCCCGAGTTGATCCGCGAGGCCAGCGACAAATACGGCGCGCAGTGCATCGTGGTCGCCATCGATGCCAAGCGCCAGGCGGGTGGTGGCTGGCATGTCTACACGCACGGCGGGCGCTACGACACCGGCTTGGACGCCGTGGCCTGGGCCGCGCGAATGGCCGAGCTGGGTGCCGGCGAGATCCTGCTCACCAGCATGGACCGCGACGGCACCAAGAGCGGCTTTGACCTCGAACTCACCCGCGCCGTCAGCGACGCGGTGCCGGTGCCGGTGATCGCCTCGGGCGGCGTCGGGGCGCTCGAGCACCTGAGCGACGGGATCCGCATCGGCGGCGCCGACGCGGTGCTGGCGGCCAGCATCTTTCACTACGGCGAGTTCACCGTCGGCCAGGCCAAGGCGCTGCTGGCGCGAGACGGCATCGCGGTTCGCCTGTGACGCGCCAGGGCGGCGGTCGCAGCGCCGGCCCGGCGGGCGAAGTTCGCCTGATCGGCGGCCAGTGGAGGCGCAGCAAGTTGCCGGTGCCCGATCGGCCGGGCCTGCGTCCAACGCCCGACCGGGTTCGCGAGACGCTGTTCAACTGGCTCGGCCAGGACCTCACGGGATGGCGCGTGCTCGACGCCTTTGCCGGCAGCGGGGCGCTCGGCTTCGAGGCCGCATCGCGCGGCGCGGCCGAAGTGTTGCTGCTGGAGCGCGATGCAGTGCTGTTGCGCGGCATGGCCGAGGTCAAGGCGCGGCTCGGGGCCGATGCGGTGCAGGTCATCGGAGCCGACGCGCTGGCGTGGTTGTCGCGTTGCGCGCCGGGCCGTTTCGAGCTGGTGTTGCTCGACCCGCCGTTCGACGCGGAAGTGCTCGACGCCGTGCTGGCTGCGGCGGCACCGACCCTGAGTCCTGGTGGATTCCTCTACCTCGAAGCGCCGCGCGAGTTCACGCAAGCCCCGGCGGGCTTCACGCGCCACCGCCACCTGCGCGCCGGCGCAGTGCATGCGCACCTCTTCCTTCATGAGCAAGGCTAGCCCGCGCCGGGCCGCCCCAAGCCTGTCCTGAGCGAGGTCGAAGGGCGGGCGACGCCCCCTGGGGGGCCGACGCCGCAGGCGTCTTGGGGGCTAAACTCGCGGCGCTTCAGGAGCCTGTGCAGTGACCTCTGCGACCCGCCTGACTGCCGTCTACCCCGGCACCTTCGACCCGATGACGCTCGGCCATCAGGATCTGATGGCGCGCGCCAGCCGCCTGTTCGAGCGCCTGATCGTCGCGGTGGCGGCAGGGCATCACAAGCGCACGATGTTCAACATCGACGAGCGGCTCGACATCGCGCGCACGCTGGCGGCGCCGTATGCCAATGTCGAGGTGCTGTCTTTTCGCGGCCTGCTGCGCGATTTCGTGGTCAGCCACAAGGGCAAGGTGGTGGTGCGCGGGCTGCGCGCGGTGAGCGACTTCGAGTATGAGTTCCAGATGGCCGGCATGAACCGGCAACTGATGCCCGAGGTCGAGACGCTGTTTCTGACGCCGAGCGACCAGTACCAGTACATCAGCGGCACCTTCGTGCGCGAGATTGCCACCTTGGGCGGTGATGTCTCCAACTTCGTGGCACCCTTGGTGCTCGAAAAACTGAAGGAGCGCGCGGCACAGACGCCGCGCGAGTAGGCCGTATGGCGTTGATGATCACCGACGAGTGCATCAACTGCGATGTCTGCGAGCCCGAATGCCCGAACCAGGCGATCTCGATGGGCGCGGACTACTACCAGATCGAACCTTCGCGCTGCACCGAATGCGTCGGCCATTTCGACGCGCCTCAATGCGTGCAGGTTTGCCCCGTGGCCTGCATCCCTCTGCACCCGCAGCATGTCGAATCGAATCAAAGCCTGTGGGCCAAGTACCGCAGCCTGCAGTTGGAGGCTGCCGAACCGGGCGCCGCCTAGGGTTGTTTGACGCTCTTGGCGCCAGCGTCCTTCGTGGCCGCGGGCTTCTTCATTGATGCGGCGGAGGCGGCTTTAGTCGCTGCGCGAGCTGAGGCCGCAGGCTTGGTCGCGGCCGGGTTGACGATCGTGCTGGCACCTTGTTTGGCTGCCGCGGCTTCATTGGCCTGTCGCTCGCGGCTCATCTTCTCGGCCATCTTCTCTTCGCGCTTGACGACGTCCTCGGCGGCCCTGCGTTGCTCGGCGCTGCGCTTGTCCGCGGCGTCGATCTCGTAGCCGTCCTTGCACGGCGTTTGCGAGTAGATGCGACCGTCAGGACCGCAGCGGTAGACCTTTTGCGTGGCGGCGCTGGCGGCGCTGGCGGGCATGGGAGCGGCGAGCAGCAGTGCGGCCGTGGCCAGCATCGCGCCGAGCCGGATCTGTGTTGTCATGGGGCGACTCCCTTAGGGTCAGTGAGGGCCGGCCGGCTTGGGCCGTGGTGGCTTGCTGTGTACTTTCATCATCGCGCGCTCCATATCGCTGGCCAGCAGCAGCTCGAGGCTGGCCAGCGTTCTATCGATGCACTGATGGATCGCCTCGCGATGTTCCTGCGAGGGTTTTCTGAGCACATAGTCGATGACCTCGGCCTTGACGCCAGGGTGACCGATGCCCAGGCGTAGCCGCCAGAAGTCGCCGCTGCCGAGATGGGCCACGATGTCCTTCAGCCCGTTGTGGCCGGCATGGCTGCCGCCTTGTTTCAATTTGACCTGACCGGGCAACAGATCGAGTTCATCGTGCGCAACCAGGATCTCGTCGGACGCAATCTTGAAAAATCGCGCCAGCGCGGCCACGGATTTACCTGACAGATTCATGAAGGTCTGCGGCTCGACCAGCCACAGCGGTTCGCTCCCCGCACGGCTGACCCGCGCCACCCGGCCGTGGTAGCTGCGATCGAAGGTCAGCTGGGCACCGAGCTTGGCGGCCACTGCATCGATCCACCAAAAGCCGGCGTTGTGCCGCGTGGCGGCGTACTCGGGGCCAGGGTTGCCCAGGCCGACCAGCAGTCGAATCGTCATGTTGCTTCGATGATAAGGGGCGTCAGAAAGCAAAAGGCCCCGCTTTCGCGGGGCCCGTTGCGGCATCGGCCAAGGATCACTTCTTGTTTTGCTTCTCGGTCTTCTTGGCCTTGGTCGCGGCCGGCACGGCGGCGATGACCGGCGCAGCGACGACTTCTTCTTCGGCCTCGACCCGGGGCACCGTCACTGCAGCAACGACCGGGTTCTTCTTGCCGTGTGTGACGACCTTGACTCCCTTGGGGAGCACCAGGTCACTCACATGCAGCGATTGACCCTTGATCACTGCGGCCAAGTCGACGGTGATGAACTCGGGCAGATGCGCGGCCAGGCACTGGACCTCGACATCGGTGACGACATGGCTGATCAGGCACTTGTCGGTCTTAACGGCCGGCGACTCTTCTTCGTTGATGAAGTGCAGCGGCACCTTCTTCGTGATCCGCGTCTTCTCGTCGACGCGCTGGAAGTCCACATGCAGCACGATCTGCTTCCAGGCATGCATTTGGAAGTCGCGCAGCAGGACCGTCTCGGTCTTGCCGCCGACTTCCATCTCGAGCAGCGAGGAGTGGAAGGCTTCCTTCTTCAACGCGAAGTACAGCGCGTTGTGGTCGAGCTCGATCATGGCTGGCGTGCCCGCCCCATATACGATGCCTGGCACCTTGTTGGTCAGGCGCAGGCGGCGGCTCGCTCCGGTCCCCTGCAACGTACGCTCATAGGCGACGAATTTCATGGTTTTCACTCCAAAAGTGAGAGCCCCGCGACCAGGGCTCTGGGTAAGGGGTCAACAAAGACCCAACAAGAAAAGGGACGCCAACGGCGGCCCGCTCTTCCATCTAGAAATTATTGTTCTGCTCCGCGAACAGCGAGGTCACCGATTCGCCGTCGGAAATGCGCCGGATCGTCTCGGCAAACAGGAAGGCCACCGACAACTGGCGGATCTTCTTGCAGGCCATGGCAACATCGCTCAGCGGGATCGTGTTGCAGATCACCACCTCGTCAAGCGCCGACGCCTTGATGCGCTCGATGGCTGGTCCCGAGAACACGGCATGCGTGCAATAGGCGTAGACGCTCTTTGCGCCGCGCTCCTTCAGCACCTCGGCCGCCTTCACCAGGGTGCCGGCGGTGTCGATCATGTCGTCCATGATCACGCAGTTGCGGCCATCGACCTCGCCGATCACATGCATCACTTCGGAGACGTTGGCCGCTGAGCGGCGCTTGTCGATGATGGCCAGGTCGCAGCCCACCTGCTTGGCCAAGGCGCGCGCGCGCACCACGCCGCCGACGTCGGGCGAGACCACGATCAGGTCTCGGTAGTTCTTGCTCTTCAGGTCGGTCAGCAGGACCGGCGAGGCATAGATGTTGTCGACCGGCATGTCGAAGAAGCCCTGGATCTGGTCGGCATGCAGATCCATCGTCAGCAAACGTTCGACACCCACGGTCGCGAGCAAGTTGGCCACCACCTTGGCGCTGATCGGCACCCGCGTGCTGCGCGGCCGGCGGTCCTGGCGGGCGTAGCCGAAGTAGGGGATCACGGCGGTAATGCGGCGCGCACTGGAGCGCTTCAACGCATCGACCATGATCAGCAACTCCATGATGTTCTCGTTGGTTGGCGCGCAGGTCGACTGGACCACGAAGACATCGCGGGCGCGCACGTTCTGGTGCAACTCGACGAGGACTTCGCCGTCGGAGAACCGGCCAACCGTGGCCTTGCCCAACTCGACCCCCAGGTGCGAGGCGATCTCCTGGGCCAGCGCCGGGTTGGAATTGCCGGTGAACAGCACGGTGTTGAACAGCACGGTGGTGGCTTTCGAGGGCGGTCGGCGGGTCAGGGTTGGTGGATCGCTAGGCCAAGAGTTTGGCAGGGGAGGAAGGACTCGAACCCTCGCATGTCGGAATCAAAATCCGATGCCTTGACCAACTTGGCGACTCCCCTACACAGGCAAGCGGCTTGCGCCACTTCCTCAAAACTGGTTCAGCCGGACCAGTCCAGCAACGGATGCTGTTCCAGGCTGCGGCACATGCGACCGACCCAGCCCGGCGGAAGGGCTTGCCCATCCACCGGCCATGCCGCCAAAGCTTGGTCGTCCATGCCATTCCTCGCAAACACCGCGCTGCCCGAGCCCGTCATTCGGCTGTTGCCGAAGTGGCGAACCAGCCACTCGGCAGCCTGGGCGACTTCGGGGCAACAGGTTTCGGCCGGCGGCTGCAGGTCATTTCGACCGTAGCCCTGGCCCCACTCATTTGCCCAAAACCCGGGTTTTGCTGCGTCTGCAAGAAAGCCGGAGATTGTAGCAGCCGGCGTATTGCGGACCAGGGCGGGGTGCGTGAAGACCTCCCGTGTGGCCAGCCCGGCGGCGGGTTTGAGGACAGCCAACCATTGGCGCGGCACGGCCACAGGCGTCAACTGCTCCCCAATACCTTGGACAAACGCGTTATGGCCGCCAACGAAGAAAGGCACATCGGCGCCCAAGCGCGCTGCCAGCGGCAGCAGCCGTTCGCGTGACCATCCCAGGCCCCACAAGCGGTTCAAGGCCAGCAGCGTGCTGGCCGCGTCGGAGCTGCCGCCGCCCAGGCCGGCGGCCCAGGGGACGCGCTTGTCGATCGAGATGTCCGCACCCTGCGGCGTGCCGCTCTCGGCCTGCAGCAGGCGGGCGGCGTTGAGTGTCAGGTCTTCGGCAGGCAAGGCCATGCCCAGGTCGTGCCGCTGCAACCTGCCGTCGCTGCGATGCTCGAAATGCAGCGTGTCGGCCCAGTCGATCAACACGAACACCGACTGCAGAAAGTGGTAGCCATCGGCGCGCTGCCCCACCACGTGAAGGAACAGGTTCAGCTTGGCCGGTGCCGGTACCTCATACAGCGCGCGCAGACTCATTCGGGTCGCTCCAGTCGCGCGCGAACCGACAGCGCCGGCGCGGTGTCGCGCCCGGCGACCACCCAGCCTTCGACGAAGCGCGACAGGTCGATGCGCCAGCCGAGTTGCTCGAAACTGCCGTCTCGGGCTGCGCTGGGCGCGCCAGGCCAGGCGCGTCCGCGCAGCCAGTCGATCAATGCGGCCAACGGCAACGCCTGGCCCAGCAAGTCTTCGGCCAAGGTGTCCAGGTCGGCGAAGCGGCGCGTGCCTTCGGGTGTCGTCAACTCGGCCAAGCCGGGCTGCCAGCGCGCCTGCGCGGCCGTGCTGCCCAGCGGTGTTGTCAACTGCAGGCTGCCGGACTGGGCGTCGCCGCGCAACGCGAACTGCGTGCTGAAGCTGCGCGCCGGCTGGCCTGCATGGGCTTCGATGCGCACCGCCAGGCGGCCCACAAGGTCGGGCGCAGGGCGCGGAGGTGCGGTGGCGCAGGCAGCCAGCGTGAGCAGCAGCGCTCCTGCGGCGAGCCGCGCCGCACTGAGAGTCACAACTTGACCTGAAGACGTGTCAAGGTCTCGCGCAGCACTTCGTTGGCGGCGTCGCGCTCGCGGCCTTCACGCCAGACGCGGCGTGCCTCGTCGCGCGCGCCGGTCATCCAAAGCACTTCACCCAGGTGGGCGGCGATCTCGGCGTCGGGTCGCGAAGCATAGGCTTGGCGCAGCAGCCGCAGCGCCTCTGCGCGATTGCCGAGCCGGTACTCGACCCAGCCCAGGCTGTCGGTGATGAAAGGATCGCCAGGGGCCAGTTCGAGGGCCTTCTTGATCAGTGTCTGCGCTTCAGGCAGGCGCTGGCTGCGATCGGCCAGCGAATAGCCCAGGGCGTTGTAGGCGTGGTGATGGTCCGGCTTGATCTCGATCACCTTGCGCAGCACCCGCTCCATCTCGTCGATGCGCTGCAGCTTCTCGGCCATCATCGCCTGCTCGTAGAGCAGATCGGCATCGCCGGGGAATCGTTCGCTGGCGACCACCAACACGGCATGCGCGTCGTTCCAGCGCTTGACCTCGCGCAGCACCTGGCTCTCGGCCAGCAGCTTGGCACGAGCGTCCTCGGGCCGGCGCTCAGGCACCTGCTGCACCAGCGCGCGCGCTTCGCGCATTTTTCCCTGACGCGCCAGCAGCATCGCGCGGCGGGTCTGCACTTCGAGTGCGCGCTGCGGGTTGTCGATCTTGTCGAGCCAGGCAGTGGCGGCCTTGGCGTCGCCACGCTGGTCGGCCCCCTGGGCGAGCATCAGCCAGGCCTGGGTCAGGCCGCCGTCGTTGCCGCGACTGCTGTCGTCGTCGTCGTCGTCGTCGGCCCCTGTCGCAGCAGGCGCTGCGGCGGCTGCGGCGTGTGCGGCCAGAAAACGTTGCAGCGAGATGTCGGCGTCTCGCAGCTGGCGCAGCTCAAGCTGCAGCGCGCCCAGGCTGAGCCAGGGCGCGGGCAGGTCGGGCTTGTTGCGCGTGACGATCTGCAGTTGAGCGATCGCATCGACATAGCGTTGTGCGGCGCTGAGTGCGCGCACATAGGCCAGTTGCATCGGCAATTCGGCACCCGGCTGCTGCAAGTAAGTCGCGACCAGTTTCTCGGCGTCGGGTGACGTGCCCATCAAGTCGAGTGCCAGCAGCATGGCGCCCGACGCTGCGGGCTCGTCGGCCAGCGCGCGTTCTGCCTGCGCCAACGCCCTCGGCGTGTCGGCCGCCTGCCACCATGCGCGACCCGTGGCGACGCGCGCGGCAGTGCGCACGGCGCTCGCGTGGGGGGGCAGGGTGTAGGGCTGCAACAGGTCCTCAACCAGGCTGGCGGCCTGGCGCTTGTCGCTGGCGCGCTGGAACAGCCGCGGCAGCGTCGCGATGGTGGCAGCGCGCTCGCCTTCGGACGTGCGCGCCAGCAGCAGCTTCAGCGGCTCGGCCAGTTCGGTGCTGCGATTCAGCGCCGCCAGCAACTGCAGTTCGTAGCGCAGGGCTTCCAGCGACTGCGGCAACGCTTGGCGCCAGGCGCGGGCCGCTGTCAGCGCCTGGTCACCCGCGCGCGCCTGCAGCGCGACATCGACGCTGCGTTTGAAGAGAGTCTCGTCGCGCGTGCGCCGCGCCGCATCCAGCAGCACCGAATAGGCATTGCCCGCTTCGCCAGTGCTCAGCGCAATCTCGCCAATCAGCAGTTGGTAGAACAGCGGTGCGTCGAGTGCCGAGCGTGGACGCTCCGCTGTCTCGGCCGTCGTGAGCGCCGGAGGCGGCGCGCCGGGCGACTGCGCCAATGCGGTCGTCATCGTCAGCGCCGACGTGGCCAACGCGAGCAATCTGCGGGCGTGCAAGGCGCGAAGACGGTGATTGGCGGCAGCGGGCATCGGATTCCTTCGCGATTCCAGGCATTCTAGGCAACGCGTTGGAGCACGCCGTCGCACCGGCGTTCAATGCCGGGCCTCCTATCATCGCCGTCATGCCCGAATTGCCCGAGGTAGAAGTCACGCGCCGCAGCTTTGCCGAGCGCATTGTTGGCGCACGGGTGATCTCGGTGCGCGTGGGCGCGCCCTTGCGCTGGCCGTTAGGCTGCCGCCCGGCGAGTTTGGTCGGGCGCACGGTGGGCCTGGTCACGCGGCGCGGAAAGTACCTGTGGTTGCCGTTGGCAGCTCAGGCGCCGGGCCATTCCGGCGGCCTGCTGCTGCATTTAGGCATGTCCGGATCCCTGGCGTTCACCGACACCGCAGCACTCTCACCAGCGGGTAAGCATGACCACTTCGATCTCCTCACCTCGCAGGGTGCGCTGCGGCTGACTGACCCGCGCCGCTTCGGCGCTGTGGTCTGGTCTGCGGCCGTCGATGCGGCACCTGCGGCGACGCTGCTGTCGCGGCTCGGCCCCGAGCCCTTCGACGAGGCGCTGACGCCCGCTGCCTTTCATGCCGCGCTGCACAGGCGGCGCGCGCCGGTCAAGCCGGCCTTGTTGGCCGGCGAAGTCGTCGTCGGCGCCGGCAACATCTACGCCTGCGAAGCGCTGTTTGCCGCAGGCATCGACCCGCGCATGCGCTGCTGCCAGGTGTCGCGGCCGCGAGCGGAACGCCTGCTGGCCAGCCTGCGCTCGATCCTGGCCCGCGCGCTCGAACTGGGGGGCTCATCGTTGCGCGACTTCCGCGACGCCCATGGCATCGATGGCGCCTACCAGCGCCAAGCCCATGTCTACGGCCGCGCCGGCCTGCCCTGCGAGCGCTGCGGCAGCAGCGTGCGCCGGATCGTGCAGGCCCAGCGCTCGACGTTTTTCTGTCCAGGCTGCCAGAAGCGCTGAGGCCGCAGCGGCGCTTTTAGCGACAAGCTGCACGGGCTGTTGCCCTGCGCTGTCAGCAGATGTATCGCCTGCTGCGGCGCCGCCGCCCCTTGCGCTACGATGGCTTGGCGCTAGATTGACGCCGTTCGATCGCACCCAGGCTATCCTGCATGGAACTCTCCCTCGCCGGTCAACTTGACGCCCTCGCCGTGTGGCGCCGTGGCCTCGACCGCCAAGCCACGGATCTGTCGCGCTTTCTGCTCGACCATGACCTGCTGGACGATGCCTGCGAGCGCAACCTCGGCGCGCTGCGTGAACGCCTGGCATCGGACCGCCTGTGCGTGGCCTTCGTGGCTGAGTTCTCGCGCGGCAAGTCCGAGCTGATCAATGCCATCCTCTTTGCCGACACCGGCCGGCGCATCCTGCCGGCCACGCCGGGGCGCACGACGATGTGCCCGGTCGAGCTGGGCTACGAGCCCAATACCCCCGCGCTGCTGGCGCTGCTGCCGATCGACACCCGTCTGGAGGCGCAGTCGCTGGCCGACCTGCGCGACCGGCCCGAGCTGTGGACCCGGGTGCGCCTGGACGCCGAGTCCCCCGATCGCCTGGCCGAGGCGCTGACCGAGGTCACGCGAACCAAGGCGGTCAGCGTCGACACTGCGCGCGCGCTGGGCCTGTGGCACGACGACACGCCCGCGGACAACCCGCCGGTGCTTGCCGAAGGCCTGGTCGAGGTGCCGGCCTGGCGCCACGCGGCCATCAATTACCCGCACGCGCTGCTCAAGCGCGGGCTGGTGGTGCTCGACACGCCGGGCCTGAACGCGATCGGTGCCGAGCCGGAGCTGACCTTGTCGCTGCTGCCGGCCGCCCACGCCGTGGTCTTCATCCTCGGTGCCGACACGGGGGTGACCAAGTCCGACCTCGCCGTCTGGCGGGACCACCTAGGCGGTCAGTCGATGACGCGCTTCGTGGTGCTCAACAAGGTCGATGCGCTGGCCGACCCGCTGCTGTCGGATCAGGTCGTGCGCGGGCAGATCGAGCAGCAGTGCCGCAACGCCGCGATGACGCTGGAGGTCGGCCGTGACCGCGTCTTTCCGCTCTCGGCGCGGCAGGCGCTTGCCGGTCGCATCGACGGCGACGTCGGCGCTCTGGAGGCCAGCGGCTTGCCGGCGCTGGAAGATGCGCTGGTCACGCAGTTGCTGCCGCGCCGCCGCGAGGTGATCGAGCGGATGGTCGCCGACACCGCGCAGGCGGTCGAGCACCAGGCAACGCGGCGTCTGGCCGACCAGCGCCGCCTGGTTGCCGAGCAAATGCTCGAGCTGCGTGGCCTGCGCGGCAAGAGCGGCGGCAAGGTGCAGGTGATGATCGAGCGCGTCGATGTCGAGATGCACGAGTTCGAACGCTGTACCGAACGCCTGGCGGCGTTGCGCGTCGTGCATGCACGCATGCTGCGCGAGTTGCTTGTCGGGCTGTCGAGCGACGAGTTGCGCGACGAAGTGGCGCGGATGCAGCGCGAGGCCAGCGCCACACTGTTCAATCTTGGCGCCAAGAAGGCCTTCATCGCCCTGTGCGCGCGGCTGCGCGCCCGAATCGGCGTGGCGCGCGCGCGCGGCGAGGAGATCAACGAAATGTTGCAGGCGAGCTTTCGCCAACTCAACAGCGAATTCGGTTTCGCGCTGTCGCTGAACCGGCTGCCCTTGCTTGAGCGCTGCGACCGCGAATTGGCACTGATCGAGCGCAGCTATGCCCAGTACCTAGGGCTGTCGCAGGCGCTGCGGCTGGCCGAACCGCGTTTTATGGAACAGTTCCGGCGCATGCTGGTCTCCAAGCTGCGCATGGCTTTTGAGAACGCTAGCGGCGAGGTTGAGTTGTGGCACAAGTCGGCCTCCAACCTGGTTGACTCGCAATTGCGCGACCGGCGTCGCGGCTTCAAGCGCCGGCGCGACGGTCTGGAGCGGATCCAGGCCGCAGCCGGCGACCTGGACCACCGGATTGGCGACCTGGAGTCGCAGGATGCGCGCTGGCAGCATCTGGCGGGCCGGGTGCGAGGGTTCACGGCAGCGTTGAACGAGGCCGCACAAGCGCCTTTGCCCCCGGGCGATGCTGCGCCGCCACGCATGCCACCAGCACTTTCGCTGGTCAGCCCGCGCAGCGCTGCGGCGTGACGCGCCGCGGCCCGGCGCCGTCCCGCAGGCGATCCAACAACCCGCTGGCGGCCAGGCTGATCGAGTGGCAGCAGCACCATGGCCGCCACAACCTGCCCTGGCAGGGCAGCCGCGATCCCTACCGCGTCTGGCTGTCCGAAATCATGTTGCAGCAGACGCAGGTCGCGACCGTGCTCGACTATTACGCGCGATTCCTGGCCCGATTTGGCGACGTGCGCGCGCTGGCCGCCGCCTCGCTCGACGATGTGCTGGCGCTGTGGAGCGGCCTGGGCTACTACAGCCGGGCGCGCAACTTGCACCGTTGTGCACAGGTGCTGGTGGCCGAACACGCTGCAGTCTTCCCGCAGAGCGCCGCGGCATTGGCCGAACTGCCCGGCATTGGTCGCAGCACGGCGGCGGCGATCGCTGTCTTCTGTTTTGGCGAACGCGCCGCAATCCTGGATGGCAACGTCAAACGCGTACTGACACGTGCCCTCGGTTTTGCCGAGGACCTTGCGCTGGCGGCCCATGAGCGCGCTCTGTGGCAGCAAGCCGATGCGCTGCTGCCGGCGACCGGCATCGAGGCCTACACCCAGGGGTTGATGGATCTGGGGGCCACGCTGTGTAGCGCGCGGCGGCCGCAGTGCCCGGCCTGCCCGCTGCAGGCACTGTGCGTCGGCCATCGCCAGGGTGCGCCCGAGCGCTACCCCGTAAAGACGCGGCGCTTGAAGCGCACGCAGCGCAGCAACGCGATGTTGTGGCTCAGCGAAGGCGATCGCCTGTGGCTGGTGCAGCGGCCGGCGCCCGGCGTGTGGGCGGGCCTGTGGGCATTGCCGCTGTACACCGCCCTCGACGAGTTGAGGGCGCGGGCAGTCGACTGGCCGGGACGCGGCGAGCCCTTGGTCGCCATCGACCATGCGCTGACGCACTTCGACTGGCACCTGCAGCCCTGGCGGCACCGGCTGCCCGCGCGGTTCTCAGGCGCGCGCCGCGCGGCACTGGAATCTGCGTTGCCGGCGGGGCGCTGGTTCACCCTGGAGCAGGCCCTCGAGCTGGGCCTGCCCGCGCCGGTGCGCAAGCTGCTCGTTGCAACCTAGGGCCCGGCCGCACAGCCGGCTCCACATGCGTTGGCGCTAGACCAGCCCCTTGCCGCGCAGATACTCATCGACCAGGCGCAGGCGCAACTGGGGTTCGGGCAAGACCATCAGCCGATGCTTGGCAGCCAGAGGGATCGGCAGGATCTCGCACCAGCGGTTAGCCACCCAGCCGGCGTCTTCAAAGCGGTAGGGCTCGATGAAGGGCGTGTTGCCTTTCTCCTTCAACGCGCCAATCGTGCTGACCAGGGCCTGCACCGTCGGCCGCAGCGCGGCCTCGGGTGCCGCCACCTCGTCGTCAGGCAACAGCCTGGCATCGGCGAGCCACAGGCCGTCGCTGTGCCGGCGCGGTTCGCCGTCGATCGCAAAGCGCTGGACACCGCGGCAGCGAAGCTGCAGGATCCCGACCTGTTCGGCGTCAACATCGTCAATCCGCGCCAGCACGCCCTCACGCTCGAAGCGCACGGCCTCACGGCCTGCCTCCGCGCCCTGGCGCAGGCAGACCACGCCGAACGGTGCACTCCCGCGCAGGCAGCGGCCAACCAAATCGAGGTAACGGGCCTCGAAGACCTTGAGTTGCAGCAACGCGCCGGGGAAGAGCACGCATTGTAGCGGGAACAGCGGCACCTCGAACGGCGCCGCCTCGAGCGCCGGCGTCACTCGCGGGCGTCCTGCTCGCGGTGGCGCACCAACGTGGCGGCGCGCGCGGCAAAGCGCACCGCGAGTTGCTCGGCGAAGTACACCGAACGATGCTGGCCGCCGGTGCAGCCCACAGCCACCGTGAGATAACTGCGCTGGTCGTCAATGAAGGCGTCAAGCCAGCGTGCCAGGAAGGCTTCGATCTGCGCCAGCATCTCGCCGACCTCGGGTTGCGCCTCAAGGTACGCCGCCACCGCAGCGTCGCGGCCGTTGAGCGGGCGCAGCTCGCGGACGTAGTGCGGGTTGGGCAGGACGCGCAGATCGAACACGTAGTCGGCGTCGAGCGGCACGCCGTGCTTGAAGGCGAAGGACTCGAACACCAACGTCAGCGCCGTGCGTGGTGCGGCGACGGCCTGGCGCACCCACAGGCGCAGTTGCGCCGAGCGCAACTGGCTGGTGTCGATGACGGTGGAGACTTCGCGCATATCGGCCAGCAGTTCGCGTTCGAGATCGATGGCCTCGATCAGCGCCCGCTTGGCGTCACCGCCGGCAGACTCGGCCGTGAGCGGGTGCGGCCGCCGTGTTTCAGAGAATCTCCGCACCAGCGCCTCGGTGCTGGCGTCGAGAAAGAGCGACTGGATGGCCACGCCTTCGCCACGCAGCTCATCGATCAACGGCAGCAAGTGCGGCAACGAGTCCGCACTTCGGACGTCGACGGCGACCGCGACACGGCGAATGCCGCCGTTGTGCGAGCGCTCAACGCGAATGAAGTCGCGCATCAGCTCGGGCGGCAGGTTATCGACGCAGAAGTAGCCTGCATCTTCGAGCGCATGCAGCGCCACCGACTTGCCCGATCCCGAGATGCCGGTGATCAGCACCAGCTTGTGTTCGGTGCCGGGCAGGGCGTCCGTCGCAGGCGTGATCATGATCCGCTGCGGCTGCGGCGCGTCTTGCCGACGGTGGGTGATGCCGTCGTCGCATGTTCGATCAGCTGCTGCGCATGCGCCAGGCTGGTCGCCATGCGTTCGCCGCCGAGCATGCGCGCGACCTCGGCCACCCGCTGTTCGCCCTGCAACGGCTGAACGTCGCTGACGGTATTTCCGTCCGCATGCGATGCCTTGGTGACTGCGAAGTGCTGGTCACCGCAGGCGGCCACCTGCGCCAGGTGCGTCACCGCCAGGACTTGACGCTCGCGCCCGAGCTGTTTCATCAACCGACCCACGGTGTCGGCCACCGTGCCGCCAATGCCGGCGTCGATCTCGTCGAAGATCAGTGTGCCGGCGCCGCCCGCGCTGTCGCGTGCCGTTGTCACCGCGATGGCCAAGGCCAGCCTTGAGAGCTCGCCGCCCGAGGCCACCTTGGCCAGGCCGCGAGGTGTGCTGCCGGCGTGAGCCGCAACTCGAAATTCGACTGACTCGAGGCCAAAGGACTGCGGCTCGGCCTGCGGCTCCAGCGCCACCTCGAAACGGCCGCCGGCCATGCCCAGTTGCTGCATGGCTTGCGTGACGGCCTCGGCGAGCTTGGGTGCCGTGCGCGCGCGCATCGCGCTGAGGCGCCCGGCCTCTTCGCGCCAGGCGCGTTCGGCGTCGAGCAAGGCGCGCTCAAGGGCTGCGCTGTCGGTGGCGGCTGCCAGCGCCCGCAGTTCATCCTGCCACTGCGCGAGCAGGTTCGACAGCTCCTCGGGTGCGCGCCGGTAGCGCCGCGCCAGGCCAATCCAGGCGGCGAGTCGCGCGTCGAGCGCCGCCAGTCGCGCGGGGTCGATGTCGGTGTGCTGCAGGTAGCCCGACAGCGTGTGCGCCGCATCCTGCAACTGCGCCTGCGCCCCCTGCACCAGCTCGAGCACGGGCGCGAGCCGGGCGTCGAAATGCGCAACGTCGGCCAGCGCATGGACTGCCTGCTGGGCCAGCGCGGCGGCATTCTGATCGGCTTCGCCGAGGGCTTCGAGCGCGTCGCGCGCGGCGTCGATCAGCGCCTGCGCATGCGCCAGACGTTGGTGCTCGGCGTTCAACTCCTCCCACTCGCCCTGGGCAGGGGCCAGGCGCTCGACCTCGCCGATCTGCCAGGCCATGCGCTCGCGTTCGCCTTCGATGTCGGCGCTTTGGCTGCGCGCGCGCTCAAGTGCGGCACCGGCCGCCCTCCACTGCGACCACAGCACTGCCAGGGGGCGGCTGTCGATGCCCGCCTGCGCATCGAGCAACTCGCGCACCGCGGCGGGCCGCGTCAGGGTCTGCCAGGCATGTTGGCCGTGGATCTCGAGCAGGTGGTCGGCGGCTTCGCGCAATTGCGCGATCGTTGCCGGGCTGCCATTGATCCAGGCCCGGCTCTTGCCCTGGGCGTCGATCGTGCGGCGCAGCAGCAGCGTCTCGGCAGGGTCGAAGCCGCCTGCTTCGAGCCAGCCGACGAGCGCGCCGGGGGTGTCGAACTCGGCTGCAATCTCAGTGCGGCTGGCGCCTTCGCGGACCACGCCGACGTCGCCGCGGCCGCCGAGTGCGAGCTGCAGGGCGTCGATCAGGATCGACTTGCCGGCACCGGTTTCGCCGGTCAGCACCGTGAAGCCGCCGCCGAACTCGATTTCGAGCGAGGGCACGATGACGAAGTCGCGCAGCGTTAGTCGCCTAAGCATGATCTGAGGTCGTCACACCACGCCTTCGTACCAGCGCAGCTTGCGCCGCAGCGTGGCGTAATAGCTCCAGCCGCGCGGATGCAGAAAGCGCACCTTGTGCTCTGAGCGCCGCACGCGCACCTGGTCGCCGTGCAGAAGGCTGGCCAGGCTTTGCATATCGAAATTGGCCGAGGCGTCGCGGCCGGCGACGATGGTGATGCGGATCTCGCCGGCATCGGGCAGCACGATCGGCCGGTTGGACAAGGTGTGCGAGGCGATCGGCACCAGCACCCAGCCGGCGATGCCGGGGTGCAGGATCGGCCCGCCGGCCGAGAGGGCATAAGCGGTCGAGCCGGTCGGTGACGCGACGATCAAGCCGTCGGCGCGCAGATTGGCGACGAACTCGTCGCCGATGTCGATCTTCAGCTCGACCATGCTGGCGGTGGCGCCGCGGCTCACCACCACGTCGTTCAGCGACAGGCCCTCGAAGATGCGCTCGCCGTCGCGCCAGATGCCGCCTTCGAGCATGCTGCGATGTTCTTCTTCATAGTCGCCGGCGACCATCGGCGCCAGCGCTTCGCGGAACTGGCCGACGGGCACGTCGGTGATGAAGCCCAGACGGCCCTGGTTGATGCCGATCAAGGGGATGTTGTGGCGCGCCAGTTCGCGTGCGATGCCGAGCATGGTGCCGTCGCCGCCGACCACCACCGCCAAGTCGCACTGGGCGCCCATCTCGGCCGGGCTCAGCGCGCCATAGTCGCTCAAGCCGGTGTTGAGGGCGGTGACGCGCTCGAAGGACACATCGAGGCCTTCGCGCACCAGGAACTGCGCCAACTCGTTGAGCAACTCGCGCATGCCCAGGGCCTGGTGCTTGCCGACGATTGCTGCATGACGAAAGCGCGTGGCCATGCAAAGAATTACACCATAGGGGCCCGCCCGTCGCAGAGCCGGCAAACGCACTCCTACAATCATCTCGACACAATGGACGACCGAGCCAAAACCCTGCTCAAGGCGCTGGTCGAGCGCTATATCGCCGATGGCCAGCCGGTGGGCTCGCGCACGCTGTCCAAGGCCTCGGGGCTCGAACTCAGCCCGGCCACGATCCGCAACGTGATGGCCGATCTGGAAGA
>JANMSS010000107.1:0-37253 GCA_031389585.1 Burkholderiales bacterium | reverse complement strand
GGTTGTCTTCCTGGTCGGGCCGGTCAACGAGTCGACGGCCAACCTCGTCGTCGCGCAGATGCTGTTCCTCGAATCCGAAAACCCGGACAAGGACATCAATTTCTACATCAATTCGCCCGGCGGACCGACCAGACACAGGATCGGCGCCTTGAACTTGTCGACGCGCTGCTGCACCGCGAGGTATTCAAGGATGCGGTCCTTGACTTTCTCGAGGCCGAAATGGTCTTCGTTGAGCACCGTCTCGGCAAAGCCGAGATCGTGCTTGATCTTGGTCTTCTTGCTCCACGGCAGGCTGACCAGGGTGTCGATGTAGTTGCGCACGACCGTGGCTTCAGCCGACATCGGCGACATCAGCTTCAACTTCTTCAGCTCGGCGTCGGCCTTCTTGCGCGCTTCCTTGGGCATCTTGGCGGCGATGACCTTCTTCTCGAGTTCCTCGAGGTCGGCCCCTTCTTCGCCGTCGCCCAGCTCTTTCTGGATCGCCTTGACCTGCTCGTTCAGGTAGTACTCGCGCTGGCTCTTTTCCATCTGGCGCTTGACGCGGCCGCGGATGCGCTTTTCCACCTGCAGGATGTCGACCTCGTGTTCCAGCAGCTCGAGCAGCTTTTCCATGCGCTTGCCGGTGTCGTGCAGGTCGAGCACCGACTGCTTGGCTTCGAGCTTGAGCGGCAGGTGCGCTGCGATCGTGTCGGCCAGGCGGCCGGCGTCGTCGATGCCGGCGATCGAAGTCAAGATTTCCGGCGGGATCTTCTTGTTCAGCTTGACGTACTGGTCGAACTGCTGCGTCACCGCACGGCGCAGGGCCTCGATCTCTGGCTTGGTGTCGGCAATCGGCGGGATCGGCGTGACTTCCGCGACAAAATGCTCGCCGTTGTCGGAGATCGACACCGTGGTCGCACGCTGGGTGCCTTCGACCAGCACCTTCACGGTGCCGTCGGGCAGCTTCAACATCTGCAGGATGCTCGAGACGCAGCCGACGTCGAACATGTCGTCGGCCTTGGGCTCGTCCTTGCCGGCGGCCTTTTGGGCCACCAGCACGATCTGACGGCCGGCTTCCATGGCGGCTTCCAGCGCCTTGATCGACTTCGGGCGGCCGACGAACAGCGGAATGACCATGTGCGGGAACACGACCACGTCGCGCAGCGGCAGCAGCGGCAGCGTGATCGGGTCCGCGGGGAGTACAGGATGTCCAGACATGGGGAGTGCCTCTCTTTCTCAGACCCAGTTGGGGTCCGAGAGGTGAATGTCAAGGTGCCGGCGGGGCCAGCTCAGGCACTGGCCTTGGCCTTGGGCTGCTCGCGGTAGACCAACAGCGGCTTGCTGCCTTCTTCGATGTTGTGCTCGTCGACCACGACCTTGGCCACACCGGTCAGGTTGGGCAGGTCGAACATGGTGTCGATCAGCGACTGCTCCAGGATCGAGCGCAATCCACGTGCGCCGGTCTTGCGTGCCAGCGCCTTGCGAGAGATCGCCGCCAGCGCCGAAGGCCGAATCTCGAGTTCCACGCCGTCCATCAGGAACAGGCGCTGGTATTGCTTGAGCAGCGCATTCTTCGGTTCGACCAGGATCTGCATCAGCGCGTCTTCGGTCAATTCGCCCAGCGTGGCCACCACCGGCAGGCGGCCGACCAACTCCGGGATCAGGCCGAACTTGATCAGGTCTTCGGGCTCGACCTCGCGAAACACTTCGGAAACGCGCTTCTCGGTCTTGCTGTGCATGGTGGCGCCAAAGCCGATGCCTGACTTCTCGGTGCGGTTCTGGATCACCTTCTCCAGGCCGTCGAATGCGCCGCCGCAAATGAACAGGATGTTGGTCGTGTCGATCTGCAGGAAATCCTGGTTCGGGTGCTTGCGCCCGCCTTGCGGCGGCACACTGGCCATCGTGCCTTCGACCAGCTTCAACAGCGCCTGCTGCACGCCTTCGCCCGAGACGTCGCGGGTAATGCTCGGGTTGTCGGCCTTGCGCGAAATCTTGTCGATCTCGTCGATGTAGACGATGCCGCGCTGCGCCCGCTCGACGTCGTAGTTGCAGTTCTGCAGCAACTTCTGGATGATGTTCTCGACATCCTCGCCCACATAGCCGGCTTCGGTCAGCGTGGTCGCGTCCGCAATCACGAAGGGCACATTGAGCAAGCGCGCCAAAGTTTGCGCCAGCAGGGTCTTGCCCGAACCGGTCGGGCCGATCAAGAGGATGTTGCTCTTGGACAGCTCGACCTCGTCCTTGTGGCCCATGTGCTTGAGCCGCTTGTAGTGGTTGTAGACGGCCACCGACAACGTGCGCTTGGCGACTTCCTGGCCGATCACGTAGGCGTCCAGGCTGCCCTTGATTTCGCTCGGCGTGGGCAGATCGGACTTGGCCGCCTTGGCGCCGGGCACATCGGCCGGCACTTCGTCGCGGATGATGTCGTTGCACAGCTCGATGCACTCGTCGCAGATGAATACCGAGGGCCCGGCGATGAGCTTCTTCACCTCGTGCTGGCTCTTGCCGCAGAACGAGCAGTACAGAACCTTCTCGCTGGATGGGCCTTTTTTCTCTGGCATGGGCGGGCCTAGGGGAAACTGAGGCAATGATAGTGCAAGGGCCCAGGCAGCCCTGGCGCGGAAAAGAGCCCCTTTTCGTGGCGTGAATCACATCTAGCGCGGCGCCAGTGCGGGCCAGCGCCCTGCCGGCCCATGGGACCGCGCCGCCAGTGTCCCACGCCCGTCACTACGGGCGCTTGTCGATGACCTGATCGATCAGGCCGTAGGCTTTGGCCTCCTGCGGATCGAGAAAAAAGTCGCGCTCGACGTCGGACTGGATCTTCTCCAATGTCTGGCCCGTGCGGTCGGCGTAGATCCGGTTCAGCTGCTCGCGAGTCTTGAGGATTTCGCGGGCGTGGATTTCGATGTCCGTGGCTTGGCCCTGAGCACCACCGGAGGGCTGGTGGAGCATGATCCGCGAGTTCGGCAGCGACAGGCGCTTGCCCTTGGCACCGGCCATCAGCAGGAACGAGCCCATGCTCGCGGCCAGGCCCATGCACATGGTCGACACATCGGGCTTGACGAACTGCATCGTGTCGTAGACCGACATGCCGGCGCTGACGCTGCCGCCCGGCGAGTTGATGTAGAGAAAGATGTCCTTGTCCGGGTTCTCGCTCTCCAGGAACAGCAGCTGCGCGACCACCAGATTGGCCGTCTGGTCGTTCACCGGCCCAACCAGGAACACGATGCGCTCGCGCAGCAGGCGGCTGTAGATGTCGTAGGAGCGCTCGCCGCGGCCCGACTGTTCGATCACGATGGGCACCATGCCCAGCCCTTGCGTTTCCAGCGCGCTCATCTCGATCCTTCGTTGATGGGTCTACGGGCGATTATGTCGCCACCAAAAGCAAAAGCGCCGAGCCTGGTGGCCCGGCGCCTTCCCGATGACAGGGTGATCAGCCCTTCGACAGGCTCAGGACCTGCGGGGCTTCGACATGCTCAGCCTGTCATCAACTCGTCGAACGGCAACACCTTGTCGGTGACCTGTGCGCTGGAGAGCACATGGTTGGCGACGTTGTTCTCGATCACCACGGCCTCGACCTCGGCCATGCGCTGGCGGTCGCTCAGGTACCAGCGCATCACCTCGGCCGGCTTCTCGTAGCTCTGGCTCATCTCTTCGATATGCGCCTGCAACTGTTCAGGTTTGGCCTGCAGGTTCTTGGTGCGAACCAGTTCGGCGACGACCAGGCCCAGGCGAACGCGGCGCTCGGCTTGCGCGGTGAACAGCTCGGCCGGGATCGGCGCGGTCGCTGCATCTTTGACACCGCGCTGCTTCAGATCGGCGCGTGCCGACTCGACCAGACGTTCGGTTTCACTGGCCACCAGGGCCTTGGGCAGGTCGAGTTCGGCACTGGCCATCAGCGCGTCCATCACCGCCGACTTGTTGCGTGCCAGGACGCGGAACTTGACCTCGCGCTCCAGATTCTTCTTCACGTCGGCGCGCAGCGCTTCGACAGTGCCCCCGGAAATGCCGAGCGACTTGGCAAGCGCCTCGTCCACCACCGGCAACGTTTGCGACTCGATCTTCTTCATCGTGACCAGGAAGTCGGCTTCCTTGCCGGCCACGTCCTGGCCGTGGTAGTCCGCCGGGAACGCAACCGGGAAGGTCTTGCTCTCCCCCACCTTCATGCCACGCACGCCGGTGTCGAACTGGGCCAGCATCTGGCCTTCGCCGATGATGAACTGGAAGGCGTCGGCCTTGCCGCCCGAAAACGGCTCACCGTCAATCTTGCCTTCGAAGTCGATCGTGACACGGTCGCTCTCGGCAGCACCTTCTACAGCCGGGCGCTGAGCAAAGGTACGCCGCTGCTTGCGCAGGATGTCGATGGTCTTGTCGATCGCAGCCTCGCTGACTTCGGTCGAGACCCGCTCGAGGTTGACTGCGGAGAGGTCGCCGAGTTTGATCTCAGGGTAGACCTCGAAGGTGGCATCGAAGGCGATCTGGCCCTCGGCACTGCCCTCCCTTTGCGTGATGCTGGGCATGCCCGCCACACGCAGCTTGGCCTCGTTGGCCGCACTGGCAAAAGCCTCACCGACCTTGTCGTTCATGACCTCGTAGTGAACCGAGTAGCCATAGCGCTGAGCCACCACCGACATCGGCACCTTGCCGGGCCGAAAACCGTCGGCCTTGACCGTGCGCGACAGCTTCTTCAGCCGCGACTGCACTTCGCCACTGATCGTGTCGGCCGCCAAGGTCAGGGTGATCCGGCGTTGCAGTTTTTCAAGTGTTTCAACAGTGACCGTCATGATGTCTGGCTCTGGATGTAATGGGACTGTTGGTGCGCGGGGGGGGACTCGAACCCCCACACCATCGCTGGCGTCAGGACCTAAACCTGGTGCGTCTACCAATTTCGCCACCCGCGCGACGGGAGCAGAAAGGGCCCCGTGGGGCCCTTCAGGCGATTCGGCAAAACCGGCATTTTAGCGCTAGCGCATCAACTCGCCGCAGCACGCGCTGAGTCTGACGCGCATGGCGCTCTAGCTTGGTGCCGGCGCAACGTTTTCGCGCCGCACTCGAAACCAAGCCGCGTACATGGCGGGCAACGCGAGCAACGTCAAGGCGGTGGCCACGACGAGCCCGCCCATGATGGCAACCGCCATAGGGCCCCAGAAGACGCTGCGCGACAGCGGGATCATCGCCAGCACGGCCGCCGCCGCGGTCAACACGATCGGCCGGAAGCGGCGCACGGCCGACTCGACGATGGCCTCCCATGTGGCCACGCCGCGCCTGCGGTCCTGTTCGATCTGGTCGATCAGGATCACCGCGTTGCGCATGATCATCCCGGCCAGCGCAATGAATCCCAGCAGGGCCACAAAGCCGAAGGGCCGGTTCAGCAGCAGCAAGGCCGCGGCCACGCCGGCAATGCCCAGCGGCGCGGTCAGCACCACCAGGATCGCCCGCGACACGCTTTGCAACTGCAGCATCAACAGCGTGAACATGATGAACAGCATCACCGGGATGCCAGCGGCAATCGAGGCTTGCCCCTTGCCGCTCTCGGCCACGGCGCCGGCGATCTGGATGTCATAGCCATGCGGCAGGCGGGCCTTGAGTTTCTGCATTTCGGGCCAGACCTGCGCAGTCACGGTGGGACCCTGTACGCCCTCGACCACGTCGCCCTGCACGGTGATAGCGAAATCGCCGTTCTCGCGCCAGATCACGCCGGGCTCCCAGGCCAACTCGGTGCGCGCAATTTGCGACAGCGGAATCGCCCGCCCGCTGGCCGTGGGCAGGTAGGCAGCGGCCAGGTCAGTGATGGCGTTGCGCTCATCCGCGGGCTGGCGCAAGACGATGTCGATCAGCCGATCGCCCTCGCGGTACTGGCCGACGGTGTTGCCCGACAACACCGTGCGCGATGCCTGCGCCAGACCCGCGCTGGTGACACCGAGCGCGCGCGCCTTGTCCTGATCGACAGCCAGGCGCAGTACTTTGATCGACTGATTCCAGTTGTCGTTGATGCCGCGCATGTTCGGATTGGTGCGCAGCACTGCCTTGGCCTCGTCGGCCCAAACGCGCACCCCAGCCACATCGGGCCCGACGACGCGAAACTGCACGGGATACGGCACGGGAGGCCCATTGGGCAACAGCTTGACGCGACCGCGAACCTCGGGGAACTCCGTGGCCAGCAGCACCGGCAGGCGCTTGCGCAGCTCCTCGCGCGAGGCCATGTCCTTGGGCAGCACGATGGACTGGCTGACGTTGCTCTGCGGAAACACCTGATCCAGCGGCAAGTAGAACCGCGGCACGCCCGAACCGATCCACGCCGTGACCGAGGCCACCCCCGGCTCACTCATCATCCGCGCCTCGAATCGGCGCGACAGTTCGTCGGACTGCTGAATCGTCGAGCCCTCGGGCAGCCACAAGTCGACCAACACCTCGGGCCGGCTCGAATCGGGAAAGAACTGCTGCTCGACCTTGCCCATGCCCACGATGCCGAGCGCAAAACTCAGCAGCGTGGCGCCAATCGTGATCCAGCGGTGGTCGACGCACCAGTCCACGGTGCGCCGAAAGCGCGAATAGAACGGCGTGTCGAAGAGCTCGTGCGCCGCCTCGCCCTGGACCTTGCTGCGTGTGTGCAGCAGCCAGGCGCCGAGGTACGGCACGAAGTAGACCGACACCAGCCACGAGATCACCAGGGCTGCCGTGGTCACGGCAAAAATTGCAAAGGTGTACTCGCCGGTGACGGACTTGGCCAGGCCGATCGGCAGGAAACCGGCCGCGGTGATCAGCGTGCCGGTGAGCATCGGCATGGCCGTGACGTCGTAGGCGAAGGTGGCGGCGCGCATCTTGTCGTAGCCCTCTTCGAGCTTGCGCACCATCATCTCGACCGAAATGATCGCGTCGTCGACCAACAGGCCGAGCGCGATGATCAACGAGCCGAGCGAGATCTTGTGCAGGCCCACACCCCAGTAGAACATCGTGACGAAGGTAATCGCCAGCACCAGCGGAATCGTGATCGCCACCACGAGGCCGGGCCAGACGTCGATGCGCAGGGGCTTGATGTGCAAGCCCAGCGCGATCAGGCTGACCGCCAGCACGATGACGACTGCCTCGAGCAGCACGCGAACGAACTCGCCGATCGAGCGCGACACGGCCGCAGGCTGGTCCTGGATCTGCGACATCTCGATGCCCACCGGCAGCGCGCCCTGGATCGCGGCCAGCTCGAATTTCAGCGCCTTGCCCAGCGCGATGATGTCGCCGCCCTTGCTCATTGACACCCCCAGAGCGATCACCGCCTTGCCTTGGTGGCGCACCTTGACTGCAGGCGGGTCGGCATAGGCGCGCTTGACGCCGGCAATGTCCGACAGGCGCAGCGACGTGGCCATGCCGGTCAGCGGATTGACGCCGCGGATCGGGAAGCGCTCAAGCTCGTCCACGGAATTGAACTGGCCGCCGACGCGCACCTGAAGGTTTTCGCTGCCGGCGTTGAAAACGCCGGCGCCCTCGACGGCGTTCTGCGCGCCGAGTTGGGCGATCACCTGGTTCAGATCCAGGCCGAGCGTGGCCAGGCGCTTGTGCGAGATTTCCACGAAGAGTTTTTCTGGCTGCACGCCATACAACGCGACCTTGGCGACATCGGCGACGCGCAGCAGTCGCTGGCGTACGGCGTCGGCATGCTGTCGAAGCTCTTCGTCGGAGAATCCGTCGGCCGCGAGCGCGACGATCGAGCCATAGACGTCGCCAAAGTCATCGTTGAAGACCGGCCCGACCACGCCTGCGGGCAGCGTACCGCGCATGTCACCAACGCGCTTGCGCGCCTGGTACCAGGAATTGGCCACTTCCTTGGGTGGCGAGCTGTCCTTGAGCTGCAGGATCGTCAGCGACTCGCCAGGCTTGGTGTAGCTGCGCTGCACATCGGCGTAGGGCACCTCCTGCAGCGCGCGTTCGATCTTCGAAGTCACCTGTTCGGCCATTTGCTCGGCTGATGCGCCGGGCCAGAAGGCCTGCACCACCATCGCGCGAAAGGTGAACGGCGGGTCTTCGTCCTGGCCGAGTTGGAAGTAGGCTGCGGCACCGAGCAACAGCAGCACCACCATCAGATAGCGGGTCAGCGCAGGGTGCTCGAGCGCCCAGCGTGAGATGTTGTAGCGCGAGGGTGTGGCGTCCTGCGTGTGCATGTCAGGCCCTGCTCAACGCGCAGCGTCGCTGGCCGCCGAGGCCACCCAGGCCGCCGGCAAGGGCCGGTACAGCGCGACCTTCTGTCCTGGCGTCAGCACATGAACACCGGCGCTCACCACCTGCTGGCCCGGCGCCAGGCCCGCGGCCACGACCACCTGGTTGCCCTCGGCGCCGACCACCTGAATGGGTTGTGCCCGCACGGCCATCGTGTCCTTGTCGAGCACCCACACGCTGCTCTGGCCCTGCTGCTCGAAGACAGCCGCAAGCGGCAACTTGATCATCGCCGGCACGGAGGGCAATGACCGCACCGCAACCGTCACCGTCGCCGTGCGGCCAAGGCGCATGTTGGCCTTGCCGATGTCGGCCTTGACCACGAACGTCCGGGTCACCGGATCGGCAACAGCAGCGACCTCGCGCACCGTGGCCGCCAGCTGCACGCTGTCGGCGCCCCATACCGTCACGCGCAACGCCCCCGCGCTGCCCTGCAACGCACGCAATGCGCCGGCCTGGTCTTCGGGCACCGAGAAGACGACATCGCGCGGGCCGTCCTGGGCCACGCGAAGGACCGTCGAACCGGCGCTGAGCACGGCGCCGGGTTCGGCTTCGACCGCGGTGACGACGCCGCCCGTGTCAGCCACCAGCGTGCTGTAGCGCGCCTGATTGGACTGAACACCCGACAGCGCCTGCGCTTGTGCCAGCTGTGCCTGCGCCGCCTTGAACGTGGTCTCACGGCGTTCAAGTTCAGCGGCGCTGATGAATCCTTGATCGCGCAGATCCTTGAAGCGCCGGTAGTCGGCCTGTGCCTGTTCGTGGTTGACGCGAGCGGCCTGCACCGCCGAGCGCGCCGCGTCCTGTCCAAGGCGCAGGTCCTGCGCGTCCAGGCTGGCCAGTACCTGACCGGCCCTGACATGCTCACCCAGCCCTGCGGGGCGGCTGATCATCTTGCCGCCGACGCGAAACGAGAGCCGCAACTCGACGCGCGCGCGCACCTCTGCCGCATAGTCCACCACCGCACCAACCGGGCCCGAGCTCACGGTCACCGTCCGTACCGAGCGCACCGGCTCGGGGGCGGCAGCCTGCTTTGAGCAGGCTGCCGTGGCCAGGGCCAGGATGGTGATGACCGTCAATCGAGAGACTGCAACGGCGCGTGGGGATGAACACTGTGTCTTGCGGGTGTGCATGGCGTTTTCTATGCGTGTCGATGCAGACGAGAGTCTTGGGCCGGCGGCGCGTCAGATCGACCACTCCACCATATTACTGACTGACCGATCAGTCATATAGTGAGGCCCTTGAGGCCTGTCAATCACCGGCGCGGCGGATTGCCGTCGATACCGACGGAGCCGACTGCCACGGGGAGGGACAATCACGCACCGTGCGCATCGATCACTACGAAAACTTTCCCGTCGCCTCCTGGTTGTGCCCACCCAAATTGCGACCCGCTGTGGCCGCGATCTACCACTTCGCGCGGACCGCTGATGACATCGCAGACGAAGGCAACGCGGCGCCCGCCGAGCGCCTGGCGCTGCTCGCCGACTTCGGTCGGGCCTTGCAGCAAGCCGCCCACACCGGGGCCGCAACGGGCCCCTGGCAAGGCGTGATGTCGCCGCTGGCCGCGGCGATCTCAAGGCACGAACTGCCCGTGACTCCACTGGCCGACCTGCTCAGCGCCTTTGCGCAAGACGTCGGCAACCCGACTTACCCTGACCGCGCCGCGTTGCTCGACTATTGCTCTCGATCGGCCAATCCGATCGGTCGACTGTTGCTGCACCTGGCAGGCGTGACCGACCGCGACGCGCTGGCACAGTCCGATGCCATGTGCACCGCCTTGCAGCTGATCAACTTCTGGCAGGACCTGTCGATCGATCTGCCGCGTAAACGAATCTATATCACCGCGGCGGACGCCGCGCGCTTCGGCCTGGACCCGCACCAACTGCGCGCAGGGCTCGACAGTGACGCCAGTCGCGCCATGGTCCGCTCGCTCGTCGACTGGGCCCGCGACACCATGATGTCGGGCGCCGCGCTGGTACACCGGCTGCCCGGGCGCATGGGCTGGGAGTTGCGCTTCGTTGTGCAAGGTGGTCTGCGCATCCTCGAGCGGATCGAGGGCACCGGCTACAACGCGCTGTCGCAGCGGCCGACGATCGGCAAGTCCGATTTTGCGCGGCTGGCCTGGCGCGCGGCGAACATGCGCCGAGGTGCCACGGCGGTGCCCGCGGTGCGTTTGCCGGCACCGACCGACAAGCTCAGTTCATGACGCCCGAGCAATACGTGAAGGACAAGGCCGCCGAGAGCGGCTCGTCGTTCTACTACGCATTTCGTTTCCTGCCACCGCCGCAGCGTGGAGCGATCACTGCGTTCTACGCCTACTGCCGCGAAGTCGATGATGTGGTCGACGAAGTCCAAGACGCGGGCGTCGCGGCAAGCAAGCTGGCCTGGTGGCGCAAGGAGGTCACCGGTGCATTCGCCGACCAGCCAATCCACCCGGCGATGCGTGCGCTGATGCCCCATGCTAAGGCGTACGGCATCCAGGCTGCTCACCTGCTGGCGGTGATCGACGGTTGCGAAATGGATCTGCAACAGACCCGATACCTCGACTTCGCTGGCCTGAGTCGCTACTGCCACCTGGTGGCCGGCGTGGTCGGCGAGGTTGCGGCCAACATCTTCGGCCGCAGCCAGGATGCAACGATTGCCTATGCCCACCGGCTTGGCCTGGCCATGCAGTTGACCAACATCATCCGCGATGTCGGCGATGACGCGAGGCGTGGCCGGATTTATCTGCCGGTCAACGAGTTGAAGCAATTCGACGTCAAGGCCAGCGAGTTGCTCGAGAGAAAGAGTCCTTGGGGCTACAGCGAGCGCTTCACGCAATTGATGCGTTTTCAGGCAGAACGTGCCCACCGCAGCTACGACGAAGCCTTTGCATTGCTGCCAGCGGTAGACCGCCGCGCGCAGCGTCCGGGTCTGGCCATGGCGCAGATCTACCGCACCTTGCTGCGCGAGATCGAGGCCGACAATTTCAAGGTCCTGCACCAGCGCGTGGCCCTGACGCCGCTGCGCAAGGTGTGGATCGCGATGCACACGCATTGGCGCGAGCGTTGACTCCCGCGCCACGCCGGATTGCAGTCATCGGCGGCGGTTGGGCCGGCATTGCGGCCGCCGTGCATGCCACGGCGGGCGGCCACCACGTCACGCTGCTCGAGATGGCCCCGCAGCTCGGTGGCCGCGCGCGCAGCGTCGTTCACAGCGAAGGGCTCGCACTCGACAATGGTCAACACATCCTGCTAGGCGCCTACGACGCCACGCTGGCGCTGATGCGCCGCGTCGGGGCCGACACGGATTCCCTGCTGTCGCGCCAGCCGTTGGCATTGGTCGACCCCGATGGCATTGGGCTGCGTCTGCCCAGCGGCTCGCCCGTGCTGGCATTCGTGCGCGCCATTCTCGCGCGCCGCGGCTGGTCACTCGGCGAGAGACTCAGTCTGCTCCTCGCCGCGCTGCACTGGCGCCTGCGGGGCTTCGAGACCGACGCACGGAGCAGCGTCGCGACATTGACGCAGGGCCTGTCGGCGCGTGTTCGCCAGACCTTGATCGAGCCCTTGTGTGTCGCCGCGTTGAACACACCCGCCGACCAGGCCAGCGCGCGCGTCTTCCTGCGCGTGCTGCGCGACGGGCTGTTCAGCGGCCCCGGCTCGGCCGATCTGCTGCTGCCACGCGCGCCGTTGTCGGCGCTGCTGCCCGAGCCGGCCGCGCGTTGGCTCGCCGCCGCCGGGGCGGACCTGCGTTGCAGCACGCGTGCGACGGCGCTGAAGCCACACGACAAAGGCTGGCAGGTCGATGGCGAGCCCTTCGACGCCGTGGTGCTGGCGTGCACTGCCAACGAGGCGGCGCGCCTGACGCAGACTGCGGCTCCCGACTGGGCCGCGAAGGCCGCGGCGTTCGACTACGAGCCAATCGTTACCGTCTACCTGCGAAGTCATGGCACCCGCCTACCGCAGCCGATGACGGCGCTGGCTTGCGGTGACGATGCGCCGGCGCAGTTCGTCTTCGACCTCGGCGCCATCGATGGGGGTGGCCCGCGCGATGGGGTGTTTGCGTTGGTCGTCAGCGGCGCGCGCCGCTGGGTTGAACGGGGTCTGGACGCAACCGCTGCAGCGGCCCTGCGTCAGGCGCAGGCGGCGTTCCCGGCAGACACGTGGCATGTGACTCCGACGCTGCTGCGCTACCTGGCCGAGCGCCGTGCCACCTTTCTCTGCGCGCCCGCGCTTTCGCGTCCGCCCGCAAGCGTTGCAGCCCACCTGAGCGCCGCTGGCGACTATGTTGACGGGCCCTATCCGTCGACGCTGGAAGGTGCCGTACGCTCCGGAATCAACGCCGCCGCGTCTCTCGACATCCGGACTCTGATTTCGCCATGCAAGAATTAGCGCGGCGAAAGACAATCCACAACATGGTCAAGAAGAGTTCCACAACCCCGTGCATCCAGGTGCTGGAACGTAGCTTTGCGCTGCTCGATGTGCTGGCAGCCCAGCCCGAACCGCTGGCGCTCAAACTCATCAGCGCACGCACGGGGCTGCACCCTTCGACTGCGCACCGGATTCTCAACGACCTGGTAGCCGGCCGCTTTGTTGACCGACCGCAGGCCGGTATCTACCGCCTGGGCATGCGCCTGCTCGAGCTTGGCAACCTGGTCAAGGCACGCCTAGACGTGCGTGATGCCGCCCTCGAACCGATGCGCGAATTGCACAAGCTGACCCACCAGGCGGTCAACCTGTCGGTTCGGCAAGGCGACGAAATTGTCTACATCGAACGCGCCTACAGCGAGCGCTCAGGCATGCAAGTGGTACGCGCCGTGGGCGGACGGGCACCCTTGCACCTGACCTCGGTCGGCAAGCTGTTCCTGGCCATCGATGAGCGTGACCGCGTGCGCGCCTACGCTGCGCGCACCGGCCTGGCGGGGCACACCCGCAACAGCCTCACGCAGTTGGCCCCACTCGAGCGTGAACTCGAGGCCGTGCGTGCACGCGGTATTGCGCGTGATGACGAAGAACTGGAAATCGGCGTGCGCTGCATCGCTGCGGGCATCTTCGACGACAGCGACCGGTTGGTTGCCGGGCTGTCGATCTCGGCACCTGCCGATCGGCTAGAAGAGGCCTGGGTTGACCGCGTCAGGGCCACCGCGAAACTGATTTCTGCCGCGCTCGGACACCACAAGCTCTGAGAGTCACTCCAGCAAAGACAGGTCAGGTGCCCGTGCCACGACAGGCATTTCACTCAGCCATTTGCGAATCCGCTCGGCGTCACCGATGCGCGAATACTTGCCCGCCGAGTCGAGCAGCACCATGATCAACTTGCGCCCCGACAGTTGCGCCTGCATCACCAGGCAGCGCCCAGCCTCGGTGATGTAGCCGGTCTTTTGCAGGCCGATATCCCACTCGCCGCTGCGCACCAGGCCGTTTGTATTGCGGAAGTGCACATTGCGCGGACCGACCGCCACGTCGTGCGCTTGCGATGTCGATTGCTGCCTGATCAGGTCGTACTTGTCGGCCGCACGCACCAACACGGCCAAGTCCGTGGCACTAGACCGGTTGCGACTCGACAAGCCCGTGGGCTCGACGTAAACAGTGTCCCCCATGCCCAGCGCCTGGGCCTTGCGGTTCATTGCTGCCACGAACGCCGACATGCCGCCAGGGTAATGCCGCCCGAGGGCATTGGCGGCGCGGTTCTCGCTGGCCATGAGGGCCAGGTGCAGCATTTCTTCTCGCGAAAGACTGGTGCCGACCCGCAGCCTTGAGCGGCTGCCCTTCTCGGTGTCGACGTCTTCGACGCTGATGCTCAGGATCTCGTCTAGCGGCAGATTGGCTTCGGCAACGACCAGGGCAGTCATCAGCTTGGTGATCGACGCGATCGGCAACACGGCCTGCGGGTTCTTGCTGAACAACACCTCGTTGGTGTCCTGGTCGAGCACCAGCGCGACGCTGGACTTAAGGTCGAGCGCATCTGCGGTACTGTGCAGACCATTGATCTGGCCGACGGACGGCCGTGCTGGCGCAGCCCGCGCCGTGACCCGCTTGCGCGACACTTTAGCGGCAGGCTTCTTGTTGGTAGCCGCCTGAGTCTTTTCGGCACGGGGTCGCGACTGCGCATCGAGCGGGAGGGCCAACAGCGCTACCACCGCCAGCAGCCAGGGCATCAAGCGCGCGCGCGCCATGTTTGTCGTGATCAATCCAAGAGACACAGGAAAACCCCAGCAACAACGTCGCCCGAGTGTAGGCGACAAGAAAAAACCACGCAATACATGGACTTGCGTGGTTTTCCTCAAGTTGATCCTGGGATTTCCCTAAGTCTCGACGGAATCGCCAATCAGCCTTGGGCGGCCACGCGGTCCGCCTTGCTATGGAGTTTGTTCAGCGCGGCCAGGTAAGCCTTTGCTGACGCGACCACGATGTCAGGGTCGGCGCCCACGCCGTTGACGACGCGCCCGCCCTGCTGCAATCGAACCGTCACCTCGCCCTGCGACTCGGTGCTGCCGCTGGTGATGGCATTGACCGAGTAGAGGAGCAACTCAGCACCGCTCTTCACCCTGGACTCGATCGCCTTCAGGCTGGCATCGACCGGGCCGTTGCCATCGCTCTCGGTGTGGAACTCGACTTCTCCCGCCGCAAAGACCACGCGCGCATGCGGCGTTTCACCCGTCTCCGAGCGTTGCGCCAGCGCCAACAGCCGGAAATGCTCGTGCTCGTGCGTGACACTTTCGTCACCGACCAACGCGATGATGTCCTCATCGAAGATCTCGCTCTTGCGGTCGGCCAGTTCCTTGAACTTCGCGAATGCAGCATTGATATCGGCTTCGGCCTCGAACTCGATGCCAAGCTCGTGCAGCCTTTGCTTGAACGCGTTGCGGCCTGAGAGCTTGCCAAGCACGATCTTGTTGGCACTCCAGCCCACGTCTTCTGCACGCATGATTTCGTAAGTGTCACGCGCCTTCAGCACGCCGTCCTGGTGGATACCCGAGGCATGGGCGAAGGCGTTCGCACCGACCACGGCCTTGTTCGGCTGCACGACAAAACCTGTGGTCTGGCTGACCAGCCGAGAGGCGGCCAGGATCTGCGTCGTGTCGATGCCGAGTTCGAGTCCGAAGTAGTCACGCCGGGTCTTCACCGCCATCACGACCTCTTCGAGCGAACAGTTGCCAGCCCGCTCGCCCAGGCCGTTGATCGTGCACTCGACCTGGCGCGCGCCACCGAGCGTCACGCCGGCCAGCGAGTTGGCCACGGCCATACCGAGGTCGTTGTGGCAATGCACCGACCAGATGGCTTTGTCCGAATTCGGCACCCTCTCGCGAAGCGAGCGGATGAACGCCCCATAGAGCTCGGGCACTGCATAGCCCACGGTGTCTGGAATGTTGATCGTTCGCGCGCCCTCGTTGATCGCGGCCTCGAGCACCCGGCAAAGGAAGTCGGGGTCAGACCGGTAGCCGTCCTCGGGCGAGAACTCGACATCGTCGTTCAGGTTGCGGGCGAACCGCACCGCCAGCTTGGCCTGCTCGAACACCTGGTCAGGCGTCATGCGCAGCTTCTTTTCCATGTGCAACGCGCTGGTGGCGATGAAGGTGTGGATGCGCGAGCGCGCCGCACCCTTCAACGCCTCGGCCGCGCGCGCGATGTCGCGGTCGTTGGCGCGCGCCAAGGAACATACGGTCGAGTCCTTGATCGCAGCGGCAATTGCCTTCACGGCCTCGAAGTCGCCATTGCTCGAAGCCGCGAACCCAGCCTCGATGATGTCCACACGGAGACGTTCAAGCTGGCGCGCAATGCGCAGCTTTTCGTCCTTGGTCATCGAGGCCCCGGGCGATTGCTCGCCGTCGCGCAGCGTGGTGTCAAAGATGATCAGTTTGTCGGTGCTCATGGTTTTTGGCTTTCAGGACACGAAAATGAAAACAGCCCGCTGGCTGGGAAGCTCGCGGGCTGTCGATGGGCAAGAAGACGGGGACGCAATCGATCAGCGCGTGGGCAGCACTCCTAGCAGTAGCAGCGGCGTGGCGGGACGAATCGTCATGCAGCGAATGTAGCACGCCCATGGACCGAGCCCGGCCGGCCCATGTTGCGTCGCCAGTCGGTGGTCGTTTCAGCGGTGCAGACCGGCCTCGTCGGGTTCGTCGGTCGAGGTCGCGATGACGCTGACCGGCGTGCCCTTGGCCTTCTTGTAGCCATAGACCAGGTAGCCCGAGACGCCGTAGATGCAAAACACCGCGAACAGCACGATCGGCGGATGGATATTAATGACGGCAATCCCCAGCGCAATGGCGACGATCACGATGAACGGCACGCTGCGCTTGAAGCTGACGTCCTTGAAGCTGTAGAACGGCACATTCGTGACCATCGTCAGCCCCGCGTACAGCGACAGCGCGAACGCTGACCATGACAACCATTCAATCCGGTTCACCAGCGTGTAGCCGGCGTCGTCCATGACCCAGATGAAGCCGATCAGCAGTGCCGCTGCGGCCGGGCTTGGCAGGCCCTGGAAGAAGCGCTTGTCGACGATGCCGATGTTGGTATTGAAGCGCGCCAGTCTGAGCATCGCGCAGGCACAGTAGACAAAGGCTGCGATCCAGCCCGCCTTGCCCAAGCCCTTGAGCGCCCACTCGTAGACGATCAAGGCGGGTGCCGCGCCGAAGCAGACCATGTCCGACAGACTGTCCATTTGCTCGCCGAATGCACTTTGCGTATTCGTCATGCGAGCGACGCGCCCGTCCAGCGCGTCTAGCAACGCCGCGGTAAAAATGCCGTAGGCCGCCATTTCGAAGCGACTGTTCATCGCCATCACCACGGCATAGAACCCGCCGAACAACGCGCCCAGCGTGAACAGATTGGGCAGGATGTAGATGCCCTTGCGCCGTGGCCGCGGCGGGGCATCCGCGGGCTGCACCGAATCGGCCCCGGAATCGCGATGGTCGTCTGTCATGGCCTGAGGATAGCGCCTCAGTTGCGACTCTTGTCGACCAGCTTGTTGGCCTTGATCCACGGCATCATCGCGCGCAGCTTCTCGCCCACAACCTCGATCTGATGCTCGGCAGTGAGCCGGCGGCGCGACAGCAAAGTGGGCGCACCGGCACGGTTTTCCAGAATAAAGCTCTTGGCGTATTCGCCGTTCTGGATGTCCTTGAGCACCTGACGCATGACGTCCTTGGTTTGCTCGTTGACGATCCTGGGCCCGGTCACGTACTCGCCGTACTCGGCGTTGTTCGAGATCGAGTAGTTCATGTTGGCGATACCACCTTCGTAGATCAGGTCGACGATCAACTTCAACTCATGCAGGCACTCGAAGTAGGCCATCTCAGGGGCATATCCAGCCTCGACCAGGGTCTCGAAGCCGGCCTTGATCAGCTCGACCGTGCCACCGCACAACACCGCCTGCTCACCGAACAAGTCGGTCTCGGTCTCCTCGCGGAAATTCGTCTCGATGATGCCGGCCTTGCCGCCGCCGTTGGCCGCCGCGTACGACAACGCCAGGTCACGCGCCTTGCCGCTGGTGTCGGCATGCACGGCAATCAGGTGGGGTACGCCCCCGCCCTGGGTGTAGGTGTTGCGCACGGTGTGGCCGGGCGCTTTGGGCGCAACCATCCAGACGTCGAGGTCGTCGCGCGGTACGACCTGGCCGTAGTGCACATTGAAACCATGCGCGAAGGCCAGCGATGCACCCTGCTTGATGTGGGGTGCGATGTCGTCGGTGTAGACCACCGCGATCTGCTCATCGGGCAGCAGCACCATGACCACGTCGGCGCTCTTCACCGCGTCGGCCACTGCGGCAACTTTCAGACCGGCCTTCTCGGCCTTGGCCCAGGAGGCGCCACCTTTGCGCAGACCCACGGTGACCTTGACGCCGCTGTCGTTGAGGTTCTGTGCATGCGCATGACCCTGCGAGCCGTAACCAATGATGGCCACCTGTTTGCCCTTGATCAGGCTGAGGTCTGCGTCTTTGTCGTAATAAACCTTCATGCTTTTGCTCCGTGAAAAAAATCAAACTCTGAGGATGCGTTCGCCGCGGCCGATGCCGCTGGCACCGGTGCGTACGGTTTCCAGAATCGCACTGCGATCAATCGCCACCAAGAAAGCATCGAGCTTGGCGCCATCGCCGGTCAACTCGATGGTGTAGCTCTTGTCGGTGACATCGATGATGCGGCCGCGAAAGACATCGGCCATGCGGCTCATTTCGTCGCGTTCCTTGCCGACGGCGCGCACCTTGACGAGCATCAGTTCGCGTTCGGTGAAACTGCCTTCGGTCAGGTCGACCACCTTGACGACCTCGATCAACCGGTTCAGGTGCTTGGTGATCTGCTCGATCACGTCTTCGCTGCCGGTGGTGACGATGGTCATGCGCGATAGCGAGGCGTCTTCGGTCGGCGCCACGGTCAGGCTCTCGATGTTGTAGCCGCGGGCAGAGAAAAGTGCCACCACGCGAGACAAGGCACCCGGCTCGTTCTCGAGCAATAGCGCAATGATGTGTTTCATGTTCTTCGTCCTTGCGCGCTCTTCACGGTTGCCGACGATGATCGGCAGCGCTTGGCCACGCGGTTCGATTGATAGAGTTTCTGTCCAAGCTGAAGGGTCACCGTGGCACAAGCCCCCGGCGGCGCGGTAACGCCACCCGGAACCGGTGCCTGGGCTTGTCCTACAGGTCTTCGGACCCCAACAGCATCTCCGAGATGCCCTGCCCGGCCTTGACCATCGGCCACACGTTTTCGGTCGGATCGGTGCGAATGTCGAGGAACACAGTGCGGTCCTTCAGGCGAATCGCCTCGCGCAGTGCCGGCTCCACGTCGCTCGGCTTCTCGACCAAAATGCCGACGTGACCATAGGCTTCGGCGAGCTTGACGAAGTCGGGCAGCGCGTCCATATAGCTGTGCGAGTAGCGACCGCCGTAATCAAGCTGCTGCCACTGGCGCACCATGCCCAGATAGCGATTGTTCAACGACACGATCTTGACCGCGGTCTTGTATTGCAGGCAGGTCGAGAGCTCCTGGATGCACATCTGGATCGAGCCTTCCCCGGTGATGCAAAACACATCCGATTCGGGCTTGGCCAGCTTGATACCCATTGCATAGGGCAGTCCCACGCCCATCGTGCCCAGGCCGCCGGAATTGATCCAACGCCGGGGCTGCTCAAACCGGTAGTACTGCGCGGCCCACATCTGGTGCTGGCCAACGTCGCTGGTGATATAGGTGTCGCTATCCTTGGTCAGCTGCCACAGCATGTCGACCACCATTTGCGGCTTGATGACCTCGTTGCTGGTCTTGTAGACCAGGCAGTCACGCTTGCGCCACTCGTTGACCTGTGCCCACCAGGCGTTGAGCGCCGCCTTGTCGGGCTGAGCCTGCGCTTGCTTGAGCTGCGCAATCAACTCCTGCAGGACGTCCCGGACGTCGCCGACGATCGGGATATCGACCTTGACCCGCTTGGAGATGCTGGACGGATCAATATCGACGTGGATGATCTTTCGTTCCACCGACGCAAAGTGCTTGGGATTGCCGATCACGCGGTCGTCAAAGCGCGCGCCAACCGCGAGCAGCACATCGCAATGCTGCATCGTCATGTTGGCTTCATAGGTGCCGTGCATGCCGAGCATGCCCAGGAACTGAGGGTCGCTGGCGGCAATCGCGCCCAGCCCCATAAGCGTATTGGTGCAGGGGTAGCCGAGCAGGTGCACCAGCTCACGCAACTCGGCCGAGGCTTCGCCAAGAATCACGCCACCGCCGGTGTAGATGAAGGGCCGCTTGGCCGCCAACAACAACTGGACCGCCTTGCGAATCTGCCCGCCATGCCCCTTCTTGACCGGGTTGTAGGAGCGCATCTCGACGCGCTCCGGATAGTGAAACGGCGCAGTCTTCATCGACACGTCTTTGGGCACGTCCACCACAACCGGGCCGGGACGTCCGGTGCGAGCAATGTGGAAGGCCTTCTTCATGGTCAGTGCCAGGTCGCGCACGTCCTTGACCAGAAAGTTGTGCTTGACGATAGGCCGTGTGATACCGACGGTGTCGCACTCCTGGAAAGCGTCCAACCCGATCGCCGGCGTCGGCACCTGACCCGTGATGATGACCATCGGGATCGAGTCCATGTAGGCGGTGGCAATCCCGGTAACGGCATTAGTCACGCCCGGGCCCGAAGTCACCAGTGCGACGCCGACCTCGCCTGTGGCTCGCGCATAGCCATCGGCCGCATGGACAGCCGCCTGTTCGTGACGAACCAGTACGTGCTCGATCGAGTCCTGCTTGTACAGGGCGTCGTAGATGTAAAGCACGGCACCGCCCGGGTAGCCCCAAAGGTACTTGACCCCTTCGGCCTGCAGGCAGCGAACCAGAATTTCCGAGCCATTGGGCTCAGTGGAGGGAGAGGAAGGCTGTGCCGATGCGGCACGCTTGACTTCCGCGGCAGACATGTCCATGTTGAACCTTTGTGAATTTCTCTAACGAAAATCCATCGGTGTTCCTGCTCGCACCCTCGTGAGGTGGATGTGGAACCTGCACGGGACACCATTGGGGCCCGGATCGGGCGGCCAATCGAGACCCAAAATCGCGTTGTGCGGAGCAGCATTATGGCACTCGCAGCACCCTGCCTTGCCGTCGTGGGGCTGCCCTTTGGTAGGATGACATAATTCTCCGCGCTCCCAAGCCGGGGGCCTTGCGCCCCGCGCCCCTGCCGTCTTGGCTACCGACAAAGAACTCTCAGACTTCCTCAAGAGCGTCGAGAAACGCGCCTTCAAGCGCACTGCGTACACGGTGCGCAATGACGACGCTGCACTGGACATCGTGCAGGATTCCATGATTCGGCTGGCTGAGAAATACATCGATCGCCCGCCGGCGGAGTTGCCGCTGATCTTTCAGCGCATCCTGTCGAACGCCACGATGGACTGGTTTCGGCGCCAGAAAGTGCGCAATGCCCTGTTTGTCAACCTGGGAGACTTCGAGGGCGCTGATGATGACGGTGGCGATTTCGACCTGCTTGAGTTGCTGGACACCTCTGCCGGCCAGACCAGTACGGAAAACGCCGCAGACTCAGTCGGCCGCATGCAAATCCTTCGACTCATCGACGCCCAGGTGGGAGAGTTACCCACGCGTCAACGGGAAGCGTTCTTGCTACGTTACTGGGAAGAGTTGGATGTGGCAGAGACTGCGTCAGTCATGGGGTGCTCCGAAGGCAGCGTGAAAACGCACTGTTCGCGGGCCGTTCATGCACTGGCAAAGGCGCTGCGCATCAAGGGAATCACGCTATGAACACACCACTGCCCTCTGTCCTGGCCCAGCGCAGCGCCGAAGCTGCACAGGCGCGTTTTGCTCAACGCGTTGCCAATGCGCTCTCGGAGCACCAATTGCTGGGCAGTCACACCGACATTGAGGTGCGCCTGCGTTTCGCGCACGATCGGGCGCTGGCCTGTGCGCGCCAGGCACGCGGCAGCGCGGCCACGGCACCGGCCGTCCTTGGACTGACTGGCGGCGCGGCCGTGCGTGGAGGCGGACCCGACGTCGCGCCCTGGTGGTTGCGCCTGGGCTCGCTGCTGCCGTTGGTGGTCCTGCTGGCCGGCCTGGTGCTGATTGACAGCCACTACACGCGGTCGCAGATCGAAGCTGCGGTCGAAGTAGATGTCGCGATCCTGGCTGACGCCTTGCCGCCAGCGGCCTATCGCGACCATGGTTTTCTCGAGTTCCTCAAGACCGCACGACCGTGACCTCTGGGTCCAGCCCTTTTGTGCGCTATATCGGCGCCGCGTTGCTCGTCGCCTGGCTGGCTGCTGCCGGATCGGCTGTCAGCCAAACACATCCTGGCACCGGCCCGATTGCCTGGAACAAGTTGAGCCCGGCGCAGCGTAGCGTCTTGACGCCGCTCGAGCGCGACTGGGCCGCGATCGCGCCAAATCTGCAGCAAAAATGGGCCGAGCTGGCCAATCGTTTCCCTGCAATGCCCGCGGATGAACGCGCCCGAGTCCAGGAGCGTTTGACCGAGTGGTCCCGACTGACACCCCAGGAACGAGCTTCGGCACGGCTCAATTTTCAGGAGGCCCGCCAGCTCAGCCCGCAGGAACGCAAGCAGCAGTGGGACGCCTACCGCGCCCTGCCCGCGGATCAGCGTCGCGCGTTGGCCGACAGTGCAGCCGGCCCGCGGGCGACCGGACCCGCAACGCGTCGCTCAGATACCGAGCCGGCTGTCAAGTCGAGCGTCGTGCGCACCCCCCCGGCAGCACCTGCCCAGCCGGTCGGTCCGCTGGTCATCCGTCGCGGCTCCGGGGCCACGACCAACCTGATCTCCAAGCCGGCCACACCGCCCCTGCATCAGCAGGCCGGCTTACCCAAGGTGGCCGCCACAGCGGGCTTCGTCGACAGCGCGACTCTGCTGCCCAAACGTGGCGCCCAGGGTGCAGCGGCCCAGGCGCCGGGCGGCGAAAGCGAGAAAACCAAGGCGCAATGACGGCTGGGTCAGCGCAGTGGGCTGATCCGCTGGCCACACCGGGGCTGCTCAGGCGGATGGCTGCATTTGTCTATGAGGGCATGCTGCTGTTCGGTGTGGCCATGCTCGCCACCTACCTGTACTCCTCACTTACGCAGCAGCATGACGCTTTGCAGGGGCAGGCTGGCTTGCAAGCCTATCTGTTCGTGGTGCTGGCGATCTACTTCGTCTGGTTCTGGAGCCATGGAGGCCAGACAGTGGCCATGCGCGCCTGGCACCTGCGCCTGGTGACGCATGGGGGCCAACCGGTCAGCCAGGGCCGTGCATTCCTGCGCTACCTGGCCAGCTGGATCTGGTTTGGGCCGGCCTGGATTTCGGCATGGCTGGCCGGCCTGGACAGCCCGGGGCAAATTCTTGGATTGATGACCGTTGGTGTGCTCACCTACGCGCTGCTCGCCCTGTTGCACCCGCAACGCCAGTTCTGGCACGACGCGCTGTGCGGCACGCGCATCGCCAGCAGCCGGCCTGGCGCGCGGCGGGCACAATCCGGGCAATGACGAACGAATTCAAGGGCCGAACGGGCATCGATCGCATCCTGCGCGCCGTCGCCAGTTCGGCAAACGGGCTGCGCACGGCATATGTCACCGAAACCGCGTTCCGACAAGAAGTGTGGTTTGGCGTGCTGCTGCTGCCTGCCGCGTTCTTTGTCGGCCAGGGCTGGGTTCAGATCGCGCTGTTGGCCGGCTCCGTGCTACTGGTGCTGATCATCGAGCTGCTCAACTCGGGGATCGAGGCCGTGGTTGACCGCGTGTCATATGAATGGCACGAATTGTCCAAACGCGCCAAGGACTATGGAAGCGCCGCAGTGATGTTGTCGCTGCTTCTGTGCGGCGGCATTTGGGCCGCGGCGTTTGCGCAACGCCTTAGTGGAGCGTGACTCATGGGTCTCTCAGTCGCGGTCTATTGCGGTTCTAGGTTCGGCGACTTGCCGGCGTACACGCAGGCTGCGCGCGCCCTCGGCCAGCTGATTGCCGAGCGTGGCGGCAGCGTGGTGTATGGCGGCGGTCGCGTCGGACTGATGGGTGTCGTTGCTGACGCTGCGCTTGCTGCAGGCGGCCAGGTCGTCGGGGTCATACCGCAGGCGCTGATGGATCTCGAAGTCGGGCACAACAGCCTGACCGAGCTGCATGTGGTGCAGACCATGCACGAGCGCAAGCAATTGATGGCCGAACGTGCGGACGCATTCATTGCGCTGCCCGGTGGCATCGGCACACTCGAAGAACTCTACGAAGTCTGGTCGTGGCAACAACTCGGTTACCACGACAAACCGGTCGCGTTGCTCAACGTCGCGGGCTACTACGACGCGCTACTTCAGTTCATGCGCGTCAGCCACGAGCGTGGCTTTGTGTCCTCGCTGCAATACCGCGCCCTGCTGGTCGAGGACGACCCGGTACGCCTGCTCGAGCGCATTGGGGAAGCCGCCGCCAAGGCCACAGCGCGCGACGACTACACGCAGATCTAGACCGCCGCTTCGTCCCGACCGGTCAAACGGCCGCTTCGTCCGTCTCACCGGTGCGAATGCGCACCACCTGCTCGACCGGAAACACGAAGATCTTGCCGTCGCCGATCTTGCCGGTCTTTGCGGCCTTGACGATGGCCTCGATGCAGCGCTCGACATCGTCGTCCTTGACTACGACCTCAACCTTGACCTTGGGCAGGAAGTCGACCACGTACTCGGCACCGCGGTACAGCTCCGTGTGGCCCTTCTGGCGGCCAAAACCCTTGACTTCGGTGACCGTCAGGCCCGACACGCCGACATCGGCCAGCGCTTCGCGCACTTCTTCCAGCTTGAACGGCTTGACGATGGCAGTGATCTGCTTCATGACCTGCTCTCCAATTCGCAATACGGATTGAATTTAAGCACGGAACCTCGAGGTGATCGGGTAACGCCAATCCCGCCCGAAGGCCCGGTGCGTGATGCGGATGCCTACCGGCGCCTGACGTCGCTTGTATTCGTTGAGCCTGATCAGCCGCGTCACGCGCTCGACCGTCGCGCGGTCAAAGCCGGCGCCGACGATGTCCTCGACGCTGCGGTCGTCTTCCATGTACAGGGCCAGAATCGTATCGAGCACTTCGTAGGGCGGCAGGCTGTCCTGGTCGGTCTGGTTCGGCCGCAATTCCGCCGACGGCGCGCGCGTGAGGATGCGCTCAGGGATCACAGGCCCGATCGAGCCATCGGCGCGCCGCGTGGGCTGGCGGTTGCGCCACGCGCACAGGCGGTAGACCAAGGTCTTGGCCACGTCTTTGATGACCGCAAAACCCCCTGCCATGTCGCCATAGAGCGTGCAGTAGCCAGTGGCCATTTCGCTCTTATTGCCTGTCGTCAAGACAATGGCGCCGGTCTTGTTCGACAGCGCCATCAGCAGCGTGCCGCGAACGCGGGCCTGGATGTTTTCCTCGGTGGTGTCCTCGGGCAGGCCCGCAAACTGGCCCGCCAGACTGGACCGGAAGGCATCGAACATCGGTGCAATCGCGATCTCGTCGTAGCGCACGCCCAGGCGCTCGGCCATCTCACGGGCATCTATCCACGAGATGTCTGCCGTGTAGGGCGAGGGCATCATCACCGTACGCACCTTGTCGGCGCCGAGCGCGTCAACGGCCACGGCCAACACCAATGCAGAGTCCACGCCGCCAGACAGCCCGATGATCGCGCCCGGGAAGCCATTCTTGCCGAGATAGTCACGCACACCCGTGACGAGTGCCGCCCAGACCTGGGCCTCCTGTGCGGGCAATTCCTCGACGACACCGCGGACCTCTCCAGCGTCAATCTCGACGAAGGCCAGCGCCTCATCAAAACTTGGAGCACGCATGCGCACCTCGCCGCTTGCATCGACTGCAAAGGACGCCCCGTCGAATACCACTTCGTCCTGGCCGCCCACCAGATGCGAATACAACAAGGGCAGACCGACAGCGCGCGCGCGCTCGGCCATGCGTTGCTCGCGCTCACCCGCCTTGTCGAGATGAAATGGCGAGGCGTTGATCACCGCCAGCAGCTGCGCGCCAGCCGCCTTGGCCGCCTGTGCCGGCTCGTCGAACCATGCGTCTTCGCATATCAACACCCCGACCATCACGCCATCAATCTCGAGTACGAGTGGCCCATGCCCCGCATCGCGACCTGAGGCAAAGTAACGCCGCTCGTCGAAGACCTGGTAGTTCGGCAACTCGCGCTTGCAGTAGGTGCCGACGATGCGCCCCCCTGCCAGTACCGAGGCCGCATTGAAGCGCAGCGGCAAGGCGGTCGACTTGGTCCTAACATCGCCGCGATCACCGAACTGATGCGGATGCCCGACCAGCACATGCAAGCCCTCACACGTTGCCAACTCGGCCGCAATGCCTGCCAATGCGTCGGCGCATGCTCGCATGAAGGCCGGGCGCAGCAACAAGTCTTCGGGCGGATAGCCACACAGCGCCAGTTCAGGCGTCACGAGCATGGACGCCCCTGCCGCATGTGCCCGCCGGGCCGCGTCGACAATGCGCCGCGCATTGCCCTCGAGGTCGCCGACGGTGGCGTTGATCTGAGCCAGCGCAACCTTGATCACGTCGGAGCCTGCTGAGTGAAAACCGATGCGAAGAATTATGTCATCCAGGCGCACGATGACCCGAGCGCCATCAACGCCACGGCATGGAACGCGCTGCTCGAATCGCAGAAAGTGCCGACCCCTTTCCTGCGCCATGAGTATCTGCTCGCGCTGCAGCAGTCAGGCAGCGCCGCGGCCGAGACAGGCTGGGTGCCTGCCTGGCTCACGATTGAAGACGGCGGGACGTTGGTCGCTGCCTGCGCGCTGTACCTGAAGGCGCATTCCTACGGTGAGTTCGTGTTCGACTGGGCCTGGGCTGACGCCTACCAACGCCATGGGCTTGCCTACTACCCCAAGCTGCTCGGTGCCGTGCCGTTCACGCCGGTGCCTGGCACACGGCTGATGGCAGTCGACGATGCGGCGCGCGACCTGTTGCTGCAAGCCGTCCTAGAGTTCGCACGCCAACAAGGTCTGTCATCGGCACATTTGCTGTTCCTGTCTGATACCGACCGCGCTGCGTGCGAACGCGCGGGCTGGATGCTGCGCGAGGGTGTGCAGTTCCATTGGCAAAACCGCGAACCGGCAGCCTATGTCGACTTCGACGATTTTGCGCGCAGCCTGCAGCGCGACAAGCGCAAGAAGATCGCGCAGGAGCGACGCCGCGTCGTCGAAGCCGGTGTCCGCTACGACCTGCTCGAGGGCGCGCAGATAGACCTTGAGACCTGGGATTTCTTCTACCGCTGCTACACCCGCACCTATCGCGCGCACCACTCCACGCCGTATCTCACGCGCAACTTCTTCGCCGAGATGGCGCGCACGATGCCCGCGAATTGGCTGATGGTCGTGGCCCGGCGGGGTGACGAGCGAATTGCAACGTCACTGATCGCGCTCGACCCGATTCGCCGCGTCGCCTACGGCCGCTACTGGGGTGCCATCGAACATGTGCCCTGCCTGCACTTTGACGCCTGCTACTACCAGCCACTGGCCTGGTGCATTGCCCAGGGATACCAGCGCTTCGAAGGCGGCGCGCAGGGCGAGCACAAGATGGCCCGCGGCCTGTTGCCGGTGAAGACCTGCTCAGCGCACTGGCTGGCCGACCCGCGCTTTGCATCGGCAGTCGGTGACTTTCTTCAGCGCGAAGGTGCGGGGGTCGGCGCCTACGTTGACGAACTCAGTGATCGCAACCCTTTCAAGGCGGAGCCGGCCTGAGGCTCAGGTCGAGGCCTTGGCCCATGCGGCCATGCCGTCGACGATCTCCTTCTTTGCGGCCGCCGGGCCCTCCCAGCCCGCCACCTTGACCCACTTGTTGGGCTCCAGATCCTTGTAATGCTCGAAGAAGTGCTGGATCGCGTTCAGGCGCATCGGGTTGACGTCTTCGGGCTTGTTCCAGTGGTCGTACATCGGCAGGATCCTGCTGGTCGGCACTGCCAGGACCTTGGCATCGCCGCCCGCCTCGTCAGTCATGTTCAGGATGCCGATCGGCCTGCAGGTCACGACCACGCCAGGGGTCAAGGCAAAAGGCGTGATCACGAGGACGTCGACCGGATCGCCGTCGTCGGAGAGGGTGCAGGGCACGTAGCCGTAATTGCACGGGTAGTGCATCGCAGTCGTCATGAAGCGGTCGACGAACAGCGCGCCACTGGCCTTGTCGACCTCGTACTTGATCGGGTCGGCGTTCATCGGGATCTCGATGATGACGTTGAATTCTTCAGGCGCATTGGCACCCGGCGTCACGTTGTGCAGGCTCATGCGGATACCGCTTTCAGACAGGGAAAACCCGAATTCTACGGGCGCGCATGGCGAGGTCGCTCCTTGATCGGATAGTCACGACCGCGGAAAAAACACGTCAAGCCAAGTGATCGGCATCGCGTACCATCGAAGGTTGATTCGGCAACGGCCTGTTGCCGGGGCATCAAACCCGACCCCCAGCGGGGCAGAAACAAACGAGGAGCCTTCTTCATGTCGACCACCATGGCGCTCTACATTGCGCTTGCCTGCGGCCTGGCTGCCGTCTTCTACGGCTTCGTCCAGCGCAGCTGGATCCTGAAGCAAGACGCGGGCAACGCCCGCATGCAAGAAATCGCCGGCGCCATCCAGCAGGGTGCTGCAGCCTACCTGGCACGCCAGTACAAGACCATCGCCATCGTCGGCGTCGTGCTGGCCGTTCTGATCGGATTCTTCCTCGACGGCGTGACTGCCTCGGGCTTCGTCCTCGGCGCCGTGCTGTCGGGGGCCTGCGGCTTCATCGGCATGAATGTCTCGGTGCGCGCCAACGTGCGCACCGCGCAGGCGGCCACTAAGGGCATCGGCCCGGCGCTGGACGTGGCCTTCAAGGGCGGCGCCATCACCGGCATGCTGGTGGTCGGCCTGGGCCTGCTGGGTGTGGGCATTTTCTTCTGGTTCACCGCGTTGAACGGCCAGATGACGCCCGACAAGAGCCTGGCCTCGGTGTTGAAGCCGATGCTCGGCTTTGCCTTCGGCGCGTCGCTGATCTCGATCTTCGCGCGTCTGGGCGGCGGCATCTTCACCAAGGGCGCTGACGTCGGCGCCGACCTGGTGGGCAAGGTCGAGGCTGGCATTCCGGAAGACGATCCGCGCAACCCGGCCGTGATTGCCGACAACGTTGGCGACAACGTCGGCGACTGTGCCGGTATGGCGGCCGACCTGTTCGAAACCTACGCCGTCACGCTGATCGCGACGATGACCCTGGGCTCGCTGCTGTTCAGCGGGCCCAGCGCCATGGCCGCGGTGATGTACCCGCTGGTGCTCGGCGGCGTGTCGATCATCGCCTCGATCATCGGCTGCAGCTTCGTCAAAGCCAGCCCGGGCATGAAGAACGTGATGCCGGCGCTGTACAAGGGCCTGGCGGTCGCGGGCGGTCTGTCATTGATCGCCTTCTACTTCGTCACGACGGCCGTGATGCCCGCCGACGCACTCGGCGCGGGCACGCACATGAAGCTGTTCGGCGCCTGCGCCGTCGGCCTGGTGCTGACGGCGGCGATGGTCTGGATCACCGAGTACTACACCGGCACGCAGTTCAAGCCGGTGCAGCACATCGCGTCAGCCTCGACCACCGGCCATGGCACCAACATCATTGCCGGCCTGGGCGTATCGATGCGTTCGACGGCCTGGCCGGTGCTCTTCGTCTGCGCCGCGATCCTGACCGCCTACAACCTGGCCGGCCTGTACGGCATCGCCGTGGCAGCCACCTCGATGTTGAGCATGGCCGGCATCGTCGTGGCCCTTGACGCCTACGGCCCGATCACCGACAACGCCGGCGGCATTGCCGAGATGGCCGACATGCCCAAGGCCGTGCGCGACGTCACGGACCCGCTCGACGCCGTGGGCAACACCACGAAAGCGGTGACCAAGGGCTACGCCATCGGCTCGGCCGGACTGGCCGCACTGGTGCTGTTTGCCGACTACACCCACTCGCTCGAAGGCCGCGGCATCAGCGTCAGCTTTGATCTCAGCGACCCCAAGGTCATCGTCGGCCTGTTCATCGGCGGTTTGATCCCTTACCTGTTCGGCGCCATGGCCATGGAAGCCGTCGGCCGCGCCGCGGGCTCGGTCGTCATCGAAGTGCGGCGCCAGTTCAAGGAGATCAAGGGCATCATGGAGGGCACCGCCAAGCCCGAGTACGGCCGTGCGGTGGACATGTTGACCACCGCGGCGATCAAGGAAATGATCATCCCCTCGCTGCTGCCAGTCGTGGTGCCGGTGCTGGTCGGCCTGCTGCTCGGCCCGGCCGCTCTCGGTGGCCTGCTGATGGGCACCATCGTCACCGGTCTGTTCGTCGCCATCTCGATGTGCACCGGCGGTGGCGCCTGGGACAACGCCAAGAAGTACATCGAAGACGGCCACCACGGTGGCAAGGGCAGCGAGGCGCACAAGGCCGCCGTCACCGGCGACACCGTGGGCGACCCCTACAAGGACACCGCCGGCCCGGCCATCAACCCGCTGATCAAGATCATCAACATCGTGGCACTGCTGATCGTGCCGTTGCTTCCGGCTGGCACGGCCAGCACCGCCACGACAGCCCATGCAACCCCCGCAGCAGTCACGGCGACGGCCGCGGCCCCCGCCGCACTGGCTGCATCCAAGTGAGGCCCTGAGCCGCCACACTTCGCAAGGCCCGGGGCTCGCGCCGCCGGGCCTTGTTGTTTGTGCTCGATCGAAAGGTCCCTGTCATGTCCACCACACGTCTGAACCCGCTCGACGCCTCGTGGCTATACACCGAGTCGAGGGCCACGCCGATGCATGTCGGCGCGTTGCTGCCGTTTCGTCTGCCTGCCAAGGCACCGAAGGACTTCGGTCGCCAATTGATGACGGAACTGCGCCAGCACCAACGCTTCGCGCCGCCGTGGAACCGGCGCCTGAAGTCGAGCCTGCTGAAGATGCCGGTGCATTACTGGGTGGACGACGACGAGATCGATCTTGACGCCCATCTTCGTCACGCCGCCCTGCCGCATCCCGGTGGCGAACGCGAACTCGGTGAGTTGATTGCGCGGTTGCACAGCCAGCCGCTGGACCTGTCGCGCCCGCCGTGGGAATGCACGCTGATCGAAGGTCTTGACGACAACCGCTTCGCGTTCTTCGTCAAGATGCACCATTCGCTGATCGACGGCGTCAGCGGCATGAAGATGCTGCAGCGCGCGATGCCGGACGATGCGGCCAAGAGCCTGACGGCGCCGCCTTTCTGGGCCGTCGGCCTGGCACCCGCGCGCAAGAACGCCAAGCCCAAGCCCGAGCGCGACACCAGCGCGGCGACTTTCGCCAACGCCGCAGCGGGCGCCATCGAGATGCTGCGCGGCCAGATCGGCAGCGTGCCGCAGTTGCTGTTGGCCTTCGGCAAGCTGTTGCGCGCCAGCGGCCCGACCGACAAAGCCTTGCAGGTGCCGTTCGGTGCGCCTGCGTCCGTGCTCAATGGCCGCGTGCGTGCCAAGCGGCGCTTTGCCACTCAACAGATCGCCATCAAGCGAATGAAAGCCTTGGCTGAGGTGGCCGGCTGCACGCTCAACGACCTGGTGCTCGCCACCTGCGGCGGCGCGCTGCGTCGCTTTCTCGAGGATAGCGTCGAGTTGCCGGAGAAGGCTCTGACGGCCGGCATCCCGGTCTCGGTACGGCCCACGGACGATGAGAGCGCCGGCAACGCCATCACCTTCATCATCGCCACGCTGGGCACCGATATCGACGACCCGATCGAACGCCTGGCCGCCATCCGCGCCTCGGTACAGAGTGCCAAGGCCCATGTGCAGAGCCTGCCGCGCCAGGCGATGATGCAGTACACGATTGCCCTGATGGCGCCGACGCTGCTGACCCTGCTGACCGGCCTGGGCGGGCGCACGCGGCCGATGTTCAACATCACCGTCTCCAACGTGACCGGGCCCGACAAGCCGCTTTACTTCCGCGGCGCCGAGTTGCTGGGCACGTTTCCGGCGTCGATCGTCACCCACGGCCAGGCGCTCAACATCACCTGCCAGAGCTACGCGGGCATGATGGACTTCGGCTTCACCGGTTGCCACGCCAGCCTGCCGCACATGCAGCGCATCGCCGTCTACACCGGCGAGGCCTTCGACGAACTCGAACGCCTGCTCCTGCGGCCGGCGAAGAAGCCGCGGTCAAGGCGCAAGCCGGCCGCCTGAGGCATCGCCCTACCCACTTGAATGCCCGCCGCTCTGCCGAGCGCGGCCGCAACCCGAAGATGCCCACGATCACGACCGAGCTTGCATACATTGGCCTGATCTTTGGCCTGATGGTGGTCCCACGGGCGCTGCAACGCTTCAGGATCCCGGCGCCACTGACCTCATTCGGCCTGGGCATGGTGGGCGGTGGTCATGCTCGCTGGCGGCTCCAACAACGCGACACTTTCGTTGCTGGCCACGCTCGGCATCTCATCACTGTTCTTGTTCGCGGGTCTCGAGATCGACATGCCCGGCCTGCGCCGGGCCCTCCGAGCACTGTTGATCCATCTCGGGCTTCGCTCGCAGACCTTGGCGATAGTGGCCTGGGGCACCGTGCCATGGCTGGGCATGTCCTGGCAGATAAGCGGATCGGACTATTCTCACGGCACCCCCGAAACGCCGGCATGGCTGCGGCAGTCGAGGGCGCGCGCCAAATGCCAGCGGCACGTTCGGGCGCGACCCGTGACTCGGTCTGCGCGTTGATACCCAGGCGGACCCCGGGGCGGACCGACCCCATTGACAGTTCACGCGATGGCGCGACAAAGTCGCCTGGGCCCCCATGTCGAGCCTGCCGCTGCGCCCGTCAAGACAGACCGCGACGGAGATCGGTGTAAGGAATGGCCGGGCTTGGCCGCCTAACGTTGGCGAAGCTGGGGCTCTGTCCTGTCCTTGCTGGGAGTTACCCCATCGCTGCTGCCGCTGCAACGCGGAGGCACAATTCAATGCCAAATGGAGATCTATATGAACCTGACCACCCCCAAGCTTCCCGCCGCCGCCCTGGCCCTGGCCCTCGGCGCCGCCTTCACAACCCTGCCGGTGGTCGCCCAGCCGGCCGACAAGGAAAAGTGCTTCGGCGTTTCGATGAAGGGCAAGAACGATTGCGCCGCCGGAGCGGGCACCACCTGCGCAGGCACGTCCAAGACTGACTACCAGGGCAACGCCTGGTCGCTGGTCGCCAAGGGCACCTGCGAGAAGACCGCCTCCAAGACCTCGCCGACCGGCATGGGCCAGAGCAAGGCCTTCACCGAGAAGAAGGCCTGAGCGGCACTCGCTGCACCTGCCTGAGCTGAGCCTTCCGATGCGCCAACCCGGCCTGTCCGATCGAAGCGGCACTCCCGCCGCCTTGATCGGACAGCCGGGCGCCACGGCGGGGGGATTGCCGGCGCGCGCCGGCATCGGACTCAAGCCGCGCCACTTCCGGGACGTGCTGGACATGCGCCCGGAGGTCGGCTTCTTTGAAGTGCACGCCGAAAACTACATGGTCGACGGTGGGCCGTTCCATCACTACCTCGGCCGCATCCGCGAAAACTATCCGCTGTCATTGCACGGCGTCGGGCTGTCAATCGGCGCGCAAGGCGCGCTCGACGAAGCCCATCTGGCGCGCCTGGCCGCACTGATTGCGCGCTACGAGCCGGCGAGTTTCTCCGAGCATCTGGCCTGGTCCAGCCATGGCGCGGTGTTCTTCAACGACCTGCTGCCACTGCCCTACGACCGCGCCACGCTGCAGCGCGTGTGCGAGCACATCGACCAGGTGCAGGAGCGCCTGGGACGGCGCATGCTGCTCGAGAACCCTGCGACCTACGTCGAGTTCACCGTCTCGACGATGAGCGAGGCGCAGTTCCTGTGCGACGTACTACAGCGCACCGGCTGCGGACTGCTGCTCGACGTCAACAACGTGCATGTCTCGTGCGTGAACCACGGCCGCGATGCCCAGGCCTTCATCGACGCGCTGCCGCTTGACGCGGTGGGCGAGATCCACCTGGCAGGGTTTGCACTCGACCATGACGCCGTCGGCGCGCCCTTGCTCATCGACAGCCATGGCTCGCCCGTCGACGAGGCCGTATGGGCACTCTATGAGCGCGTGATCGCGCGGCTCGGGTCAATGGCCACCTTGCTCGAGCGCGACAACGACGTGCCCGCCCTGCCGACGATGCTGGCCGAGGCGCGGCGCGCACAGTCGCTGCTGAGCGCTGCATCTGCGCCTACGCACAGGGATCGGGCGCAGCAATGACGCACGCCAGCGCCTGCGACCAGGCGAGCTTTTCGGCAACCCTGCTCGACCCCGGCCTGCCCTGCCCGTCCGATCTGCGGGCGTGGAACGGTTCAGACGTGGCGCCGCGCCTGGCGGTGTACCGCAACAACGTCGTCAGTTCGCTGGTCGATGCCCTGGCCGACACATTCCCCGTGGTGCAGGAACTGGTCGGTGTGGAGTTCTTCCGCGCCATGACCGCCGTCTTTGTCAGATGGTCGCCGCCGCGCACGCGCATCCTGGCGCAATACGGGCACGCTCTTGCGGACTTCATCGCAGCCTTCGAGCCGGCACGCAGCGTGCCGTACCTGGCCGACATGGCAAGACTCGAATTCGCCCGTGTGCAGGCCTACCACGCGGCCGACGCGCCGGCCGTGACCAGCGAGACCGTCGCATTGGCGCTGGCCAGCGATGAGCGCATGGGCGAGTTGCGCCTGAGCTGCCACCCTTCAGTCGCCGTCGTTCGCTCGCCCTACGCGGTGGTGTCGCTGTGGGCGGCGCACCAGGGTCAAGGTGACATCGAGGCTGTTGATACCGACGCCAGCGAAGACGCCTTGGTGCTGCGCGAGGGGCTCGATGTGCTCGTGCTGCGCCTGCCGCCCGGCGCTGCCGAATTCGTTTCAGCGATCCAACGCGGTGACGACCTGGGCAACGCCGCCGGCCTCGCCGCCGCCGCCGCGCTCGACTTCGATCTGTCAGCGATCCTGGCGTTGCTGCTGGGCCATGGCGGGTTGACCACCATCCATCTGCCGCAAAGGCTCGACGCATGAACCAGACTGCACCCCAGCCCACGCTTGCCACCTCGTCGCCGCTCGCGGGTTTGGTGAAGTCCTGCGTTGTGCTGTTCGAGCGCATCCCGCACAGCCTGATGGCGGCGTTGGGACGCTTCTCGATGGCGGCAGTGTTCTGGAATTCGGGCCAGACCAAGATCGAAGGCCTGGCCATCAACCTCGTCAGTGGCGAATTCAAACTCGGCTGGCCGCGCCTGTCCGACTCGGCGGTCTGGTTGTTTCGCGACGAATACAAACTGCCCGTCATCCCGCCTGAGATCGCGGCGACGATGGCAGCGGTGGCCGAGCATGTGTTTCCGTTGCTGCTGCTGGTCGGCCTGGCCACGCGCTTCTCGGCGCTGGCGCTGATGGGCATGACCCTGGTGATCCAGGTGCTCGTCTATCCCGGCGCCTATGCCACGCATGGCACCTGGGCGGCGGTGTTGCTGTACCTGATCGCCCGCGGCCCCGGCGCATTCTCGATCGACCATTGGCTGGCCACGCGCCGCACAAACTGAGGCCCCCGAACACGCCGCTGTTCAAGCCTGAGCGGCGTACCATCAAACCGCCCGACTTGCCGGGCAGCGCTGCGGCCGACCGCCGCCGGAAAGCGCACATGGGACTGAGCACCGTCTTGGGTCGGCTCTCGCTCGGCGCGTTCACGCGCGCCCTGCCGGCATTGGGCGACACCGAACGCGCTGCGCTTGAAGCCGGCTCGGTCGGCTTCGAGGGGGCACTGTTCGCCGGCTGCCCTGACTTCGACGCGTTGCGCTCGCGCGGCCCGAACCGCCTGAGCACTGCCGAGCAGGCCTTTCTCGACACCGAAGTGCGCGAACTCAGCGCGATGCTCGATGACTTCGCGATCGACGAGGCGCATGACCTGCCACCCGAGGTCTGGCGTTACCTGCGCGAGAAGAAGTTCTTCGGCATGATCATCCCGACCGAGCATGGCGGCCTGGGCTTTGGCCATTTCGCCCATGCCACGGTGGTCGCGCGCATCGCCACCGTCAACATTGCCGCAGCGGTCACGGTCATGGTGCCCAATTCACTCGGGCCCGCCGAGTTGCTGCTGCACTACGGTACCGATGCCCAGAAGGCGCATTACCTGCCGCGCCTGGCCGATGGCCGCGAGTTGCCGTGCTTCGGTCTGACATCGCCTTACGCCGGTTCCGATGCGGCCTCGATCCCGGACATCGGCGTGCTCACGGAACGCGAGATCGACGGCCGCAGGGTGCGCGGCTTCAGCGTGCGGTTCGACAAGCGCTACATCACCTTGGCGCCAGTGGCCACCGTCGTCGGCCTGGCGTTCCAGGCGGTCGACGAGAGCCGACCCGAAGGTGAACGGTTGCTGGGGATCACGTGCGCGCTGATTCCGGTGCCCACGCCCGGCATGGACATCGGCCGGCGCCACCTGCCGATGGACTCGGCCTTCATGAACGGGCCGATTCGCGGCGACGACGTCTTCGTGCCGATGGACTGGATCATCGGCGGCGAGGCCCAGGTCGGCCAGGGCTGGCGCATGCTGATGGAGAGCTTGGCCGCGGGACGGGCGATCTCGTTGCCGGCGCTCGGCTCGGCCCTGCAGCAGGGGAGTCTCTTCGTCGTCAACGGCTACGGTCAGATCCGCGAACAGTTCGGGCTACCGATCGGCAAGTTCCATGCGGTGGCCGGGATGATCGCGCGCATGGCGATCGACCTGTATGCCAGCGACGCCGCGCGCCGCTACACCGCGGCCGCCCTGGACGCCGGCGAGCGCCCGAGCGTGGCCAGCGCGATCCTCAAGGTGCAACTCACCGAGGCCGGTCGCGAGGCGGTCAACGCGGGCATGGACATCCTGGGTGGCAAGGGCATCATGCGCGGCCCGGGCAATCTGCTCGGTGTCGCCTATCGCCATGCGCCGATTGCGATCACGGTCGAGGGCGCCAATATTTTGACCCGCGCCTTGATCATCTTCGGACAGGGCGCCGTGCGTTGCCACCCGCAGGTGCTGGCCGAGATGAATGCCGTCCAGGCCGGGGACGCTCCAGCACTCGGCCGTGCCCTGCTCGCCCATGGCGCCCATGTATTTCGCAACCTCGTACGCAGCCTGTTCGGCGCCCGCGTGCACGGCACGCCGCCGGCCGAGTTGCGCGACGAGGCCGCGCGCATTGCGAGACTGTCGGCCCAGTACGCGCTGACCGTTGATCTGGCGATGGGCCTGCTCGGCGGTAAGTTGAAGCGCATGGAACTGTTGTCGACCCGACTGGGCGACGTGCTGTCGCACCTGTACCTTGCGGCGACCAGCGTCTGGCGCTACGAGGTCGAGGCTGAGCCGAAAATGCTGCCGATCGCGCGCGCCGCCGTCCGCACCCAACTCGCACGGGCCGCATTCGTCTTGCGCGAGTTGCGCGCAAACCTGCCATCGCGCACGCTGGCGCTGGCCTCACCGTTGCTGCTCGCCGGCACGCGTGCCTTGCACCCGCCGGGTGACCGCGCCATGCTCGACCTGGCCGGATCGCTGCGCAGCGATCCGGTGCTGATCGCCCGCCTGTGCCCCGACATCGGCACGCCCAAGCAGGGCGGGCTGCGCGACCTGATCGAGGCACTCGAACTCGCCAAGCCAGTCGCCGACGAACTGGCGGCTCTCA
>JANMSS010000351.1:0-10028 GCA_031389585.1 Burkholderiales bacterium | reverse complement strand
AAGGCCAGCGTCGCCGCGGCGTCCTGACGCGTGACCTCGGCTTCGATCAGCGACGTGGCGATGCGCTTGATGAACAGCGCCGTGGCCGCCGTGTTGCGGTTATGGACCTCGTCGCCCATGTTGAGCGCCTGTGCCATCAAGGGCTTGAGTTCGATCGCGCCGCTGCGCGCCAGCACGGCGCGCAGGGTCGGCGCGACCACGCCGGCCATCATCCGCAGGCGCTCGATCACCTCCGGCCCGTTGGCGCCGAAGCGCAGCACCTTGCCCAGGCCTTCGTTGAAGTTGCAGTAGGCGCGCCGGCCGGTGACCCGGTTCTCGACTACGAAGACAGGCATCGACGGGCTGATGATGCCGGCCATCGGCCCTACGGCGCCCTCATGGTGGCAAGGCCCGAGCGCCACGTCACCGCGCACGACCAGGGTTTCGGCGGCGTCCACGGAATGGGCCCAGCCTTCGAGGACCACGGCGCCCAGGATCGCGCCGCGCATCGGCCCGCACATGGCCGGCCACGCGATCGGCGGGCCTGCGTGCACGATGAGCCGACGGCCATGGGCCATGCCGGGCAGCGTGTCGCGCGCGGTCGCGATGTCGGTCAGGACCGGCTGGGTCTGGAGGAAACGCTCCAGCGCAACCGCGTTGGCCTGTTCGACCCTCGGGTGGTTGAGCATTTCGGCCAGGGCCAGGCCGGCGTCGCGATCACCCTGCGCGGGGGGCTGCCAGTCCAGGGCCACGCAGTGGCCACCGGCCGCCACCACGTTGTCGGCGAAGCCCCGCAGGCCGACATTGACGACCGTCAGCGTGTCCTTGAACAGCGTGTTTGTCGACATGGCGTGACCCTAGGTGGCGAGCGCGGCCCGGTGCCGGGCGAGGTGGGCCGCGAGCAGGCAGGCCTGGACGTTGCTGTCGACGATGATGGTGCCCACGGCTTGCAGTTGCCGCACCTGATCGGCCTTGTCCTGCGGGTCGCCGTCGGTGCCGCACACATGGCCGATGAAGACCAGGGAGCGGCCGTCGGCGAGCGCCTGCCGCTGCGCCTGGCCCAGGGCCGCAGCGAGCCCGGCTGCGGGATCGGCGTGCGAGCCGAAACCGAGCACGACGTCGAACAGGATCGCCGCCACGCTGGCGTCGGCGGCCAGGGCCAGAACCGCCGCATCACGCAGCGAAGGATCGATCATCGGGTGCGGTCGCCCACGCGTGTATTCGTCCTCGCCCAGGTCGAGCAGGACATGGCCGTTGACATTCGCTTCGACATGGACGTCCAAGGGCAAGGCGCCTGCGGCCGGTGCGTTGGATCGGCAAGCCAGGCCCTGCGCCATGAAGACGAGTTGGGCCTCGTAGCAGAACGTTCCACCGGTGAACAGTGCGCGCACGTTGCGCTGCGTCGGCGCCATCGCGGCGCTGCGGTTTTGGACGGCCGCGACGGCAACTGCCGGCGGGTTGGCCAAGGGCTCGGGCCAGGACTCGCCGCGCGCCAGTGCCAGCGCCACGTCGGCCGCATGGCGCAGCGATGTCGCGGCGGCAAGGCCGGCCGGCAGGGTTTGCGCCACGGTGCCCAGAAAGTGCAGCACCACTGGCTTGCCGCAGGCGCTCGCCGCCGCCTGGATCTGGCGTGCGATGGCCGCTGCCGGCGGCTTGGAGATGAGCACGATGACGCGGGTCTGCGGGTCGGCCGCGAGCGCGGCAAGTCCTTGCAGCATCGTGATGCCGCCAATCGACTCCTTCAGATCGCGCCCGCCCGTTCCCAGCGCCTGCGAGATGCCGCCGCCCAGGTTGTGAATGCGGCACGTGACCTCCTGCAGGCCGGTGCCCGAAGCGGCGACCAGGCCGATGTCGCCACGCCGAACGACGTTGGCGAATCCCAAGGGCACGCCATTGACGATGGCGGTGCCACAGTCCGGCCCCATCACGAGCAGATTGCGTGCGCGTGCCGCGGTCTTGATCGCGCGCTCGTCTTCGATCGACACGTTGTCGGAGAACAGCATCACGTGCAGGCCCAGTGCGAGTGCCTTCATGGCCTCGGCGGCGGCGTAGTCGCCGGGAACGGAGATGAGCGCGAGATCGGCCTGCGGCACAGTTTCGACGCCGAGCGCAATGCTCGTCAGCGGCAGCGAAAACGCCGCCGCAACGCTACCGCTGGTCGGGCGCGCGGCCGAGAGCAGGGCGGCCTGCGCGGCCGCAATCGCGTCTTCGCAAGCCGTGGCGTCGCCGCGAACGACGACCAGCAGATCCGACGGCGAGGCCGGCGTGTCGACCGACAGCTCGGCGTGCAACAACTGCTCCAGGTTGGCCGGCGTGGCCATCAGGCAGGAAGCCTGCTCGACGCCGTCGCGCGAGCGCAGGCTGGCGCCGAGTTGCATCAGCGTCACCGAATCCTTGTACAGGTTCGCGAAGACTTTGAAGCGGATGGTCTGTGTGGTCATACAGACCCCGCTTCGCGTCGTGGCTTCAGCGGTGCGGCCGGCACACCGCTGGCGGTGTCGGTACCCAAGGGGGTGCCTGTGTCCCGGGCTGCCAGCAAAACGCTGTCCAACATGGCCCGGCGCTGCTGCGCCATCGGCGCAAGGCGCAGTTTGACGCGCGCTTGACCGTGGCGGCGGCTGCCCGCCACGAGCCGCGTCAGCAGGCCGTTGCGGGTGCGGGATGCGGGCCCAGTCTGCCAACACCGGGACTGCGGCACGGTGTACAACGCTGACAGAACGCGCATGGCCGCAGGGGGATGGGTGGGTTTCGGTAAAGACTCGGGAGGTGAAAAGTGACCGTAGCACAGCCCATGGACGGCGTCAAAGTGGGCCAGCGTGGTGGGCCAGCGTGGTGCTGGCGGTGCCTTCGACGCGGCGTGACGGTGAACCCCAAGCGCGGTGCGCTCGGCTGCGCAACGCGCAGCGCGTGACTCGGAACTGGCACAAATGGGGCGTGTCATATGATCCATGCTCATGCTTGAACAGCGCATTCAGCAGCAGTTCTTCGAAAGCGCCGATCTGCTCTCGCAGACGGCCGAAGCCCTCGCCAAACCGATCGCCGACGCCGCCCAGACGCTGCTCGGGTGCATCACCGCGGGCGGCAAGGTGATGCTCTACGGCAGCGGCCCCACCGCGGTGCTGGCGCAGCATGGCGCGGCGCTGATGGTCGGCCGCTTCGAGCGCGACCGCCCCGGCCTGGCTGCATTGGCCGTCACCGGCGAGGCCGAGACGCAGGCGCTGGGCGCGCCGGGTGATGTGTTGCTGGTCTTTAGCGCCGGCGGCGCGCCACCCGGACTGTCTGCTACCGTGCAGGCGGCGCAGGCCAAGGACATGACGGTGGTCGCCCTGACCGGCCGCGATGCGGGCGATCTGCTGCCTCAGTTAGGCGAAACCGACGTGCACATCGCAGTGCCGCACGACCGCGCGGCGCGCATCTACGAAGTCCATGCGCTGGTACTGCACTGCCTGTGCGACGCGTTGGACTTTCAACTTCTTGGTGAACAGGATCCCACATGAAAAGCAATCCTCTCCGGGTGCTGCGCAATGCCACCCTGGTAACCCTGGCCGCGTTGACGCTTGGCGGCTGTGCCGCGCTGCTCGTTGGCGGCGTGGTGGGAACGGTGCTGGTGGTCAGTGATCGCCGCAGTGCGGGTGTTCAACTCGAAGACCAGGCCATTGAGCTGAAGGCGATCAATCGGATCCGCGATGCGGTGGGCGACCGCGGGCATGTCAGTGCGGTGAGCTACAGCCGCACGGTCCTGCTCACCGGCGAAGTCGCCTCCGAGGCTGACCGTGTCGCGATCGAGCAGACCGTGTCGCGAATCGAGAACGTGCGCTCGACCGTCAACGAACTCGCAGTCATGGGGTCGAGCTCGCTGACCGCGCGCTCCAACGACGCGATCCTGACCAGCAAGGTCAAGGCCAGCTTCCTCGACGCCAAGGATCTGCACGCCAACAGCATCAAGGTCGTGACCGAGCGCGCTACCGTCTACCTGCTGGGCCGTGTGTCCGAGCGCGAAGCCGTGCGCGCTACCGAGCTGGCCCGCGGCGTGTCGGGGGTGCAGAAGGTGGTGCGCGTGTTCGAGATCCTGACCGATGCCGAGCTGGCGGCCCTGGGCGGCAGTAAGAGCTAGGGAGAGCGTCGCGGCGCGCGGCCCTTACCGCAACCGCTTGATCAGGCTCGAGGTGTCCCAGCGCCGCCCGCCCATCGCCTGCACGTCGGCGTAGAACTGGTCGATCAGCGCGGTCACGGGCAGTTGTGCGCCATTGCGGCGCGCCTCGTCGAACACCAGGCCGAGGTCCTTGCGCATCAAGTCGACGGCGAAGCCGAAATCGAACTGATCGTCGATCATCGTGCGGCCGCGGTTGTCCATTTGCCAACTCTGCGCGGCGCCCTTGCCGATGACCTCGAGCACCTGTTTCATGTCCAGCCCCGCCTTCTGGCCAAAGGCGATCGCCTCGGCCAGGCCCTGCACCAGGCCGGCGACGCAGGTCTGGTTGACCATCTTGGCCAACTGCCCGGCGCCCGATTCGCCGACCCGCGTCACGGCCTTCGCAAAGGCCATGGCGACCGGCTGGATTGCTGCGAAGGGCTCGGCATCACCACCGCACATCACCGTGAGCTGGCCATTGACGGCGCCGGCCTGACCGCCCGACACCGGTGCATCGATGAACGCCAGGCCGCGCTGCTTGGCCACTGCGTGCAACTCGCGGGCAACCGCGGCCGACGCGGTGGTGTGATCGACAAAGACGTTGCCCGGGGCCATGCCGGCGAAAGCACCGCTGTCGCCCAGCACGACCGAGCGCAGGTCACTGTCGTTGCCAACGCAGGCAAAGACGATTGAGACGCCAGCGGCAGCCGCGCGCGGCGTCGCCGCAGCGGAACCGCCGTACTCGCCGACCCACGCCGCCGCCTTGGCCGCCGTGCGGTTGTAGACCGTGACCCGATGCCCGGCGCGCGCCAGATGCCCGGCCATCGGATAGCCCATCACGCCCAGGCCAAGAAAGGCGACATCACGCGGTTCGATCGAGGCGTATTCCTTCATCGCGAAGTCCCATGACTGATTGAGCCGACAAGTTTACGGCGACCCAACGTCGATCTAACTTAGTCCCCCTGGGGCAGGCCGCGCAGCGGCCAGGGGCAGTGCCCGTTAGCGCCCGAACCGCGATCCGGGTCTCCCGGTCGCGGTTCGCAGCCCCTCGGGGGGGCGGCCGCCAGGCGGCCGGGGGCTCACAGTTATACGATCATCAGATGTTCGGTGCCCGCGGACAGATCCGAAGAGCGCGAACGCTGGCTGTTGAGCTTGATCTGCAGCCGCAGATCGTTGACCGAATCGGCGTTTCGAATTGCGTCTTCGTACGTGACCATGTTGGTCTCATAGAGGTCAAACAGGGCCTGGTCGAAGGTCTGCATGCCGAGCTCGCGCGAGCGCTTCATCAACTCCTTGATTTCGCCGACTTCGCCCTTGAAGATCATGTCGGCCACCAGCGGTGTGTTGAGCAGGATTTCGACTGCTGCAATGCGCCCCTTGCCTTCCTGGCGCGGCAACAGGCGCTGCGAGATCAGTGCCTTGAGGTTCAGCGACAGGTCCATCAGCAGCTGGGCGCGGCGCTCTTCAGGAAAGAAGTTGATGATCCGGTCCAGCGCCTGGTTCGAGCTGTTGGCGTGCAGGGTGGCCAGGCACAGGTGGCCGGTTTCGGCGAAGGCCACAGCGTGCTCCATCGTCTCGCGGTCGCGGATCTCGCCCATCAGGATCACGTCGGGGGCCTGGCGCAGCGAGTTCTTCAGCGCCGGCGCCCAGTCGTCGGTGTCGATCCCGACCTCGCGCTGGGTGACGATGCAGTTCTTGTGCGCATGGACGAATTCGACCGGGTCTTCGACCGTGATGATGTGGCCGTAGGAGTTCTCGTTGCGGTAGTCGACCAGGCCGGCCAGCGAGGTGCTCTTGCCCGAGCCGGTGGCACCGACAAATATCGTCAGGCCGCGCTTGGTCATCGCCACGTCCTTGAGAATCTGCGGCAGTCCCAGGCCGTCAATGGTCGGGATCTGCAGCGGGATGGTGCGCAGCACCAGGCCGACATGGCCCTGCTGCATGAAGGCGTTGACGCGAAAGCGGCCGATGCCGGTGGGCGAGATGGCGAAGTTGCACTCCTTGGTGCGTTCAAACTCGGCGGCCTGCTTGTCGTTCATTACCGCGCGCGTCAGCGCCATCGTGTGCTGGCCGGAGAGGGGCTGCGGGCTGACCTTGGTGATCTTGCCGTCGACCTTGATGGCTGGCGGAAAGTCGGCGGTCAGGAACAGGTCCGAGCCGTTGCGGCTGATCATCAGGCGCAGCAGATCGTTGACGAACTTAGAGGCTTGGTCGCGTTCCATGAGCTCGTGCTCCGTGCGCATGGCGACGGCGGTCGCCAGCAGGGTGGTTGTCAAGCAACCGCCGCGGATCCGGCTTCGCCGGTCCGCCAGCGGGCCTTGCTGGCCGCCTGGCCGCGAAACGCGGCCATTCCTCGTTCCGTCCAAGCCGACTGGCTTGGAGCCGCGGGCCTCGGCCCCCTCGAGGGGGAGCGCCAAAGGCGCTTCGGGGGTGGTTGATCTCATCCGGGGAAGTTTTCCGGCGAGCGGGCGCGGCTTCGCGCCTCCGCCGGCGAGATGATGTTGCGCTTGACCAGCTCGGTCAGGGTCTGGTCCAGCGTCTGCATGCCCAGGCTTTGACCGGTCTGGATCGACGAGTACATCTGGGCGATCTTGTTCTCGCGGATCAGGTTCTTGATCGCCGAGGTGCCGAGCATGATCTCGTGCGCCGCCACGCGGCCGCTGCCGTCCTTCAACTTGCACAGCGTCTGCGAGATGACCGCGACCAATGACTCCGACAGCATCGAGCGCACCATTTCCTTTTCCGCCGCCGGGAAGACGTCGACGATCCGGTCGATGGTCTTGGCCGCGCTCGAGGTGTGCAGCGTGCCGAAGACCAGGTGGCCGGTCTCGGCGGCGGTCAACGCCAGACGGATGGTTTCCAGGTCGCGCATTTCGCCGACCAGGATGCAGTCCGGGTCTTCGCGCAGCGCAGCGCGCAAGGCGTTGTTGAAGGACAGCGTGTGCGGCCCGACCTCGCGCTGGTTGATCAGGCACTTCTTAGACTCGTGGACGAATTCGATCGGGTCTTCGACCGTCAGCACATGGCCGTACTCGTTCTCATTCAGGTGGTTGACCATCGCCGCCAGCGTCGTGCTCTTGCCCGAGCCGGTCGGGCCGGTCACGAGCACCATGCCGCGCGGCTTCAGGGCCAGCTCGGCGAAGACCTTGGGCGTGTTCAGTTGTTCGAGCGTCAGGATCTTGCTCGGGATGGTCCGGAACACTGCGCCCGAACCCCGGTTCTGGTTGAAGGCATTGACGCGAAAGCGCGCCAGGCCCTGGATCTCGAATGAGAAGTCGCACTCCAGCGTGTCTTCGTAGTGCTTGCGCTGCGAGTCGTTCATGATGTCGTAGACCATGTCGTGCACATGCTTGTGCTCGAGCGGGTCAACGTTGATGCGCCGCACATCGCCGTGCACGCGGATCATCGGCGGCAGCCCGGCCGACAAGTGCAGGTCGGAGGCCTTGTTCTTGACCGAGAAGGCCAGCAGCTGGGTGATGTCCATGGGTTTTGGCGACGCTCTTGAGATAGGCTCAGGCGATTATGGCGAGCATCGCAGCCAAGTTACAACAAGTCGGCGAGCGCATTGCAGCGGCATGTGTCGCCGCGCAACGCCCCGTGCAAAGCGTCACGCTGCTGGCGGTCAGCAAGACCTGGCCGGCCGACGCCGTGCGCGAAGCCCATGCGGCGGGTCAACGAGCCTTCGGTGAGAACCAGGTGCAGGAGGCGCTGGCCAAGATCGACGCGTTGGCCGACCTGCGCTCTGCGACCGAGTGGCATTTGATCGGTCCGTTGCAAAGCAACAAGACGCGCGCAACAGCCGCCGCGTTCGACTGGGTTCACAGCATCGACAGTCTCAAGCTGGCCGAGCGGCTGTCGGCGCAGCGCCCACCCGACCTGCCGCCGCTGCAGGTGTGCCTGCAAGTGAATATCAGTGGTGAGGTCAGCAAGAGCGGTGTCGCGCCGGCCGAAACCCTGGCGTTGGCTCGCAGCGTTGCGGCGCTGCCGAATCTGCGCCTGCGCGGGCTGATGGCGATACCCGAACCGGTCGCGGGCTTCGCGTCGCAGCGAGCGCCACACCGGCGACTGCATCAACTGCTGATGGCTTTGCGCGCCCAGGGGTTGCTGCTCGACACGCTGTCGATGGGAATGAGCAGCGATCTCGAAGCGGCGATCGCCGAAGGTGCGACGATCGTGCGTGTCGGAACCGCCATATTCGGCGGCCGCACGTAAGCTGGCGATCGCCCCACCGCGCGGGCTTCGCCGTGCACCCACCGAGACCGTCTGCAGGAACTCGACCGGCCCAAGGTGGTGGCCCCGCTCGCCCTTGGGTCGAGGACGTATGCGCCGCAGGTCTCAGTCGAGCTTGACGCCGAGCCGGGTGATGATCGGCCCCCAGCGGGCCACGTCGGCGTCGATCACGCGCTTGAAGTCGGCTGCACTGCCGCCGACGATGGTCAGCCCGCTCTTGGCCATGGCGTCGCGGATGCCCGGGTCCTTCAGTGCCTCGTTGGCGTCGGCATTGATCCTGGCCACGACGGCGTCGGGCATCCAGGCCGGGCCGACCAGGCCGTTCCAGGCCAGCGACTCCACCCTGGGCAGGCCGCCCTCGGCCAGGGTCGGCAGATCTTTCAGGCTGTCAGGGCGTTGCGCACTGCTGACTGCGATGAGGCGCACCTTGCCGCTCTGCACATGCGGCAGCAGGGCGGGGGCGACCATGAAGGTGGCGTCAGCCGTGCCCTGGGCCACCGCCATCGCCGCTGGCGGCGAGCCGTTGAACGGAATGTGCGTGGCCTGCACGCCGGCCTCGGCGAGGAACAGTTCCATCGTCAGGTGCGCTGATGAGCCGTTGCCCAGCGACGAGTAGTTCATCTTGCCGCCCTGGGCCTTGCCCCAGGCCACCAGCTCGGCCACCGTCTTGGCAGGGACCTTCTCGGCGTTGACCGCCAGCACATTCGGCTGCGAGGTCGTCATCACGATCGGGCGCAGATCCCTCGCCGGGTCGTAGGGGGTCTTGCGGTACAGAAAGGGCGCAAAGGCCAGCGGGCCGTTGAAGCCGATCCCCAGCGTGTGGCCGTCGCTGGCCTTGGCGACGATGTCCAGCCCGAGCATGCCGCCGGCGCCCGGCTTGTTGTCGACCACCACCGGCTGGCCCCAGCGCGCCGCGAGCTTGTCGCCCAGCAGGCGCACGATCAGGTCCAGCGAACTGCCGGGCCCGGTGGGCACGACGATCTTGACCGGCTGCGTCGGCCAAGCCTGTCCTGACCCGGTCGAAGAGGCGGGTTGGGCCTGCGCAGGCAGGGCCGCGAGTGCGCCGGCCACGCCGGCAAGCAGGGAAAGCATCGGGCGTCGTTGCATCGCTTCATCCTCGGGTCACATCGATCGAAGCCCGCATCGTAGCCGCCGCGCGGTGTGCGAGGATGCAGGCCTGTTCAGCACTCCCCAGCCGGGCCGCCCATGTGGATCACGCGTGTTCTCGCCACTCTTGTCGTGCTCGCGGCGCTCGTCGCGGCCTACTTCTGGGCCGCGCTGACATGGAGCTACTCGAGCGGCGAGCGCGCCGGATGGGCGCAGAAGTTTTCGCACAAGGGCTGGGTCTGCAAGACCTGGGAGGGTGAGTTGGCGCTGGTGTCGCTGCCCGGCAGTGCAGTCGAGAAGTTTTACTTCACGGTCCACGACGATGCCGCCGCCAAGGAAATCCAGGCGGCGGTGGGCAAGCGCGTAACCCTGCACTACGACGAGAAAGTCGGCCTGCCGACGAGCTGCTTCGGCGAGACGCGCTACTTTGTCAGCAAGGTGACGATCAGCCCCGACATCCCGATCGGGCCGGGGGTGACGATGCAGACCGCGCCGGCAGCGGCTGTGCCGCCGGCCTCCGCGGCATCCAAATAGCATGACCCACCCGAGCCTGGCCTTCATCGGCGGCGGCAACATGGCC
>JANMSS010000338.1:0-5594 GCA_031389585.1 Burkholderiales bacterium | reverse complement strand
ATTACGGGCCCTCGAACCGGCGCTGCGCGAGCTCGTGGCCGGCGCGGTCAAGCGCGGCAAGGTCGAGTTGCGCATCTCCAGCCAGCGTGATGCCGACGCCGGATTGCCGTCGCCAGGAGCCGAACAATTGAGCCGCTTGTCACGACTCGAAGACACGGTGCAGAGCTGGCTGCCCAAGGCCAGCGCCTTGTCGGTCAACGAAGCGCTGCAATGGTGCCGCGGTGGTGCAACAAGCGAGCGACTCGACGAGCCAGCCCTGCAGGCCGCGCGCGAGGCGGTGGCGGCCCTGCGCAAGGCGCGCGGCCGCGAAGGCGAACGCCTGGCCGCGGTGCTTCACGAGCGCATCGGTCATCTGCGCACGCTGGCAGAGCAGGCCAAGCCGCTGTTGCCGGCGGTGGTGCAGCGCCAGCAACAACGCTTTCTCGAACGCTGGCAGGAGGCCCTGCAGGCCAGCGGCGCGACGCAGGCGATCAGCGCCCAAGCCTTGCAGGAACGCGCGCTGAACGAAGCCGCGGCGTTCGCGATCCGCATCGACGTGGCTGAGGAGCTGGCGCGCCTCTCGGCCCACCTCGACGAGATTGAGCGCCTGCTGCACAAGGGTGGCGAAGTCGGCAAGAGGCTGGACTTCCTGATCCAGGAACTGCAGCGCGAGGCCAACACGTTGGGCTCGAAGTCGGCGGCACTGGAGCTGACCACGGTGGCGGTGGAGATGAAGGTCGCCATCGAACAGATGCGCGAGCAGGTGCAGAACATCGAGTGAGCGGCGACTCGTGGTTTGACCCAGTGGCCCGCACATGCACCTAATCGGGCCATGAGACCCCTGCCTTGCAAGATGCGCTGGGCCCGACTCTGCGCCATGACCGCTCTGGCCCTGTCGGCATCGCTGGCCGGCGCCTTCGACCTGCAGGGCCACCGCGGCGCGCGGGGCTTGGCGCCCGAAAATACGCTGGCCAGCTTCGAGGTCGCGCTGAAGCATGGCGTGACCACGCTCGAACTCGACATCGCGATCACCCGCGATGGCGTGCTCCTCGTGCACCACGACCTCACGCTCAATCCCGACATCACCCGCAACGCACAGGGCCGCTGGCTCGACAAGCCCAGTGCGCCGATCCACACCCTGAGCTGGGTCGAGCTACAGACCTACGATGTCGGGCGGCTCAAGCCGGGAACGCGTTATGCGTCGAACTACCCCGACCAGCAACCCATCGACGGCACCCGCATCCCCCGCTTGGCTGATCTGTTCGACCTGGTCAAACGCGGCGGCCACGACGGTGTGCGCTTTGCGATAGAAACCAAGATCAATCCGCTGCTGCCGGAAGCCACCGTGGCGCCCGAGCGTTTTGCCGATGCCGTGGTGGACGAAATCCGCAAGGCTGGCATGCAACACCGCACGCAGATCTTGTCGTTCGACTGGCGCACGCTGGCCCATGTGCAGTGCATCGCGCCGGAGATTCCCACTGTCTACGTGACGGCACAGCAGCGCTGGCTCGACAACATCGGCGCCGACAGCAGGCAGGCCTCGCCCTGGACTGCCGGCCTGCGCTACGGCGACCATGGGTCGGTGCCGAAGATGATCAAGGCGGCAGGCGGCAAGTTCTGGTCGGTCTACTTTGGCGACCTCAGCGCCGCCAACGTGCAGGAGGCGCAGGCACTGGGCCTGAAGGTGCTGGTGTGGACTGTCAACGACGCCACAACCATGAACCGCATGCTAGATCTGGGCATCGACGGGCTGATCACGGACCGGCCGGACATCGCCCGGGCGGTGTTGCGCGAGCGGCGAATCGAACTGCGCTGAAGCCCGGCTGCGCCCCTGGCGCGGTTCCAGGCTCCTAGAATCCCTGGCCATGGAAACGCCCGGCAACCTGTTCGTCGTCGCCGCACCCAGCGGCGCCGGAAAGTCGAGCCTGGTCAACGCCCTGCTCGAACTCGACTCGCACCTGGCACTGTCGGTGTCGCACACCACGCGCGCACCACGAGGGCAGGAGCAGCAGGGCCGCGAGTACTGCTTCGTCAACGAGGTCGAGTTCCGCGCGATGGTCGCGCGTGGCGAGTTCTTCGAATGGGCTCAGGTGCACGGCCACCTGTATGGCACCTCGCGCAAGGCCATCCAGCAGCGACTCGAACAGGGCGAAGACGTGGTGCTCGAAATCGACTGGCAAGGTGCGCTGCAGATCAAGGCGCTGTTCGAGCATGCAGTGCTGATCTTCGTCTTGCCGCCAAGCTGGGAGGAGTTGCGCCAGCGCCTGCAGCGCCGCGGCGAGGACCGGCCCGATGTGATCGAGCGGCGCATGGCCAATGCCCGTGACGAGGTGCCCCACGCCCGCGACTTCGACTTCGTTATAATCAACGCCCTGTTCGAGACGGCGCTGTTCGACCTCAAGACCGTCGTCCACTCGCAGCGCCTGAAGTACGCCGCGCAGCAACGCAACAAGTCGCAGGTGTTTGCGGCGCTGAACCTGATCTGAGTTCCCCCTCCGCTTTATCGCAAAGGCCCCCATGGCTCGCATCACCGTCGAAGACTGCCTTGCAAAGATCCCCAACCGCTTCCAGCTCGTGCTGGCGGCCACCTACCGTGCGCGCATGCTGAGCCAGGGCCACGCACCCAAGGTCGATGCCAAGAACAACAAGCCCGGCGTGACCGCACTGCGCGAAATCGCCGCCGGCCAGATCGGTGTGGAGATGCTGCGCAAGGTGCCGATCTAAGCCTCCGCACAGCACAAACTCGGGCGCCTGCCGGCAACGGCCAGGCGCCCGTTTCAATTGGTGCGACAACCCCGCGTCAACGGCACAACCACGATGCGCGCTACATTGTGGCCGTGGGTATCCGATCCTTCGCCGTCGACCTGCTGCCGCATGCGCTGCAGCAGATGTCCTCGCGCGCGGCTGCGGCCAAGTCGACCGAGGGCGTGGAAGCTGCGACTTTTGCAGCATTGAGCGACAAACTCGGCTACCTGAGCAAGGCCGAAATCCGCCAGGTGCGCGAAGCCTTCAAGTTCGCTGACGAAGCCCACCTGGGCCAGTTCCGCGCCACCGGCCAGCCCTACATCACCCACCCGATCGCCGTGGCCGGCCTGTGCGCGGACTGGAAGCTCGACGTGCAGGCGATCATGGCCGCGCTGATGCATGACGCGATGGAGGACTGCGGCGTCACCAAGCCCCAGCTGATCGAGCACTTCGGCGCACCGACCGCGGAGCTGGTCGACGGTTTGACCAAGCTCGACAAGCTCCGCTTCTCGACCCATGAAGAGTCGCAGGCCGAATCGTTTCGCAAGATGCTGCTGGCGATGGCGCGCGATGTGCGCGTGATCCTGGTCAAGCTCGCCGACCGCCTGCACAACATGCGCACCCTGAGCGCCGTGATGGCCGACAAGCGCGGTCGCATCGCCCGCGAAACGCTCGACATCTACGCGCCGATCGCCCACCGCCTGGGCCTGAACCAGATCTACCGCGAGTTGCAGGAGCTGTCGTTCGCCCAGCTCCACCCCTGGCGTCACAGCGCGCTGGCCAAGGCCGTGGCGCGGTCACGTGGCACGCGGCGCGATATCGTCGAGCGAGTGCAGAAGGAGGTCGAAAAGGCTTTCAGTGCGGCCAAGCTCAAGGTCCAGGTTTCAGGTCGCGAGAAGACCGTATTTTCGATCTTTCGCAAGATGCGGCAGAAGCACAGCAGCTTTGCCAACGTCAGCGACCTGTTCGGCTTTCGCATCGTCGTGGCCCAATTGCCAGACTGTTACCTCGCGCTGGGTGTCCTGCACCAGCTGTACAAGCCGGTGCCGGGGCGATTCAAGGACTACATCGCGATTCCCAAGGCCAACGGCTACCAGTCGCTGCACACCACCCTGGTCAGTCCGCTGGGTACCGCGGTCGAGTTCCAGATCCGCACCGAACCGATGAACGCCGTGGCCGAAAGCGGCATCGCCGCGCACTGGATGTACAAAACCAAGCGCAGCGGCGCCAAGAGCGACGATGCACAGCGGCTGGGCGCGAGTTGGCTGCAGTCGCTGATCGACATCCAGGACGACACGCGCGACGCGGCCGAATTCCTCGAGCACGTGAAGATCGACCTGTTCCCCGAGGCGGTCTATGTCTTCACGCCCAAGTCGCGCATCCTGGCCCTGCCGCGCGGCGCCACGCCGATCGATTACGCCTACGCCATCCACTCCGATGTCGGCGACCATTGCGTGGCGGCCAGCATCAACGGCGAAGCGGTCGCGCTGCGCACCGAATTGAAAAGCGGCGACGTCGTCGAGATCACCACCGCGCCGGGCGCCAAACCCAATCCGTCGTGGCTGAACTTCGTTCGCACCGGCCGCGCGCGCTCGAAGATCCGCCACCACCTGAAGAACATGGAGCATGAGGAGTCGCGCGCGCTGGGCGAGCGGCTACTGGGCCAGGCGCTGCGAAGCGAGGGTCTGCTGATGCCCTCGGCCGACCCCAACGACGAGGCGGCTGCGGCGCTGTGGCAGCAGCTCACGCGCTGGAGCGGCAACCGAACGCGCAGCGACCTGATGGTCGATATCGGCCTGGGCCGCAAGATCGCCTCGATCGTCGCCAAGCGGCTGGCGCAAGTCATCGGCGAGCGCGGCGGTGCCCGCCCCGATGCGGTGACCCTGAGTCGCCGGCACTTCGCCGCGCAGGATGGCGACGAGCAGGTCGCCACCCACGGTCTGGTCAGCATCGATGGCAGCGAAGGCGCGTCGATCCAGCTGGCCCCCTGCTGCCGGCCCATCCCGGGTGACGACATCGTCGGCTACCTCGGCCGCGGCGAGGGCCTGACGGTGCACACCGCGGATTGCTCGGTTGGTCGCCGTCTGTATGAGCGCGACAGCGAACGCTGGCTGCCGGTCGAGTGGGCCGAACAGCCGGTGCGGTCGTTCGAGACCTTGATTACGGTGCTGGTACAGAACCGCCAGGGCGTGCTGGCCCGTGTGGCGGCTGCGGTGAGTGACGCCGAGGCCGACATCACGCACCTGGACATGGGCGCCGAGCCGGCCAGCGAAACCACTGAGTTGCGCTTGCTGTTGTCGGTACGTGACCGCCAGCATGTGGCCGACGTGCTGCGCGCGATCAAACGTGCCCCCTCGGTGCTGCGCGTCTCGCGCGCCAAGGGCTGACTACTTCGCCGGCGGGTCCGGCGGCGATCCCTTGTCGAAGACGACCAACCAGCGGCCATCGGGCGCACGCTGCCAGATCGAGTTGAAGCGCGCGACCACCTGACCCTGCGGGTCGCGCACCGGCCCGGTGGACAGCGCAAGTTGGCCTGAAGCCAGCACTTCGACCTGGTCGGGCTCCCAGGAGAACGGCGCCTCGAGCCCGTCGAAGAAGGCCTTCCAGGCAGCGAGCACGGCGTCACGCCCGCGCTGAACCATGGCATTGCCGAAGAACACGGCGTCCGCAGCCACATGGCGGCCAAAGGCGGCGAAGTCGCGGTCGGCCATGATCGGGCAAACGCACGCTCGGCTGCGAAGACCTCGGCCTGCCAATTGGGTGACGCACCGGACTGCGCCTGCACGACGCCGCTCAGCACGACGAGCCAGACCGCCGCCGCGGCCCGTGTCGCCTTGTGAAGGAGTGCCATCGAACGCTCGCCCTCATGT
>JANMSS010000232.1:0-2844 GCA_031389585.1 Burkholderiales bacterium | reverse complement strand
CATCGAGGCAGGACGTCGAAAAGTCCTATCGAAAGATGGTCCAGGGTATGGATTACTTCGAGAGGGCGCGGGCCGCCATCGCGCCCGATGCATCGCTGCGCTTCAAGTTGCTGCCGCGCAAGCCTGGTACCGACATGGACCGCATCGTCCTCGAGGTCATCGGGTCCACGTTCGACTATGCAGTGCCTATTGCTCCCGATCACACCTTCGTGCTGGAGCGCGACGTCAAGGCCATGGAGGAGGACGCCGTCGTTTCGACCAATCGCAAGCGGCTCAGCATGACATGGCGCACCGAGATCCGTACACCAGGACTGCCCCCCCACATCCGGCGGCTGGGTGACGTTCGCCTGGAATGCGAAGTCGGTCTTGAAGCCGACCTGGTTTCCAACAGAAGCCCTATCGGCAGGATCTTCGACCTTTTCACGGACAGCAAAGGCTATTGCGATCGCAAGGAGACGATGTACATGTACTTTGCCGAGCGACCCCTATTCAGCGTGACGCTGGTTGCCGGCGCCCGGCGGGAAGTTCTGCCCATCGACCGGCTGTACGCCATGGCCAGCGACGACCCAGGCCTCAAGGAGGACCTGCCCTTCTGCGATTGCGAGATGCTGGTCGATCGCACCTACTTCCTTCCGCTGGGCGACCATAGCTGGCCGGACGACACGCGGGTCGAGTTCGAATACATGGACGACCGCCCATGACGAGTGCGGCTGCCCGCGTCGCGCTCTGCATGGCCGCCTTCACGGCCTGCCTGTGTGTGACGGGCTGCGTCGCCACCGGCACGCTCGACCCTTCGCCAGAAGGCCCCGGATCGGCCCGCACCCCGACGGGCGAGTCCCCCGCGCCACAGACCGCCATGAACATGGTCGTCCTTGGCAAGAGCACCAAGGCCGATGTCGTCGCCGCACTCGGAACAGCCATCATCATCTCGTTTGACAGTGGCTATGAGGTGTGGGTCTATCGATGGCGCGGCTCCGACACGACAACGCGTGCCGCCACCGAACTGGTGGTGCTGTTCGATCCCTCCGGGCTGGCGACGAAGGCGCGGGTGCGCCCGGGCTACGAGACGCCGAAATAGCCACGCGCATGACGTCACGCAACTCGATCAGGTCCTGACGGCCATCATGGTCAAGCGCAAGACCCCACGCACCAGGCGCAGCAAGCACCTGTGCGCCGACGCGGGAGACATTATTTACGGATAACTTCTAAGCCACTCGCGCGGTGGGCGCTCCGGCGAAGGCTGTGGTGTGATGAGCGCGCAACGACTTCGCAGTGCAGTCCCTGCGCGCTCAGGTGGCGCCGGACGACGAACCCGCGGGGGCCGGCTTCGTACACGATGTGCAGTGGCGCGCCGCGGCTGATGAGCTTGCGCAACGCCTTGTCCAGCGCCGCCAGGTCGCTGCCGATGCAGCCGATGTGCCGCACTTCGCCCTCGCGGCCGGCCTCGGCCAGCGCGATGTCGATGCTGTCCAAGTGAGAAGTCCAGACCGACGTACACGCTGCTGGTGATAGATTTACCCATGGCCCGTCTACTCGCAAGTTGGCAACGACCCGGCCGACCATCGGCCCGGTGCATTGGTGTAGCTCGGCAGGCCTTGTGCCTGCAACCTACGGCGTTGCAGGGGGCGGGCCACCCGAGTTCACGAAGCCATCTTGTCTAGGCCTCACAGCCGTCCGCCCCACTCGGGCCTTGTGCGCTTTCCAGGACACCCACGAATCGGTGTCGCTGGTTACCAACAGAGTTATCCACAAGTTGTTCAAGAACGCTACCGCTAGTGCCTTGATCCTGTAGGAAACCCTAGATATAGTGTCTCTGCGTTCTGTTGTGCGCACTAGAAACGCAACAAGCCGGGGTGGAGCCCGGCTCGTTGCGCCCCGAGGTAGTTGCCTGCCGTCGGGGAAACGGACCCCAAGGGATCACGTCCGCGACGCGAACTCTACAGGGACTGTCTGTTCTTCGGTAGGCGTTTTTGTTAGAGGAAACTATGTACTTCAAGCTGTACCAAGACCGCGCCTTGCAGTGGCGCTGGACGCTCTTCGCCGCAAACCACTACAAGGTGGCTGACTCGGGCGAGGGCTACTACAACGAGGCAAACTGCTTCAGCGGGATTCGTCTCGTTCAGGGCACTACCTCGACGACGCCAATCTACAAGTAGTGTGGCGAGGCCGCCGACCGCGAAAGTGGTCGGCGGTCACTCTGAACAAGCCCGGTGAGGCCTAATCAGGTAGCCAGGGGCTGCTAGCCCCCAGCCCCCACACCACCCACCGTGCGGGTCCGTAGTGGGCGGTTCATGCGAAGTGTCATACGCACCCTCACGGGCTACGCACAGAATGCGCACAAGACCGGCATCTCGAGCCTGCGCCGCACTCGACTGGCCCGGTCGGGTTTCACTGTTCACCCGATCAAGAAGCTGATGTTCGAAAGCGCAGCGGCCACGCGGGTACCGGGAAAGAGCGAGCGGGCGGCGCCGGATCGGAATCAGGGCCGGTATGCTCGCAGCGCCCACTCACCCGAGGCCGCGCGCCGGGAGCTGCCGCCATGCCGCTGAATCCGAACACCCTGCAGCCGCTGAATGCCGCGGTGCTCTCCGACACGCTCGACAGCCTGGGCCTGATGCAGCAGGCGATGAAGCCCTTCATGCGCCCGCTGGACGACACGCTGCAACTCATCGGCCGCGCGCGCACCGGCCTGTACATGCCGGTGTACTCGCCGCCGGCCCGGGGGGAGAACCCCTACGAGGTGGAGATCGCGCTCGTCGACGACCTCGCGCCCGGCGACGTGGTGGTGCTGGCGTGCGACGGCCCCACCGAGCGCATCGCACCCTGGGGCGAGTTGCTCTCCAC
>JANMSS010000285.1:0-10070 GCA_031389585.1 Burkholderiales bacterium | reverse complement strand
TTCGCCAAGGGCCATGCGGTGGATAACGCAACAGCGCTGCTGCGCCGCCATGGCATCGGCCACGCCTGCGTCAGCGCAGGCGGCGACAGCCGGGTCCTCGGTGACCGGCGCGGGCGGCCGTGGACGCTGGGCATTCGCCATCCGCGCCAGGCCACCGGCGTGGTCGCGCTGCTACCGCTGATCGATACCGCAGTCTCGACCTCGGGCGACTACGAGCGCTACTTTGAGCGCGACGGCGTGCGCCACCACCACATCATCGATCCGTCCAACGGTCGCTCGCCGAACGCGATCCACAGCGTGACGATCCTCGCCGCCGACGGCCTGACGGCCGAGGCCCTGTCCAAGAGTCTGTTCGTGCTCGGTGTCGAGGCGGGCATGGCGCTCATCGAATCACAGCCTGGCGTCGACGCCATCGTCGTCGACGCCCAAGGGCGATTGCATTACTCGACCGGAATGCAGGCCCCGCAACGGGCTTGAACAGAACCGGCACCAGGTCACTGTCATCGACCGCTAGGGCAATTCAGGGAGCAACACATGAACAAGACCATCAGTATCGTCAGGCTGGTCAGCCTGGGCACGGCACTCGTTGTCGCGGGTTGCGGCAGCGGCAGCAACAGCACCGACAACACGGTCACGGTCAATGGCGACGTGCCGGTCGCGTATGCCAAGCGCGCCAACACGATCAACATGAACCCGACCGACGGCACGCCGAGCGCGCCGGGCGGCGACCTGATCATTCGAGAGCGGTCCTCGGCCAGCGCGCGCGAGATCAACGTCACGGCGAGCATCACGCAGGGCAACGGCGACGTGTCCGACCCCGAGGTCTCGTATGACGGCCGCAAGATCGTCTTTTCGATGCGCTGTCCGACCAGCAACACCTCGACCCTCAATGGCGCAGCGGCCTGCACCGGGCAGTGGAACATCTGGGAATACGACACCACCACCGGTGGCCTGGCCGGCGGCAGCCTGCGCCGCGTCGTGGCCACGCCCGGCCACGACGATGTCGACCCGGCCTACCTGCCGGCCGGGCGCGGTTTCGTGTTCTCGTCCAATCGCCAGACCCTGACCCGCAGTGTGGTCAGTGGCGTGACCAGCTTTGCCGCCGACGAGTACGAACGCGAGCGCGTGCTCAACCTGCACACGATGGACGCCACAGGCGGCGCCGTGACGCAGATTTCCGTCAACCAGAGCCACGACCGCAACCCGGTCGTTCGCCCCAACGGCGACATCATGTTTGCGCGCTGGGAGCATGTGGGCCCGCGAAACCGCTTCGCGATCTTCCGCAGCAAGCCTGATGGCACCGACATGTTCGTGCTCTACGGCGCGCAGAGCCCGGGCAACAGCTTCCTGCACCCGCGCGACATGGACCCGCGCGGCGCCTACGCGGGCCAGGTGGTGTCTTCGCTGATGTCGCTGTCAGGCACCCGCGAAGGCGGTGCGCTGATGATGATCGACGCAGCCAACTACTCCGAACAGAACACCCCGGCCAACCGTGCCGTGGCCCTCTCGGCCGCGACCGGTGGTCAGCTCCAGATCACGGATCGCACTCTGAACATGGGCCGCGGCCTGTCGATGTTTGGCCGCGTGACCACGCCGTTCCCGCTATGGGACGGCACCGACCGCGTGCTGGTCTCGTACCGCCCTTGCGAAGTCACGCGCAATGGCAACGTGATCCCTTGCGCCACATTGACGCAAGCCGAGATCGACCGCCTGAGCAGCGAACGCTCGATGGCCGACGCGGCCGCCGACACGGTCCAGGACAACGCGCCGCCGGCCTATGCGGTCTATATGGTCGACCCGCGGGTGCAAACCTGGCTGATCGTGGCCGCGCCGCCAACCGGCTTCATGTACACCGACCCGGTCGCCTTGCAGTCGCGGCCCGAGCCCAACGCCACCCAGCCGACCACCATCGACGCCACGCTCGCAGCGCAAAACATGGCGCTGATCGAAGTCCGCAGCATCTACGACACCGACGGCCTGCAACGCATGGGCGAGGCGATGGTCGTTGCTGCCGACTTGCCGGCGGGCTGCGCCCGAGGCATTGCCCAAACCACACCGGTCGACACGGCGGACACCCGCGCCAGCGTGGCCGACCTGGCGCGGATCAAGGATCCCGCCGACCCGGCCTACCACTGCGCCCCCGCGCGCATGGTGCGCGCCACCCGCGCTGTCGCACCGACCTCCGGCATGACCGGCATGCGCGAAGCGATCGGTGAAACCGAGTTCGAACCGCAGCAGATCCTGGGCTACGCCCCAGTTGAGCCGGATGGTTCGTTCAAGCTGCTGGTGCCGGCCGACACGCCGCTGGCACTGTCGATCCTGGACGCCAAGGGACGCGCACTGCAGACCCACCTGAACTGGATTCAGGTGCGCCCGGGCGAGCGCCGCACCTGCGACGGCTGCCACAGCCCGCGCCGCGGCGCGGCACTGAACAGTGGCGCGGTCGTCAACAACATGCCGGCCAGCGTGCGTGCCGCGCTGTCGAGCCAGCACCAGTCGGGCGAGACGATGGCCTCGTTGCGCACGCGACTGGACGCGACCGCGCTGAATCTGGGGCCAGACCCGCTGTTCAGCGACATCTGGGCCGACACCGGCCGCGCCGGCATCCAGGCCCGCGCACCGATCAGCGTGCGCTACAGCGGCAACGCCAACGCGGCGGACGACCTGGCCACATTGGCGCCGACCAACGGCATCATCAATTACCCCGACCATGTGGCGCCGATCTGGGCCCGCGTGCGTGGCGCCGCAGGCGTCAACACCTGCACCACCTGCCACACCGATCCGGCACGCCTGGACCTGCGCTCGGTCTTCGGTGGCAGCGGCCGCATGATCTCCTACGACGAATTGCTGATCGGTGACCCGGTTATCGACGCCGCCACTGGGCTGCCGGTGACGCGCCTCGAGGATGGTGTGCCGGTCATCGTTCGCGGCCCGGCCCTGGTCGACAACATGGCCGGCGGCGCCAACGGCATTGCGCGTTCGAGCCGGCTTGCCGAGATCCTGTTTGGCGAGTTGTTGAAGAGCAGTGCCGAAGCGCGCACCGTGCACCCGAACCCACCCGGCAGTGCGCCGAACCACGCCACTCTGCTCAACGCGGCCGAAAAGCGCGTCGTCACCGAGTGGATGGACCTGGGCGGCCAATACATGAATGACCCCAGCCGCAGCTCGAACGTGCGCCGCGTGGCCGCGCTGAACCAGGCCTCGTTCGAGGCCAACGTGCTGCCGGTGCTGCGCGCGAGTTGCGTCGGTTGCCACCAGCCGACCGGCAATTCGGGGGCCTCGCAAACCGGCCAGTCGTTCCTGCGCAACCGCTTCGTGCTGACCGGAAACCCCGAGGGCGACTACAACGTGACGCTGACGATGGTCGGTGATACCTGCAATGCGGCTTCCAACCCGCTGCTGCGGCGGCCCTCGACGGTGCCGCATCCGGACGGCAACGTTGGGCAGACCGTGCCCACGCTGGCTCCGGGCAGTGCCGGTTACGCGGCGATCTCGAGCTGGATTTCTGCGGGGTGCGTGCCGTAATGATTCGACCTGCGACGCTTCTGGGGGCAGCGCTGGTCGCTGCCCTTTCTTCAGCTTGCGGTGGCGGTGACGGCAACCCGCTGGGCAACCCACCGAACGTGCTGAACCCGCCCGCCACTGGCGGGCAACGTCTTTCGTTCGTCTACTTCCAGAGGTGCATCAACCCGATCTTCCTGGCGCAGTTGCAGATCAACCAGGGCGGCGTCGTCTCGACCAACACCTGCGCCTCCTCGGGCTGCCATGACAACACCACGGGCACCGGCGGCGCCTTCCGCGTGGTGCAAAGCGCGCAGAGCGTGAACCTGGCCGACCCGGCCAACACGCCCGACGTGGTGCGCGCGGGCGACATGTACAAGAACTTCTTTTCGGCGCAGGGCTCCAGCGTGATTGGCTCGCCGGTGCAAAGCCGGATGCTGACCAAGCCGCTCACGCTCAATGTGTTGCATGGGGGTGGCCTGATTTTTGCTGACCTGAACGATGCCAACGCCAGGCTGCTCGCCTTCTGGATCGGCCGACCGATGCCGCAGGGGCAGGACGAGTTCAGCAGTTCGGCCAACAGCATGTTCACTCCCGCGGATCCCGTCACGGGCACCTGCAACACCCAATGACCTACGCGACGATTCGACGCTCTGCCGCCGCCCTGTTCTGGCTGCTGGCGCTGCTGCTGCCTGCACACGCGCAGGCGCCCGCCAGTGCGGCGGCCGTGGTCAGCGAGCGCCTGACCGTCGCCGACCCCTTTCTGGAAATGCGCACGGGGCCGGGCCGCGGCTACCCGGTGTTCTTTGTCGTCGCACGCGGCCAGTCGGTGGTGATCGAGCTGCGCCACACCGACTGGTACAAGGTGCGTGCCGAGGCCGGTCAACTCGGCTGGGTCCACCGCGGGCAACTCGAGTCCACGCTGACCGCCGCCGGCAGCACCAAGACCTTCCGCGACATCGCGATTGACGACTACCTGGCCCGGCGCGTGCAGATGGGCGGGGCCTGGGGCCGCTTCAAGTCCGAGCCGATGTTGAAGCTGTGGACCAGCTACAAGCTGTCGGACACGCTGTCGGTCGAAGGCGATATCGGTCAGGTGCAGGGCGTCTTCTCCGGCACCAACTTCTGGCATCTGTCGCTGCACAGCGAGCCGTGGAGCGATCAGCGGCTGTCGCCGTTCTTCGGCGTGGGCGTCGGCCAATTCAAGAACTTCCCCAACCAGAGCCTGGTCGGCGCCACCATCACCGACGCCAAGCTGGCCCACGCCATCGTCGGCGCACGTTTTTACCTCAGCGAACGCTTCGTACTGCGCGCCGACTGGTCGATCTACACCGCCTTCGTTTCCGATCAGCGCAGCACCGAGTACCGCGCCATCACTGCCGGCGTGTCGTTCTTTTTCTGACTCACCCCACTGCGAGACCACGACATGAACAAGATCGCCCTGGCAATGCTCTCGACTCTGGCTCTGCTCGGCAACGGCAGCGCCTTCGCACAGCCGACGTCGCGCCCCGACAGCAACCAGGTGGTCGTGCCTGAAGTCGAGCGCCGTGACGTCAAGCTGCCCAAGTTTCCGTCCAAGGACATCGCCGTCGGGCTGTTCGGTGGCACCTACGCGACGCAGAACTTCGGCGCTGCCGCGGTGGTCGGCGCGCGCCTGGGCTACCACGTCACCGAAGACTGGTTCGTCGAGGCCACGCTGGGTCAGAGCAAGGTCAGCGACGACGCTTTCCGCCAGGTGCTGCCCGGCGGCATCTTCGTCACCAACAAGGAAACGCTGAAGTACTACAGCGTCTCGGCGGGCTACAACCTGCTGCCCGGCGAGGTCTTCCCAACCGCCAAGCGCGCCAAGGCCACCGCCATCTACCTGGTGGCCGGCGTCGGCAGCACCAAGTTCAACGACCAGCGCAGCCAGACCATCAGCTTCGGCCTGGGCGGGCGCCTGCTGCTGACGGACCGTGCGGCGGTGCAGTTCGACATCCGCGACCACGTCTTCTCGCTCGACCTGTTGGGCCTGCGTCAGAGCACGCACAACCTCGAGCTGACCGGCGGCTTCACCTACTACTTCTGAGCGCGCCATGAGCAAGCTGAACTTCATCAAGCGCTGGCTGCTGACCACGCTGCTGGTGGGCGCCGCGGGTGCCGCATCAGCCGCCGTGCAACTCTTGGCCAACGCCCCCGACTTCACGCTGCGCAGCGTCGGCGGCACCAACCTGCGCCTGGCCGAGCAACGCGGCCAGGTCGTCATGATCAACTTCTGGGCCACCTGGTGCACCCCCTGCCTGCAGGAGATGCCGCACCTGAGCCGCCTGTACGAGCGCTACCGCTCGTCGGGTTTCGTGCTGCTGGGCGTGAACATCGACGACGACCCGCGCGCCGCCGCGGCCCTGGCCACCAAGCTCGGGCTGCGCTTCCCCGTGCTGCTCGACACCGACAAGAAGGTCAGCCGTATCTACGACATGAGCGCGATGCCAGCCACCCTGCTGATCGATCGCGATGGCCGCGTGCGCCATATCCACCGCGGCTACCGCGACGGCGTCGAGAAAACCTACGAGGAGCAGGTGCGCAGCCTGTTGAAAGAATGACCACCCCCGTTGCGGCTTCGCCGCTCCCCCTCAAGGGGGCCGAGACCCGCGGCTCCGAGCCGACCTGCGTCGGCTTGGACGGGCCGAGGAGTGGCCGCGTCTCGCGGCCACGCGGCCTGCAAGGCACGCTGGCGGACCGGCAGAGCCGGATCCGCGGCGGTTGCTCGGCCATTGCTTTGCTGGCCGCCACCTTGCTCGGCGGCTGCGCCCTGCCCCAGCCCTGGGTCAAGCCCTACGAGCGCGAGCGCCTGGCCGATCCGATCATGCGCTTCAACCGCGACGCGCTGGCTGCCAAACACAGCGAGCATGTGCGCGACATCCGCGAAGCCGCGCGCGGCGCGACCGGCGTGCAGGGAGGCGGCTGTGGCTGCAAGTAAGCACACCACCCGACTGCTCGCCGCGCTGGCCGGCTTGCTCGGCGGCATCTTTGCCACGCCCGCCGCGCGCGCCGTTACCTTGCCCGCCGACCGTGCCGAGGCCTTGATCCATGTCTACTCCGGCGGTGGCGTCACCGCTTCGGGCCCCGCCGTGCTGGTGCGCAAAAGCCTCGCCGACAAGGTCTCGCTGACCGGCTCGTTCTACGTCGACGTGGTGAGCAATGCCTCGATCGACGTCGTCACCACCGCCAGCCCGTACAAGGAACGCCGCAACGAATTCGGACTCGCGCTGGACTATGCGGTGCGCGACTCGCTGCTCACGCTGGGTGTCGGCGCCAGCAAGGAACCCGACTACAGCACGCGCAGCATCTCGCTGGACATCGCGCAGGAAACCTTCGGCGGCATGACTACCGTGAACCTGGGCTTCACGCGTGCGGCCGACGAGGTCGGCAAGATCGGTGAAGCCGCGTTCTTCGACCAGGCCAAGCATTGGCAGCACCGAGTGGGCGTGACGCAGATCCTGACGCCCAAGTGGCTGGCCAGCGTCAACCTCGAGGCCGTGTCCGACACCGGCTATCTCGGCAACACCTACCGCGTCGCGCGCGTATTCGGCGCCGCGGTGCCCGAGCGCCACCCGCGCACGCGATCTTCGCGGGCGGTCAAGGTGCGCGCCATTGGCGACATGGGCCAGCGCGATTCTGTGCGTGCTGAGTACCGCTATTTCTGGGACAACTGGGACATCAAGGCGCACACCGTCGAGGCCGGCTACAGCCGCTACCTCGGCGAGTCCTTCCTGGCCGAGGGCTTCGTCCGCTACTACACCCAGAGCGCGGCGCTGTTCTACAGCGACAACGCGCAAGCCGAGACGACCTATGTCTCGCGCAATCGCCAGCTGGCCGAATTCAACAACGTCGTCATCGGCGGCAAGCTGACCTTCGACTGGAAGAAGCAGCCCGGCCTGTACGACCTGAAGGCCAACGCCGGCCTCGAGCTCTTCAACCTGAACTACAAGAACTTCACCGACATCCGCAATGGCAGCGCGTACTCGCTACGGGCCGCCGTGCTGCAGTTGTACCTGACTGCCACTTACTGAGGCCCCGCACCATGCGCACTCCCCTTCACATGCTCTGTGCCCTTGCGCTGGCGGCCACCACCGGCCTGGCCTGCGCCCAAACGGCGGACAGCAAGCCGCTGGCCCCTGCGGCTTTGCCTGCGGCCCCTGCGGCGCCCGCCGTGGTCAGCGCGCCGACCGGGCTGGACGAGCGCGTCCAGCACGCCAAGAGCGACGTCATCAAGCTCAACCGCGATCTGCTGGTGCTCGAAGAGGAGCTGCTGTTCCCGGCCAGCACGCAGGTGGCGTTGTTCGTTTCGATGGACGTGGGCAAGCTGTTCGAGCTCGACTCGGTGCAGATCAAGCTCGACGACAAGCTGGTGGCCAACCACCTCTACACGCCGATGGAGGTGCAGGCCCTGCACCGCGGCGGCGTGCAGCGCGTCTTCCTCGGCAACCTGAAAAGCGGCAGCCACGAAATCGTCGCCTTCTTCACCGGCAAGGGCCCGCACGACCGCGACTACAAGCGCGGCGCGACGCTCAAGTTCGACAAGGGCAGCGGCGCCGGCTATGTCGAATTGCGCATCAAGGACTCGCTCGGCAAGCTGCAGCCCGAGTTCGACGTGAAGGTGTGGCAGTAGGCCTCGCGTGATGCAACTTGCGCAGCTTCCGTTCTCACTGGTCGTCGCCGCAACGCTCGCGCTGGGTGCTCCTGCGCGCGCCGCCGAACCCGACGAACCGCCGCGCGCCAAGGGCATGACCACCTCGACCGAGGCCTTCCCGGTCAAGGCCCTGCACTACGGCGACACGCTGTTCAACTTTTTCCAGGACAAGCACTTCAGCGCCCTCACCGGCCTGATGACCTCGCAGCACTTCGAACGACTGACACCGCACGGCGACGAGGCCGAGGTGCTGCGCGGTGGCTTGCTGCTGTCCTACGGCGTGCACAAAGAGGCCGGGCAGATCTTCGCTTCGCTGATCGACAAGGGCGCTGCGCCCTCGGTGCGCGACCGCGCCTGGTTCTACCTCGCCAAAATCCGCTACCAGCGCGGCCTGAATGCCGACGCTGAAATGGCGCTGGCGCGCATCGAAGGCAAGCTGCCCGCCGCACTGGCCGAAGAGCGCGGCTTGTTGCAGGCGCAGTTGCTGATGGCGCGCAACGACCACGTGGGTGCCATCCAGGTGCTCACGGCAATGAACACCGGCGCCAAGAAGGCCAGCCCCTATGCGCGGTTCAACCTCGGCGTGGCCCTGATCAAGAGCGGCGACGCCGCGGGCGGCACGGCCTTGCTCGACGCCATCGGCCGCGCACCCGCCGCCAACGAAGAAGAACGCAGCCTGCGCGACCGCGCCAACCTCGCGCTCGGTGTCGTGGCCCTGCAAGGCCAGCGCGCCGACGAGGCCCAGCGCGCGCTCGAGCGCGTGCGCCTGGCCAGCCTGCATGCCAACAAGGCCTTGCTCGGCTTCGGCTGGGCGGCGGCCGCACGCAAAGAGCCGGCGCTGGCCCTGGTGTCGTGGACCGAACTCACCGGCCGCGACGCCAGCGACCCGGCTGTGCTCGAAGCGCGCATCGCACTGCCCTACGCGCATGCCGAGGCCGGCGCCTACGGCCAGTCGCTCAAACTCTACGAACACGCGGTCGATGCCTACGACGGTGAAGCCCTGCGTCTGGACGCTTCGATCGCTGCGATCCGCTCGGGCAACCTGATCGACGGCCTGCTGCAGCGCAACCCGGCCGACGAAATGGGCTGGGCGGGTCACGTCCGCAAGTTGCCCGGCATGCCGCATGCGGCCCACCTGGCCCAGGTGCTGGCCCAGCACGAATTCCAGGAAGCGTTCAAGAACTTTCGCGACCTGCGTTTCCTCGAAGCGAACCTCACGCAATGGCGCGACACGCTGGGCGTGTTCCGCGACATGCTCGAGCTGCGTCGCGCTGCCTACGCCGCACGCCTGCAACCCACGCGCAACGGCGCACTGGCACAGGCTGCCGCGCTGGCCGATCTGCGCCAGCGTCTGGCCCTGCTCGCCACGGAAGTCGGCGATGCGGTCGTCGTCGGCGATGGTGTGGCCTTCGCCGACGCGCGGCAGCGCGCGCTGCTGGCGCGCGCCGAAGGCCTGACATTGGCGCTCAAGGCAACGAGCCCGGATCCGGAGATCGCGGCGCTCGCCGACCGCATTCGGCTCGCCGCGGGTGTACTGACCTGGGAACTGGCGCAGGACTTCACCGCGCGCCGCTGGGAGCAGCAAAAGGCGCTGACCGCGATCGACCAGCAACTCGACCAAGCCGCGATGCGCGAGGCCGCGCTAACGCAGGCGCAACGCGACGAGCCGCTGCGCCTGGAGCGCTTCGGCGCGCGCATCGATGCCCTCGCCAGGCAGCTCGATGCCACCCTGCCCCGTGTGACGACCCTGGCGCGCGAGCAGCAAGGCGCCGCACAGGCCATCGCCGAAGCCGCCCTCGTCGACCAGAAGCAGCGTCTGGTGGCCTACACCGCGCAGGCCCGATTCGAAATTGCCCAGTTGATGGACCGTGCAACGACAGCCTCCCGGAGCGACGAC
>JANMSS010000280.1:0-2391 GCA_031389585.1 Burkholderiales bacterium | reverse complement strand
CCATGAAGATCGGCAAGGCCACCGTCCCCACGTCCGCCATCTGCACCTCCGACGACGAGACCATCGTCGTGCGCGGCGCCGACCTCTGCCGTGACCTCATCGGCAAGCTCGGCTTCGTCGACTACTTCTTCCTGCTGGTGACCGGGCGCAGGCCCGATGCCGCCGCCAGCCGCGTGCTCGACGCCACGCTGGTGGCGATTGCCGAGCACGGCCTGGTGCCCAGCGTGCAGGCCGCGCGCATGACCTTGGCCGCCACGCCCGACGCCATGCAAGGTGCGGTGGCCGCCGGCATCCTGGGCTGCGGCTCGGTGATCCTGGGTGCGTCCGAGGCCGCAGGGCGCCTGTTCCTGCGCATCGATGCGCTGGCGCGCGAGCAGGGCCTGTCGCTGCAGGACGCCGCCGCCCAGGTGGTGGCTGATCTGCACGAGCAGCGCCAGGCCATCCCGGGTTACGGCCATCCGCAGCACAAGGCGCGTGACCCGCGCGTGGCGGCGCTGTTCGCGGTGGCCCGGGACGCCGGCACGCCCGGCCGCTTCCCGGCGATTGCCGAGGCGGTGGAAGTGGTGTTGCCCGGCATCACCGGGCGCGAGCTGCGGCTCAACGTGTCGGCGGCCATCCCGGCGGTGCTGCTGGACGTGGGCTTCCCGGCCGACGCGCTGAAGGGCGTGCCGATGCTGGCGCGCACCGCCGGCCTGATCGGGCACCTGACCGAAGAGCTGAGTGTGCCGATCGGCTTCGCGCTGTCCTACCAGGCCACGCGCGAGCAACAGTACAGCGGCGAAAGGCCCGCCGGCTGGACGCCCAAGGCGCGGGAGGCATGAGCATGGCCAAGGTTCTAGCCGGCGTGCGTGTGGTCGAGCACGGCACCTTCATCACCGGCCCGGCGGCGGCCATGCTGCTGGCCGACCTGGGCGCTGATGTTGTGAAGGTGGAGCTGCCCACGGGCGACCCCTTCCGCGCCTTCCGCGGCGGCCTGTACAGCCCGCACTACCAGACCTACAACCGCAACAAGCGCAGCCTGGTGCTGGACACCAAGCAGCCGGCCGAGCTGGCGCGCTTCCACGCGCTGGTGGCCGAGGCCGATGTCTACATCCAGAACTTCCGCCCCGGCGTGGCCGACAAGATCGGCGCTGGTGAAGCCAAATTGCGCGAGCTGAACCCGGGGCTGATCTACTGCGCCATCAGCGGCTTCGGCCAGGACGGGCCCGCCGCCGGCCGGCCCAGCTACGACACCGTGGCGCAGGCGGCCAGCGGCTTTCTGAAGCTGCTCATCAACCCGGCCAACCCGCGTGTGGTGGGGCCGGCGCTGGCCGACGCGATCACGGGTTTTTATGCGGCTTACGGCATCCTGGGCGCGCTGTATGAGCGAGAAAAGCGCGGCCTGGGCCGCGGCCACAAGGTCGAGGTCTCGATGCTGGAGGCCATGACGCACTTCAACCTCGACGCCTACACCCACCTCTTCTCCGAGGGCGAGGTGATGGGGCCCTTCAGCCGGCCCAGCGTGTCGCAAAGTTATGTGCTGCCCTGTGCGCAGGGAAAATGGATCGCGCTGCACATGTCATCGCCGCCCAAGTTCTGGCGCGGCCTGGCGCAGGCCATCGAGAAGCCCGACCTCTTCGACGACCCACGCTTCGCCGACCGCGAGGCCCGCATCCGCAACCAGGAGATCCTGATTGGCGTGCTCAGCGATATCTTCCGCCTGCGCGACCGCGCCGAATGGTGCCGCCGCCTGGAGGCTCTGGACGTGCCGCACGCCCCGATGTACGACACCGACGAGGTGCCCGAGGACCCGCAGGCAAAACACCTGCAGCTGTTTGTCGACGCCGCGCACCCCGAAGGCGGCCGCTGGCGCACCGTGCGTTCGCCGGTCAGCTTCGACGGCGAGCGCCCGCTGGAGGTGACGGCGCCGCCGCTGCTGGGCGAACACAACGAAGCGCTGCGCAACGGCTGGGCGCCCCGGGAGACACCATGATGAACACCGACTGCCGCAGGGGCAGCACCGCGCTGGACCATGCCGCTGCAGCAGGTGAAGGCGGCGACGACCATGCGGTTGTCATCCGCGACGCGCTGCGCTCGACGACCCAATCTCAAAATTCAAAGGAGCACCCCAACCCATGAGCACTCTCGACATCGTTGGCCTCTGCGGCAGCCTGCGCAAAGCCTCGCTCAACCACTCGGCCTTGCGCCTGGCCGGCGAGCTGATGCCAGCCGGCATGCTGCTCGACATCGCCGACTGGCGCGACGTGCCGATGTTCGACGCCGACCAGCTTGCGCAGGGCCTGCCACCTGCGGTGGCCGCGCTGCGCGAACGCATCCGCCGCGCCGACGGCGTGCTGATCGCCACGCCCGAATACAACTTCTCGGTGCCCGGCGGCCTGAAGAACCTGCTCG
>JANMSS010000261.1:0-3816 GCA_031389585.1 Burkholderiales bacterium | reverse complement strand
CGGTGCCCACCGCAGCGGAGGCGGCGGTCTGGAGAAAACGGCGGCGCTGCGCCGGGGTTTTGGTGTCGCTCGATGCACTCATCACGGTGTCTCCTGCTGCGGGTGGATTCTGGGGAAAACGGAGCGGCCATAGTGGCAACGCCCAGCGATACTTGACCACCTGAGACTATCGACAGTGCCCCGGTGGCGGGCAAGTGGGTTTACCCGGTAGCGCGGTGGCTGGCGCCGACAAACAGCTTTGACTCCCGTGCGCACAATCGTTGTGCGATCAGCGCACGTCACCGTTGCCGAGCAACAATTTTTCCAGGCGTCTGTGTTCGTGCTCGGCGAGCAGGCGATGCCGCAGCACGAAGTCGAGCGTGACGAGTGCGGCCTCGACCGTCATCGCGTCACCGGCGGCCAGCTCGATGGCCTCGTCCACCGGCAGGCAGCGCAACTCGGCGACTTCGCCGTCCTGGTTGATGGGCGTCACGTCGGCGGGCAGGCAGAGGTCGAAGCTGTGCACTTGCTCATGCATGAAACCTTCGGCGATGTCGCAGGCCAGCTCGATCACGCGGCCGAGCACGGCACGGCCCATCTGCTCGGCGGGCAGGCCGGCCTCTTCATAGCCTTCGCGCACAAGGGTTTCGAAGGGCGTCTGGCCGTGCGGCACACCGCCGCCGACCAGGTTGTCGAACTTGCCGGGGTCGGTGACCTTGCTGAGCGCGCGGCGAGCGATCCACAGGTGCGTTGGCCGCCCTGCAGCGTCGGCGACATAGCCGTTGGCATGGGCGCCGAAGGTCAGCGTGCCCCAGAAGCGCGACGCGGCGCGTTCGATCAGCACCAGCGGCGGCGCGCCCAGGCGTTCGACGACGGCGTAGGTCTCGCCACGCCAGGCGACGATCAGGCCCTGCTCGCGCAGCGCGGCATTGACGCTCGCCAGCGCGGCGTCGCGATCGGCGGCAAGGAGTTGCACGTGGGCGGCATCGATCTTGAATGCTTGCGGCCAGCCGCGCAGCGCGTCGAGGTGCGCTTCGGCCACCGAACCGACGGCCACGCCGTCGATCACGAAAGGCACACGGCGCACCTCGCGGCGGATGGACGCCGCGAGCGCGGGCCAGGCGCCGAGGCCCACGCGCGTCGGGGTGCCGGGTCGCGGCTCAGGCGCCATCGATCGCCACTCGCACAGCCATCGTGCGCGCCAAGGCGCGAAAACCCTTGCTGAGCGGCGCGTGCGTCGCGGCACGGCGCCAGAAGACCTCGGCCACGGCGCGAGCCGGGCTTTGCAGGTCGATCGTCTCCGGCGTGAAGGGCAGCAGGTCGAGCGCGCCGGTCGCGGCGTCGGGGCGCCAGCGCATCGGCAGCATGTCGTACACGGGGGCCAGGCTGAAGCGGCCGGCCGCCACGTCGCCCGGTTCGACCCACAGGCTCAGGTTGCCGAAATGCATGTCGCTGTTGCCGATCAGGCGGCCGAAGTGGCGCAGCGCCTGCACTTGCGCCGCGGTCTCGGCGCGGAGCCGGCGCTGTGCGGCCAAGGCTTCACAGGTGGCCGCCCAGTGCTGCTTGGGTCCGGGCACAAAGGCTTCATGCACGGCCCACAAGGGGACCGCATGGCGGCGGCCCGTGGCGCCAATGCGGTCGAAGCGCAGCGACTCGAGGTAGCTGCGGCGCGGCGTTTCGATCACATGCGCCGCGGCCACGGCCACACCATGTTCGCTCAGCACCTCGAGTGCCAGCGCCTCGGCGTGCAGCAAGTCGTGCCAGCGCTCGCCGAAGGGCGTGCCGCGCGGCGGGCTGAACTTCACCAGCACAGCGGCGCCATCGGCGCGGCGGGTCAGGAACTTGGTCTGCGCGCCGCCGGCCGACGCGCCCGCGGGCAGGGTGTTGGCGACGTCGTCGGCGAGGTGGTCGTAATCGCCCACCGGCGCCGGCACGTCGCGCGGTTCGCCCAGGATCAGCGCGCCTGGCGCATCGCTGGCCTGCAGCGCGGCGAACAAAACATGTTCGAGCGGCCAGCGCGCGGGGTCGCGGTCCAGGCCCTGCGCCGCCAGACGCTGCGCCAGCAGGCGGCCGAGGAAGCCTTCGCCGCGCAAGGGTGCCAGGCACCAGGGCAGCGCGCCTTGCGCGAGCAGCGAGACGCCGGGCGCATCGAGGTGAACACGATCGCCGGTCAGGAAGCTCAGACTGCCCCAGCGCTCGATGCGGCCGTCTTGGCCGACCCAGTACAAGGCTTGCCGCCCCGCCGCGCTGAGGATGGCGCGCGGCAAGGCGTAGCCAGTGCGCCGGCCGCGACCGACCACCACCCGCTCGGGGCCGAGCGCGGCGAGCAGCCGCGACACAGTGGGCTGGCTCTTGCCCAGCGCCGCCTGCAACTGCGCTGAGCTGGCGACGCCGCGCGCGGCAAGGGCCGCTCTCAGAGCCGCGGTATCGGCGCTGTCGGCATCGATCTGGGCATCATCCATGAATAGAAAGAATCCTGGGGTTTGCGGCAAACTCTCATACTAGAGACGCCTTCAGGACGCATGCTATTTGAATAGATGATGAATAGCAAATGAATAGAGTTCAGGCTGCCTTGCGGCCTGTGCCGCCGCTCCGCCATTGCGCCATCAAGCCCTGCCACTTTGCACGCGCCGTCTTCAGGTGGCGCTGCTTGACGTGGCCGTAGCCGCGGATGTCTTCGGGGATGCGCGCGATCTCGAGCGCCAGCGCCAGCCGATCGCTCGTCAGCGTGCCCAGCACTTCGTCGATCGATGCGCGGTACTCGCCGATCAGGGCGCGCTCCGTCTTGCGCTCCTCGGTGCGGCCGAAGGGGTCCAACGCGGTGCCGCGCAGGCCCTTCAGCTTGGCGAGCAGCGTGAACGCGCTGCGCATCCAGGGGCCGAAGGGCTGCTTGATCAGCTCGCCCTTGTCGTTCTTTTTTGCGATGGCCGGCGGGGCAAGGTGGTGCACCAGCTTGTAGTCGCCTTCGAACATCGATGCGATCCTGGCCGTGAACGCCGGGTCGGTGTGCAGGCGGGCGACCTCGTACTCGTCCTTGTAGGCCATCAGCTTGAAGAGGTAGCGCGCGACGGCTTCGCTGAGCTTGGCCGAGGCCAGCGGCGCTTCGGCGGCGCGGACATTGTCGACGTAGGCCTTGTACTGCGCCGCGTACGCCGCGTCCTGGTAGCCGGTGAGGAAATCGACGCGCTTGGCGACCATCTCGTCGAGCGAAGGCTTCTTGACGAACTCGATGACTTGTGCGGCTTTGAAGAGCGCCAGCACCGAAGCCAGATCGTGCGCCGCATGGCGGCCCCATTCGAAGGCCGCCTTGTTGTTCTCGACCTGCACGCCGTTCAACTCGATCGCGCGCATCAGCGCCGCGTGCGACAGCGGCACCCGGCCCTGCTGCCAGGCATAGCCAAGCATCAGCGGGTTGGTGTAGATCGAGTCGCCGACCAGCTGCACGGCGACCTGCTCGGCGTCGAAGGCGCCGACCAGTTCCGCGCCGACGCTGGCCTGGATCGCGGTTTCGCAGTGGCTGCCGGGAAACTGCCAGTCGGCGTTCTTGACGAAGGCCGCCGTCGGCGTGCCGTGGGTGTTCAGCGCCACATAGGTGCGGCCGTGCTGCATCACGGCCAGCGTGTACTTGGCCGCGCCGACGATCGAATCGCAGGCGATCACGAGATCGGCTTTCGCGGTATCGACCTTGGTTGTGAAGATCGCCTCCTGCCGGCTGGCGATCTGGATGTGGCTCCAGGTCGCACCGCCCTTTTGCGCCAGGCCACCGGCGTCCTGCGTCACGACACCGCGGCCTTCGAGGTGCGCGGCCATGCCGAGCAACTGGCCGATGGTGATCAC
>JANMSS010000247.1:0-3641 GCA_031389585.1 Burkholderiales bacterium | reverse complement strand
GGCTGGCGACGATGAGGAGCGCATCTTCGCGGATGGGAAGAAGCTCCTATTAGCGCTCGTCAGTCATGATGATTGGTTGCCTGATGACTTTGCTCAGCCGAGCCCAGAACGGTATCAGCAGTACTTGTTGTATTGCGATCCAATGGAACGTTTCTCCGTAGTAAGTTTTGTATGGGGGCCGGGTCAAACAACCCCGGTACATGACCACACGGTCTGGGGCATGGTTGGAGTAATGCGTGGCGCCGAGGCCTGCGAAGAATTCGATCTAGAACCCGCAGCGGGCCGCTTGCGCTCAAGCGGTACACATCAGCTGCCCCCCGGCGGCATTGACTTGGTATCACCGCGCATCGGAGATATCCATAAGGTGTCGAACGCCCTCGCCGATCGTGCGTCGATCAGTATCCATATCTACGGTGCCAATATCGGGGCCGTAAAGCGTCATATCTATGAAACGGACACCGGGCGCAAAAGACCCTTTGTTTCAGGATATTCAAGCAACGTGACTCCGAATATTTGGGATCGCTCAGCGGAATTGGCAACCGTCAATTGATGATGCTGCCCAACCATGCGTTCCAGCCGACGCGCAAAGGGCAGCGCGCCGCTGAACGCAGGCGTTGGGCATCGGCAGATCATCCGGGGTCGATACATGATCAAGGACGTTGAGTTTCCGTCCGAAGGGGCGACGCTTCGAGGACTGCTGTTCTTGCCGGAGTCGCAGATCAGGAGGCCACCGGTCGTCATCATGGCTCACGGAACGTCGGCCACGGTGACCATGGTGGCGGACAAATACGCGGAGGCGTTTTCCCGTGCCGGCCTGGCGGTCCTGCTCTACGACCACCGGAATTTCGGACGGAGCGACGGTGAGCCACGGCAGGAGATCAATCCCTGGATTCAGTGCCGAGGCTACCGTGATGCGCTGAACTTCGCGGGGAGACTAGACGGAGTCGATCCCGAGCGAATCGCACTGTGGGGGGACAGCTATACCGGTGGCCAGGTTATCGTCGTCGGCGCAATCGAGCCGCGAGTCAAAGTCATCGTCGCACAGTGTCCGGTATTCGGCGCGGAGCCGCCGGCACTCGAGCCGAGCAGGGCCAACTTCGATCTAATCAAAGAGACACTTTCGCGGGGTGATATCCGTGGATCGCCCGAGACGACGGTGGGTCCCATGCCTGTTGTCTCCTTCGACCAAGCCGGCACGCCGTCGCTACTCAAGCCCATCCAGGCGTTCCGCTGGTTCATCGACTACGGAGGCCGCGCCGGCACCCGGTGGATCAACAGTGCCACGCGGGTGCTGCCGACAACGCCGGTGCCTTATCACCCGGCGCTGTGCGCGCCCTTCGTCAAGGCGCACACGCTGCTGATGGTCGCGCCGGAGGACGAGATGGTGCACGCCAATTACTCGGTCGCCAGACAGGCCTACGAACTCATTCCCGGGCCCAAGCAGTGGTACGACATCCCCGGCGGGCACTTCGGGCTGCTCTATTGCCCAAGTGAGCTGTTCGATGAGGCAAGTCGAGTGCAAATCGAGTTTCTGAAGAATTGGCTCTGAGCTATGCCCAACGAGCCGTTGCACCCGACCCTCGGAAGCGGCGCTGCGCGCCGTTCCTCGGTCGGGTGAACGGCGACGTTAGGCACCTACCGAAATCCGCTTGCCCCCATGCTGCGCGTCGAGTTCATCACCACAGAGGACGAGCAAGACCTCATCGTCTCGTTCGCCATCGCGCCGTCGGCTGCACAGAGCCTTACTCTGCTGCGGTCGCCGCAGTACGAGCACCTTCTGCCCGAGGAGGAGCGGGGTATCACTGTCAATCCGCTTGATCCGAAAGAAGTCGAAACCGACTTCTTGCTCTCGGTGCGGTGGCTTGGCTCTCGCGTCACGGTTACGACGCAGCGGCACGAATACAACCTTGACCTCTCGGCCGTTGAAGAGGCAGAGGTCGCGCAGGCCAAGACCGTTCTTCGAAAGATGGTCAAAGACGGGGCGGCCCATGTGGACGATGCCTAATCGGGTAGCCAGGGGTTTCTAACCCCCAGCCCCCACACCACCCACCGTGCGGGTCTGCAGTAGGCGGTTCAACAAGTCGGCTCGCTCGACGAAGTTTTCTCTCACGTGGTGTAGCCCTGGGCCTTGCACCACAAGTCTTTCACGCTGACCAAGCCTTGCGCTTTCAACCACGCGTTGGACACTGCCTGCTGCAGCGCCGGGGTTCGCGCCATATGCCAGAAGCTCTTGCTGCTGACGCCGTGCTGGATCGCCGTCTTCAGGCTCACGACTGGTCATCGCCACGCGCAACCGCTTGATTCACGGCTACCTGGGCATCGACAACGACACGCTCTGGAGCATCGTGGTGTCGGATGTTCCGGTCTTGATAACGGGCCTGCGCGCTCTTAAGGACGCCGCCACCTGAGTCGCAGCCGGTGGTGAACATGGCATGCGGGACAATCCCGCCTCATGACTCAAGCTGTTGTCACCGCCGCGCCGCCCAAGGTCGGCTTCGTATCCCTGGGTTGCCCCAAGGCCCTGACCGATTCCGAACTGATCCTGACCCGACTCAGCGCCGAGGGCTACGCCACCAGCAAGAGTTTTGCCGGCGCCGACCTCGTGATCGTCAACACCTGCGGCTTCATCGACGAGGCAATCAAGGAAAGCCTGGACACGATCGGTGAGGCGCTGGCCGAGAACGGCAGGGTGATCGTCACCGGTTGCCTGGGCGCCAAGGCGGGCGAGGGCGGCACCGGCAACCTGGTGCGCCAGGTGCACCCGAAGGTGCTGGCCGTGACCGGGCCGCACGCGACGCAGGAGGTGATGGACGCGGTGCATCGGCACCTGCCCAAGCCGCACGACCCCTTCGTCGACCTGGTGCCGCCCTCATTTGACAAGATCGGCATCAAGCTGACACCGCGGCACTACGCCTACCTGAAGATCAGCGAGGGCTGCAACCACCGCTGCACCTTCTGCATCATCCCGTCGATGCGCGGTGACCTGGTGTCGCGGCCGATCGGCGATGTGCTGGGCGAGGCGCAGCGCCTGCTCCAAGCCGGGGTCAAGGAGTTGCTGATCGTCAGCCAGGACACCAGCGCCTATGGCGTGGACGTGAAGTACCGCACCGGTTTCTGGGACGGCAAGCCGGTCAAGACGCGCATGTTCGATCTGTGCGAAAGGCTCGGCGAATTGGCCGAGGCGCATGGGGCCTGGGTCCGGCTGCACTACGTGTACCCGTACCCGCATGTCGACGAGGTGCTGCCGCTGATGGCCGCCGGCCGCGTGCTGCCGTACCTGGACGTGCCCTTCCAGCACTCGCACCCCGACGTGCTGCGGCGCATGAAGCGCCCGGCCAGCGGCGAGAAGAACCTGGAGCGGCTGGCGCGCTGGCGTGAGCTGTGTCCCGAACTGGTGGTGCGCAGCACTTTCATCGCCGGCTTTCCGGGCGAGACCGAAGCCGAGTTCGAGCACCTGCTGGCGTTCGTCGAAGAGGCCGGCATCGATCGCGCCGGCTGCTTCGCCTACTCCCCAGTCAAGGGCGCCACGGCCAACGAGCTGCCGGGCGCCTTGCCGACCGAGCTGCGCGAGGAACGCCGCGCGCGTTTCATGGCGGTGGCCGAGCGGGGTTCGGCTGCGGGTTTGCGGCGCGGCGGCGGCG
>JANMSS010000234.1:0-5573 GCA_031389585.1 Burkholderiales bacterium | reverse complement strand
CCTCACCCGATTCCTTTCCACCGGCACTGACGGAATGTCCCCCGATACCGCTGACATCGACCCCGCCGAAACCGCCGAGTGGCGCGACGCATTCGCAGCGCTGGTCACCACCCACGGCCCGGCACGCGCTCGCTTCATCCTCGACCGGCTGGCCGAGAGTGCGCGTAGCCCCGGCATCGGCTGGTCGCCCGAGCTGGTGACGCCGTATGTCAACACCATCACGGTGGACCGGCAGCCGGCGTTCCCCGGCGATCTGGCCGTCGAAGAAAAATTGGCTTCATTGATGCGCTGGAACGCGCTGGCGATGGTGGCACGCGCCAACATGGCGTACGGCGAGCTGGGCGGCCACATCGCCAGCTACGCCAGCGCCGCCGATCTGTTCGAAGCGGGGTTTAACCATTTCTTTCAGGCGCGCAACGAGAAGCAGGGCGGCGACCTCGTGTTCTTCCAGCCGCACAGCGCGCCGGGCGTCTATGCGCGCGCCTACCTCGAAGGGCGGCTGACCGAGGCCGACCTGGCGCACTACCGGCAGGAGCTCACCGCGCCGGCGCAGGGCGCGCGCGGGCTGTCGAGTTATCCGCATCCCTACCTGATGCCCGACTTCTGGCAGTTCCCCACCGGCTCGATGGGCCTGGGCCCGATCAGCTCGATCTACCACGCGCGCTTCATGCGCTACCTCACGCACCGCGGCCTGCTCAATTGCGACGGGCGCATCGAAGCCGGCGTTGCCGTGGCGCCGCGCCACGTCTGGGGCGTGTTCGGCGACGGCGAGATGGACGAGCCCGAGAGCATGAGCGCGCTCACCCTGGCCTCGCGCGAAAAGCTCGACAACCTGGTGTGGGTGGTCAACTGCAACCTGCAGCGGCTCGATGGCCCGGTTCGCGGCAACGGCCGCATCATCGACGAGCTGGAAAAGCTGTTCCGCGGGGCCGGATGGAACGTGATCAAGCTGGTCTGGGGCAGCGACTGGGACGGCCTGTTCGCGCGCGACACCACTGGCGCGCTGGTGCGGGCTTTTGCCAACACCGTCGATGGCCAGATGCAGACCTTCGCCGCCAAGGACGGGCGCTTCAACCGCGACACCTTCTTCGGCCAAAACCCGGAGCTGGCGCGCCTGGCCCAGGGCATGACCGACGACCAGATCGATCGCCTCAAACGCGGCGGCCACGACCTGGTGAAGATCCATGCGGCCTATGCCGCGGCCGCCGCGCACCGCGGCCAACCGACGGTCATCCTGGCGCATACCAAGAAGGGCTACGGCATGGGCGCGGCGGGGCAGGGCAAGATGACCACGCACAGCCAGAAGAAGCTGGACGAGACCGCGCTGATCGAATTTCGCAATCGCTTCAATCTGCCGATCACCGACGCGCAGGCGATCAATCTCGAATTCTTCAGGCCGGCCGAGGACAGCGCCGAGATGCGCTACCTGCACGCGCGGCGCACCGCGCTGGGCGGCTACCTGCCCAAGCGGCAATCGACGTCGGATGCGGTCGCCGTGCCGGAGATCGCGTCCTACGCGCAGTTCGCCACGGCGGCCGCCGGCAAGGTGATGTCCACCACCATGGCTTTCGTGCGCCTGCTGGCCAACCTGCTCAAGGACAAGACGCCCGGCCCCGGCGGCGTCGAGTTCCGCCAGCGCATCGTGCCGATCGTGGCCGATGAAGCACGCACCTTCGGCATGGCCAACCTGTTCAAGCAGGTTGGCATCTATTCGAGCGTCGGCCAGCATTACGAGCCCGAGGACATCGGCTCGGTACTGTCCTACCGTGAAGCCCTGGACGGCCAGATCCTGGAAGAGGGCATCAGCGAAGCCGGCGCGATCGCCAGCTGGACGGCGGCGGCCACGAGCTACAGCGTGCATGGCTTTCCGATGCTGCCGTTCTATATCTACTACTCGATGTTCGGCTTCCAGCGCGTGGGCGATGCGATCTGGGCGGCGGCGGACCAACGGGCGCGGGGCTTTCTGCTGGGGGCGACCTCGGGCCGCACCACACTCGGCGGCGAGGGCCTGCAGCACCAGGACGGCAGCAGCCATCTCGTCGCTGCCACTGTCCCCAACTGCAAGGCCTACGACCCGGCGTTTGCCGGCGAGATGGCGGTGATCATCGATCAGGGAATGCGCGAGATGCTGGTGGAGCAGCAGGACGTCTTCTACTACGTCACGCTGATGAACGAGAACTACGCGCAGCCCGATCTGCCGGCCGGCGCGGAGGCCGATGTGATTCGTGGATGCTATAAATTCAATAGCTATATGTGCCCGCTGGACGCGGACTACAGCACTAAAAAACCAAGAAAGGTGACTTTGCTGGGCTCCGGCGCCATCCTGACCGAGGTGATCAAGGCGGCGCATCTGCTGGCGGCACAAGGCATCCAGAGCGATGTCTTCAGTGTCACCAGCTGGAGTGAGCTGGCGCGCGACGGGCTGGCTTGCGAGCAGCGAGCCCTGGCCGCGTTCGCGGCGGCCGGGACGCAGGCCGCGGACATCGCGCCGGTGCCGCTCGAAGGCCCCGACAAGGCGCCGTTCATCCAGCAGCAACTGCATGCCAGCAGCGGCCCGATCGTCGCCGCCACCGACTATGTGCGCGCCGTGCCCGAAAGCATCCGCGCCTTTGTCCCCGCCGGCCGCGGCTACCTGACCCTGGGCACCGACGGCTTCGGACGCAGCGACACACGCGCCGCGCTGCGCAGCTTTTTCGGCGTCGATGCGGCGGCCATCGTGAATGCGGCGCTCCGGGCATTGCAAGCCACGCCCGGATGAACGCGTGGCGCAGGCGATGCTGTGGCAGGCCGCCGGGGTCGAGATGCTGCATGTGCCGTACAACGGCGGCGGACCGTCCATGACCGCCCTGCTCGGCGGCCAGGTCGATATCACGGCCCAGGCGCCCGGCGTCGTCGCCGCACATGTCAAGGCCGGCACGGTGCGGGTGCTGGGCACCTGGGGCGCCGAGCGGCTGCAAGCCTGGCCCGAGGTGCCGACCTTCAAAGAGCAGGGATTCGATGTCGAGTTCTATATCTGGTCGGCCCTGTTCGCGCCGGCCGGCCTGACGCCGGCCAAGCTCGGCCAGTTGCGTGCCGCTGCGAAAAACGCGGTGCAGGACCCCGGCTTCGTGAACGCGATGGCGACCATGAACACGCCGATCCGGCACCTGGACGGCGCGGCGCTGGACCGTTTTCTGGAGCAGGACCAGAAGCGGCTGACTGGCGTTGTCAAAGCGATGGGCAAGCTCGAATGAATGATCGACGCACAGAATTCGTCAAGACCGTGAAGCCAAGGAAGACCCCATGAAACTGGTTCGTTTTTCAGTGCCGGGCGACGCCGGCCAGAAGGGTTCGGCTGCCCTGCGCTTCGGCCAGGAGGATTCGGCCGCCATCCGCATTGGTCTGCTGCATGAAGGGCGGGTGGCCCCAATCGGCGCCCAGGCCGCCGGGCTCGGCCCCGAAGCCGATTTGTGGGGCCGCGACATGGTGGCGCTGATCCGCAGCTTCGCCCAGGCCGGGCCGGCCCTGCGCGAACGGCGGGACCGGATGTTCGCCGATGGGGCCGGCAGCCTGCCGGTCGAACAGGTGCGGTTGCTGGCGCCGATGCTGCCCAGCACGATCCTGTGCGCCGGCAGCAACTACCACGCGCACAACCGCGAAAAGGCCGGGGCGCCGTTGTCGGGCAAGGAGCCCGAGTTTTTCATCAAGACGGCGGATTGCGTGGTGGGTCCGGGCGACGGCATCATTCACGACCCGGTGTTGACGCAAAAACTCGACAGCGAAACCGAATTGGCGATCGTGATCGGCAAGGAGGGCCGGCATATCCCGGTGGCTTCGGCGCTCGACCATGTGTTCGGCTACTCGATCGTCAACGACGTGACGGCGCGCGACCGCCAGGTGCGGCGCAAGCCCGACGGCACCACCTGGTACGAGCTGGGCCGGGGCAAGGTGTTCGACAGCTCCGCGCCCTTCGGCCCATGCATCGTCACGGCCGACGAGATCGGCGATCCGCAGCGGCTGCAAATCCGCACCCGCATCAACGGCGAGCTGCGCCAGTCGGGCAACACGCGGGACATGATCTGGGGCTGCGCCGAGCTGATCCACTTTTTCTCGATCAACCTCACGCTGCGCCCGGGCATGGTGATCATCACCGGCACGCCGGCCGGCACCGCCTGGTCGTCCGACAAGGAGCTGGGCGGCCACTGGATGCCGCCCGAAGACGGCGAACAACTGATTCCGGCCCGCGGCTACAACCAGCCCGGCGACCGGATCGAGTCGGAGATAGAGGGCATCGGCGTGTTGCGCAACCCGGTGGTGGCGCGCGCCTGACCAGGCGGCATGCTCTGCCCTCCGGAACGGAGGGCGAAAATAAAGTCGGGCTGGCAGAATGAGATCGCGGCCATGCCACTGCCATTCCGTTTCTGGGCCGACCTGAGCACGCGCGATTTTGCGCAACTCGATCCTGCCTCCACGGTCGCCGTGCTGCCCGTCGCGGCGACCGAGCAGCACGGTCCGCACCTGCCGCTTTCGGTGGACCAGAGCATTGCCGATGGCACCATCGCCTCGGCCCTGCCGCGGCTTCCAGCCGATCTGCCGGTGCTGTTCCTGCCGACCCAGCAGGTCGGCTACAGCCCGGAGCATGTGCAGTTTCCGGGGACGCTGACTCTGTCGTCGGCCACTGTGATCGCCACCTGGATCGAGCTGGGCGAATGCGTCGCCCGCAGCGGTGTCAAGAAGCTGCTGCTCTTCAATTCGCACGGCGGCCAGGTGAGCCTCATGGACATCGTGGCGCGCGAGCTGCGCTCCCGCTGCGGCCTGATCGTCTACAGCTGCAGCTGGTGGAACCTGCCGCTGGGGGACGTACGTCGTTTGACAGCACCCGACCCGTTCCTGCCGGTTGCCATTCTCTGGGCGAATGACCAGTCAGCCTCGGAAAGCCGTCATTCTCCAAGGCAGCCTCGAAAGTCGAGGGCGGGCGACTGAGGTCATGCGCCGGCGCCTACCGGTGGCACGGACACGACTGCGACCGATCGACGACGAGCGCATCGACACCTGCGACGCCGCGGTTGCGCGGCTGATCAAAGCCGATGCCCGTCGAAGCGCTGCGTCGCATGCATCGCAGGCTCTGTGGGCGCGCCACGTCACGCTGATGCCGCGGCCAGGCCGAGGCGTGACAGTGTCGATCCATCCCCATCCACTTGATTGATACGCCCATCTGTTTGACAAGGCTACGATGCCGGTGTAGGGTCAACTGGAGCAGTGCGTTTATCCCATCTGGTCGTTCGAGCAAACAACACGGGGGCATTGATGCGCAGATTCACCTTGGCCACCGCCGCGGCTATCGTTGTCGGCGGATTGTTCTCTTTGGCAAGCATCGCGGCCCCACCCAGCCCGCAGGACGCCGATCCGCACACGCGCAACGTCCACGAGATGGGTCACGAGTTGCGTGTCGCGACCTTCGATGTGCCAGAGGGGCAGCGGCGCATCAGCAGTGACCTCGCCTTCCAGGGCAAGTTCGCCTACCAGGGAACGTACGACGGCTTCCGCGTCATCAACATCGCCGCGCCCGGCAATCCGAAGCTGGTTTCCGAGGT
>JANMSS010000230.1:0-2414 GCA_031389585.1 Burkholderiales bacterium | reverse complement strand
AGACGGCGAGGTGCGCATTGCCACCGCCGACCGCATGGATGCGCGCGCGGGCCTGCTGCGCGAGATTGCGCTCAGCGCGGCGGTGCCGTTCGCCGTCGCGATGGCGGGCAGCCTGGTGCTGCTGTGGATCGGTGTCGGGCGTGGCCTCGCTCCCATCGAACGGGTGCGCACGGCGCTGCTGAACCGGCGCGCGGATGCCGAGGCGCCGTTGCCGACCATCGATGCGCCACCCGAGCTGCAGCCGCTGATCGACACCATCTCACACCTGCTGCTGCGCGTGCAAGACGCGATCGAGCGCGAGCGGCGCTTCACCGACGACGCCGCGCACGAGCTGCGAACGCCGCTGACCGCCATCAAGACGCATCTGCAGGTGCTGCGCCTGGCGTGCGGCGAAGCTGGATTGCATGGTGCGGCGGCCGAGGCGCTGACCAATGCGCAGCACGGCGTCGGGCGGCTGCACCGCACGCTCGAGCAACTGTTGTTGCTGGCGCGGCTTGAAGGGGCGGCGAAGCCCGAGCCGCCGCCGCGGGTCGATGCGTTGCATGCGGCGCGACACGCGATCAACGATGCGTCGGCCGGCCTACAGCAAGACGGTGCGGCCAGCGGCCTGTGCGTCGAGCTGCGATCGCAGACCTCGGCAACCTGTCTCGCAGTGCCCGAGGCATTGCTGGTCTCGGCACTTCGAAATCTGCTCGACAACGCGCTGCGCCATTCACCCCGGAAGGGGTCGGTTGTGCTGCAGATCGAGCGGCTGCCAGGCCAGTTGACGTTTTGTGTCCTCGATGAAGGCCCGGGCATGAACGCGGCTGAATTGGCACAGGCAGCGCAACGGTTTTGGCGACGTGGCAGCGCCAGTGTCAATGGGGAGGCCGGCAGCGGCTTGGGCCTGTCCATTGTCGATGCCATCGCAAGGCGCTATGGCGGCGAGTTGCGCCTGACGCCTCGCCAGGGTGCGGGGCTCGAGGCGCGGCTGCGTTTTCCGGCAGATCTGACTGTGGGCAGTGAAGTTGATGGGCTGCCCCTGAAGCGCAATCCCGTGCCACTGGCAGGAACCGAATGATGGCGAACGACTCCGACATCGCGAGGCTCGTCAACCCGCCCTTCCGCCCGGCAGCTGCTACACCGAGCCGGCCAGTGTCACCCACTTTTCGCTGACCAGCGCCGGGATCAAACAACCCCCACGGTCACGGGCTCACGTTCTCGGCCCCGAATCGGTGGCGAGCAATTCGCCAGCGCGCACTGCCACCAGTTCACCTTCGGCCAGCGGGCGCCAGGCCTCGTCGGTGAGCGCAACGCTGGCGATCAGCACGGCGGTTCGCTCGGCTTGGGTGATTGACACGCCCGCGTCACAGTCCGGCGATTCACCAGCGCCTGTGCAGTGTCGTTGCAGCAGCCACAGCCCGGGCGGCTCGGGCCGGGCTTTGCCGTGCTGCATGCGCCGATGGCCGTGGGCGAAAAGTGCGTCGCCGTCGGCGTACAAAAAATTCGCCGGGCCGAGCGAGCGCAGGTCGGCTGCAAACACGGCCAGCAGCGCCATGCGGGCCTGCAAGGATGGCGGGTCGAGCTCCTTCGCGTCGTCCCAAAGAATGCGCAAGCGCGCCAGTAGCGCACAGAAGGCGCGCTCTGAATCGGTCTGCCCGACGGGACGGTGCGCGCCGGTGACCAGCAGCGCACTGTCTTCGATGCCGGGCAGATCGCCGTTGTGGGCGAAGACATGCGTGCGTCCAGCCAGCTCGCGAACAAAGGGCTGTGTGTTCGACAACTGCAACGCCCCGCGCGTGGCGTGGCGGATGTGCGAGATGGCCAGATTCGTACTCGGCCCTCCGGCCTCCAGGTAGCGAACCAGCGCACTGTCGCCTGCGGCTCGCGGCTCGCGGAACAGCGCGACATCCGTGCCTTGGTAGAACGCGACACCCCAGCCGTCACACGCGCTGGCACCAGCGCCGGCGTGCGTTGCCAGGGTGTGCAGCGAAAACGTCAACCGCGTCGGCTGCGAGGTGGACAACGCCAGCAGTTCACACAAGACGGGCTCCGAGGGGCTCGGCGGTCACTTGGGCGGATACACCCCTTTTTCCCGCGCTTCCTGAATCGGCTGCCACGGGCCGTACTTGTGCTGTTCGGCCGAGAAGCCCGGCGTGTAGGGCGGAAACGCGGCATCCACAGGCTTGTTCTTGCGGGCCGGGAAGTCTGCCTGGAGATTTCCCTTGATCGGTCGTGGCTGACTGTTGATGTACGCCGCCACGTCAAAAGCCTGCTCATCGGTCAACACCGCGTTGGTGTGGGTGATGCCGCTGGGCATGTTGCCCTTGATGAATCCTGCGGCGAGCGTGACGCGGGCCATGCCGGCGCCGTTGTTGTAGCTGTCGGGCCCCCAGACCGGCGGAAACTGGTAGCCGTTGGCATCGCCCGCCTTG
>JANMSS010000229.1:0-1605 GCA_031389585.1 Burkholderiales bacterium | reverse complement strand
CGCTGCTGATGCTGGCGCCGCTGGTGATTCCGGGCGTGATCCTGGGCATCTCAATCCTCGCGTTCGCCAGCCGGCTGGCGCAGTTCAGCGAAGATGTTCTCGGCCTCGAGCTCGACTTCCTGCGTCCGGGCCTGCCGCTGGTGGTGCTCGGCCAGTTCTCGTTCATCGTCTCGATCGCCACCCTGACCATCACAGCGCGCCTGAAGCGCTTTGATCGCACGCTCGAAGAAGCGGCCTATAACCTGGGCGCCTCACGCGCCGCCGTGCTGGCCACCATCACCCTGCCCTTCCTGGCGCCGTCTTTGATCGGCAGCGCCGCGATCGCCTTCCTGATGTCCTTCGAGAACTTCAACACCACCTTGATGCTTGTCGGCTCGGACGCGCCGCTGACGGTGATGATGTACGGCCGCATGCGCGAAGGCGCCACGCCGGTGCTCAACGCGGTCAGCCTGTTCCTGATGGTTGCGTCGGCAGTGATCGCGTTGACGCTGCTGCGCCGCTCGTCGAACACGGCGCCGGGATAATCGCCGGCGTGCCAAGTCACGCCGCCCTTTATCTCGACCTGATCCGCTGGAACCGCCCTGCGGGCTGGCTGTTGCTGCTGTGGCCCACGCTCTCGGCCCTGTGGATCGCCGCCGACGGCTTCCCGGGCTGGCACCTGCTGGCGGTGTTCGTGCTCGGCACCGTGCTGATGCGAAGCGCCGGCTGCTGCGTCAACGACGTGGTCGACCGTGATCTCGACCGCAATGTCAAGCGCACCGCGCAGCGGCCGGTGACGAGCGGCGCACTGCCGGTGAAGGAAGCGCTGACGGTCGGGGCCGTGCTGGCCCTAGTGGCCTTCGGCCTGGTGCTGACGACCAACGCGCCGACCATCCTGCTGTCCTTCGCCGCGCTGGCGATCACGCTGGCCTACCCCTACGCCAAGCGCTGGTTCTCGATGCCGCAGGCCGTGCTTGGCGTGGCCTTCAGCTTTGGCATCCCGATGGCCTTCGCCGCGGTGCACGGCGGCAACGAGTGGTCGGTCGAGGCCCTGCGCGCCGCGCTGCCGTGGCCGGCCTGGGCCTTGCTCGCGGGCAACCTGTTCTGGGTCCTGGCCTACGACACCGAGTACGCGATGGTCGACCGCGATGACGATCTGAATGTCGGCATCAAGACCTCGGCGATCACGCTCGGGCGCTGGGACGTCGCCATGGTGATGCTCTTCTACTCGCTGTACTTGGTGTCGTGGGCGCTGCTCGGCCGCGGGCTCGGTCTGGGCGCCTGGTACCTGGCCGGCATCGCAGTGGCGGCAGCCCAGGCGCTGTGGCATTTCACGCTGATCCGCGCGCGCACCCGCGAGGGTTGCTTCAAGGCCTTCCGCCGCAACCACTGGCTCGGCTTGGCGGTGTTTGCCGGCACCGCGGTCGACCTGGCGTTGCGCTGATCAGGTACCGAATTCGTCGCCGAGTTCGCGCGCACGCTGCTCGGCCGCACGCAGTGCGTGCACGATCGTTTCTTGCAGCCTGTCGGCGCGCATCGATTCGAGCGCGGCAAAGGTGGTGCCGCCTTTGGACGTGACGCGCTCGCGCAGCGTTGCCGGCGACTCGTCGCTCTGCATCGCCAGCG
>JANMSS010000194.1:0-9611 GCA_031389585.1 Burkholderiales bacterium | reverse complement strand
TGCGCCCCTCGAGCGCCGCCCCTGCCAGGCCGGCGAGCAGCACGCCCGGCACCGCATAACGCGGCCACCAGCGCCGCCCGGCCAGGAATGCGAGCGCCATCGCGCCAATCAGCAGCGGCGCCGTCTTCACCGCGCCCACCGCGTCGAGCCCGAAGCGCGCCAGCACGCCGGCCAGCAAAGCCGCGGCGATGGCTTGCGGAATGCGGTCCATCGCGCGCTCGAACAGGCGCGTCACGCCGGCCAGCACGATCAACACGCCGCACGCGACGAAAGCGCCGATGGCCTCGCCCATCGCGACGCCGCTGGTGCCCGCGATCAGCGCCGCGCCGGGGGTTGACCAGGCCGTGAGCACCGGCTCGCGGTACCACCACGAAAGCCCGATCGAGGTGACGCCCATGCCGATGCCCAAGGCCCAGATCCACGACGTGGCCTGCGCGGGCGTGGCGCCCACCGCCTGCGCCGCCGCGAAGACGATGACCACAGAGCTGGTGAAGCCCACCAGCACGGCAACGAAGCCGGCGACCACTGCCGGGAGAGAAAAATCACGAACCAATTGTTGCAATGGCATGCAGCGAGCGTAGCAGCGCAGCCTATGAAACGTCTGCTCGCAATCGGAAGCGCCTTGTGAGCGACTGCGGCCTACCTGGCGCGTTCAATGACGGTTGCCAGAACACTTGGAAGGAGCCAACCCCGTGAATCCGACCCCCTCGACCCCCGCCGCACCGATCGCCACCCAGAGCGCCTTCTCACGCCCCGCGGCCTTGATCGGCGGCGCCATCGGCCTGGTGGCCCTGACAGCGATTGCGACCACGCTCGCGGTGCGCGCACCGAGCCCGAACGATGCCGCCAAACGCAGCGCCGGATCGACGCCGCTGATGGCCCAGGCGCTGAGCGCGCCCGCGTCAAAGGCCGGCACGCCGCCCGAGGCACCCGCCGATTTCCCTGAAAAGATGGCGCCGCCTGCGCCAACCGGCGCCGAGCGCGCCAAAACTGCTCCCGCCCCGCAGGTTGCGCCCAAGCCGGTGCATGTCCAGCGCGGCAGCGTGCAGGCCGCGCCGAGCCAACGCAGCGCCAGCGTCTGCGCCACCTGCGGCAAGGTCGAATCGGTCAGCGCCGTGAAACAAAAGGGCGAAGGCACCGGTCTGGGCATCGTCGGCGGCGCCGTCGTCGGCGGCCTGGTCGGCAGCCAGATCGGCGGCGGCGGCGGCAAGAACGCGATGGCGGTGCTCGGCGCGGTCGGCGGCGGCGTGGCCGGCAACGAAGTTGAGAAGCGCGCCCGCGCGACCACCGTCTATCAGGTGCGTGTGCGCATGGACGACGGCACAACACGCACCGTCACGCAAAGCACCGCGCCGGCAGTCGGGCAGAAGGTCACGGTCGAAGGTGCCACCCTGCGCACGCGGGCCTCGACCTCCTGAACCGGACCGAAATCGTCAACCTGCCACGCCTGGACCCGCGCGGCAGGGGCGTGAGGGCTCGATGTGGGCCGCGAAATGCCGACAATTCGGCGACGCGGAGACCCACCCATGTGCAGATTCCTGGCCTATATCGGCGAGCCGGTGTTCCTCAACACGCTGGTTTGCGAGCCGGCGCATTCACTGCTGCACCAGTCGCTGCAGGCCGAACGCGCGAAGACGGTGACCAACGGCGACGGCTTCGGCATCGGCTGGTACGGCGAGCGCGAAGCGCCCGCGGTGTACCGCGAGGTCATGCCCGCCTGGTCCGACGAGAACCTGTTGGCCTTGTGCCATACGCTGCGCTCGCCGCTGTTCTTCGCGCACGTTCGAGCGGCCACCGGCACGGCGATTGCGCGTCAGAACAGCCACCCGTTTCGCCACGGCCGCTGGATGTTCATGCACAACGGTCAGATCGGTGGTTACGCGCAGGTGCGGCGCACGCTCGAAGCCCGTTTGCCCGACGAGCTTTACGCGGCGCGCAAGGGCGCGACCGATTCGGAGCTGCTGTTTCTGCTGGCCCTGGCCGCGGCACAAAGTGGCCTGGCGATCACCGACGCCGTGACCACGGTGTTCGAGGACACGGCCGCGTTGATGCGTCAACACGGCATCGACCAGCCGTTGCGCTTCTCGGCCGCGCTGGCCGACGGCGAACACCTGCATGTCTTTCGCCTTGCCAGCGACGACAAGCCGCCATCGCTTTACGTGCACCGCAGTAACCGCGGCACGGCCGTCGCCTCGGAACCCCTCGACGACGACGGCCAATGGCTGCCGCTGCGCAGCGGCAGCGTCGTGACGTTCGACCGCGTCGGCCACCAAGTCGAGCAAGCGGCCCTGGTTTGAGAGCCGGCACTCCCAGGACGCGCGCGGCGTCAGTGGACGCAGGATCAGATCTCGACCTTGGCCCCCAGTTCGACGATCCGGTTGGTTGGCAGGTTGAGGAAGTCCGCCGCCCCCGCTGCGTTGCTGTGCATTGAAGCGAAGAGTTTCTCGCGCCACATCGGCATGCCTTCGCCGAGGGTCGGGATGACGATGTCGCGGCTGAGGAAGTAGCTGGTCGACATGTCGTCGAGCGACACCCCGCTGCCTTCGAGCAACTTCAGGGCTTCGGGCACGTCGGGGTCGTCCTTGAAGCCGAAGTTCAGCGTCACCGCCCAGCAGTCGTGTTCGAGCGCTTCCATTTCGATCCGCTCTTCGAAAGCGATCCACGGCACCTCGTGATGACGCACCGTGACGAACAGGTTGTGCTCGTGCAGCACCTTGATGTGCTTGAGGTTGTGCATCAGCGCATTCGGCGTCGCGCCGGCCTCCGAGGCCAGGAACACCGCCGTACCCTCGACGCGCGTCGGCGGGGTGACGAACACCGCCTCGAGAAAATCGCGCAGCGGGATCGCGTCCTCACGCAGCTTGTGGCTGAGCAGGCGGCGGCCCTGCATCCAGGTGACCATCAGCACGAACATGCCGATGCCGATGACGATCGGGAACCAGCCGCCGGCCAGCAGCTTGAGCAGGTTGGAGGCGAAGAAGGTGATGTCGATAACGAAGAAGAAACCGGTGGCCGCGATGCACAGCCACAGCGGGTACTTCCAGCTATAGCGGATGACGAAGAAGGTCATCACCGTGGTGATGGTCATGTCCATCGTCACCGCGATGCCGTAGGCCGAGGCGAGATTGGATGAGGACTTGAACATCACCACCGCCAGTACGATGAAGACGTACAGGCCCCAGTTGACGAAGGGCACGTAGATCTGCCCGGTGTCGCGCTCCGAGGTGTGGTGGATCGCCATGCGCGGCAGGATGCCGAGCTGGATCGCCTGCTTGGTGACCGAGAACGCCGCCGAGATCAACGCCTGTGAGGCGATCACCGTGGCTGCGGTGGCCAGGAACACCAGCGGCAGGCGCGCCCAATCGGGCGCCATCAGGTAGAACGGGTTGCCGATCGCCGCCGGGTTGGCCAGCAACATCGCGCCCTGGCCGAAATAGTTGATGACCAGGGCCGGCATGACCAGCGCATACCAGGCAATCCGGATCGGCAGCTTGCCGAAGTGGCCGAGGTCGGCGTAGAGCGCTTCGCCGCCCGTGACCACCAGCACCACCGCCCCCAGCGCCACAAAGGCGACCAGCGGCTGGTGGGTGAAGAAGCCGACCGCGTAGGCCGGGTTGAGGGCCACCAGCACGCCGGGCTGCGCGGCGATGTGCGGCAGGCCGAGTGCCGCCAGGACCACGAACCAGACCAGGGTGACCGGCCCGAACAGCTTGCCGATGCCAGCGGTGCCGAAGCGCTGCGCCGCGAACAGACCGGTCAGCACCAGCAGCGTGAGCGGGATGACCCAGTCGTGCAGCTTCGGCGCGGCGACCTCCAGGCCCTCGACGGCCGACAGCACCGAGATCGCCGGCGTGATGACGCCGTCGCCGTAGAACACCGCGGTGCCGAACAGGCCGACCGTCATCAGCGTGCGGCGCAGTTGCGGCTTGTCGCGCACCGCGGTGGTGGCCAGCGCCAGCATCGCGATCAGGCCGCCTTCGCCGTGGTTGTCGGCGCGCAGGATCAGCAGCACGTACTTCAGCGAAATGATGACCGTCAGCGTCCAGAACACCAGGGACAGCACGCCCAGGATGTTGTCGGGCGTGGCCGTGACACGTCCGCCGTGGAAGATTTCCTTCAGCGCATACAGTGGGCTGGTCCCGATGTCGCCATAGACGATGCCGAGTGCCGCGAGGGTGAGCGCTGCCAGCGCAGCGGGGCTCTTCTTGTTGGTGCTTGCCGTACTCACTGCTGAAGGCGCCGACCGCGGCGCCCGGAGACCGAAGGGTCGCTATTGTGCTCCGGGCCGGGCCGGGCCGGGCCGGGCTCAGGCGATGCAGCTCAAGAACCCGGCACCCAAGGCCGCGGCATCGAGGCCGCGCGCGCCGCGCACGATCAGCACCAGGGTCGAATGCGCTGCCGGCCAGGCAATCGCGGGCGCGCGCAGCGGTGGGTGAAACAAGTGGTGCACGCCGTGCAACAGCAGCGGATCGCTTTCGCCGGCAACCCGGACCACGCCCTTCAGGCGCAACAGGCGGTCGCCGTCGCGCGCGCGCAGGTCGGCGAGCCATTGCTGAAGCCGCGGCCAATCCAGCGGCATGTCGGCTTCGAGCACCAGCGAGTCGACATCGCCGTGCACGGGCGAGAGGGGCCGCCCACGCAACAGGCCGACTGCGGCCGCGGGCGCGGCGTGCACGGCCACGGGCAACAGCAGATCGGCCATCGCGGTCTGGCCATCGACCCGCTGCACGCTGGCGTGGGGGTTGAGTTCGGCGAGCAGCGCCGGGATGTCGCCGGTTGCAACGGCAAGATCGGTCTTGGTCACCAGCAAGCGATCGGCCAACGCCACCTGCTTGCGTGCTTCCCATTGCTCAGCCAGTTGCCGCGGCGCGTTCACTGCATCGACCGTTGTCAGCACCGCGCCCAGGCGACAAAAGTGCGAGATCAGCGGGTTGGCATCCACGCTGTGGACCAGCGGTGCCGGGTCGGCCAGCCCGGTGGTCTCGACCACCACGCGCGCGAACGCGGGGAGGCTGCCCTCGTCTCGCTTGGCCAGCAACTCGCGCAGGGTGGATTCGAAGTCCGAGCGCAGCGCACAGCAGACGCAACCACTGCGCAGCACGGCGACTTCGCCGTCCAGGCGCTCGACCAGCAAGTGATCCAGCGCCACGTCACCGAGTTCGTTGACGATCACCGCGGTGTCGGCGAGTGCCGGGTCGCGCAGCAGGCGATTGAGCAGGGTCGTCTTGCCGCTGCCCAGAAAGCCGGTGAGCACGAAGACGGGCGTCTTGCCATCGCTCGCGTCGGCCTCGAACGGGCTGGGCGAATTCATGGCCGGATTGGCAAATCAATGGACAGCGAGCACATAGCTCTGCATAGTAGTGCCGCCCCTCACAAGGAGACCTTGCATGAACGACGACAAGCTGAACCCGACCCCCGACGCAACGCCGGTAGAAGCCGAACCGGCGCGCCGCGATTTCTTTCGCACCGCGGTGGTGGCCGGCGCGGGCGTGGCCGCGGTGGCCGGCGTGATGCACGGCAAGTACTCGCTGGCGCCGCTGATCGGCGAGGCGCATGCGCAGGCCTCGCCGCAGGCCTGGTGGCCGTCGCGCTGGGGCAAGGACGACGAGGCCGGCGCCTCCAATCTGATGACACCCGCCAAGGTGCTCGATTCGGCCAAGTGGATCAAGGACGGCAAGGTCTATCGCATCGGGCGGGTCTATGAGTCGGGCATGCCGCTGTTTGGTGCGCGCGCGTTCTCACTGCGCATACCCGGCGGCCCCACCGGCGGGCCGTTCGGCGAGAACAAGCTGGTCTATAACGATGACTTCCTGGCCACCGAGATCGGCCAGGTCGGGACCCAGTTCGACGGCTTGGGCCACATCGGCGTGCAGCTCGGCAAGGACGGCGACAAGAACGAGATGCGCTTCTACAACGGCATTACGTCGCAAGAGATCAACCAGGCCTACGGTCTGGCCAAACTGGGTGTGGAAAAGGTCAAGCCCTTCTTCACCCGCGCGCATCTGGTCGATGTGATGGGCAGCCGCGGCGCGATGTGGGACGCCGGCCAGGAGATCAAGCTCGCCGACGTGCGCGCTGCGCTCGACAAACAAGGTTTGAAAGAGGCCGATATCAAACCGGGCGACGCCGTCTTCTTCAACACCGGTTGGAGCAGCCTCTGGATGAAGAACAACGACCGCTTCAACGGCGGCGAGCCGGGTATCGGACTCGAAGTCGCTCGCTGGCTGGTCGAAAAGCAGGTCGCACTCACCGGCGCCGACACCTGGGCCACCGAGGTAGTGCCCAACCCCGACAAGCGCCTGGCCTTCCCCGTGCACGCCGAGTTGTTGACCAAGAACGGCATCTTCAATCACGAGAACCTGTTCTTCGACGACCTGATCAAGGATCGCAAGTACCAGTTCGTTTATATCTTTGCGACGATGCCCATCAAGGGCGCGACCGGCTCGGCCGGGGCGCCGATCGCGGTGACCTGAGGCACTCAGCGTTCAGTCGTAGATCTCGGCGTCGGGGTCCGTCGCTTCGAGTTCGTAGCTCGCCGCCAGCATCGCCAGGCGGGCGATCACGCCGTACATGTAGAAGCGGTTGGGCGCGCTGACGCCGGGTTTGACGCCGGCCCTCGGCAGCTGCGTGCTTTCGGCAAAGGCCAGCGGCACGTAGGCCGAGCCAGGCGCGTTGAGGTTTTCGTCGATGCCACGGTCGGCGTGCACCCGGTAGAAGCCGCCGACCACATAGCGGTCGAGCATGTAGACCACCGGCTCGGCCACCGCGTCATTGACGCGCTCGTGGGTCGGCACGCCTTCCTGGATGATCACTTCGGTGACTGCCTGGCCGTCCTTGACGACGCTCATCTTGTTCTTGGTGCGCCGGTTCAGTGCGTCCAATTCCTTAGCGTCGCGCACAGTCATGATGCCCATGCCGTAGGTGCCGTTGTCGGCCTTGACGACCACGAAGGGCTTCTCGTTGATGCCGTATTCCTTGTACTTGCGGCGGATCTTTGCGATCAGCGCATCGGCGTTGCTCTGCACGCATTCGATGCCCGCGCCCTCGGCAAAGTTGACCTCGCCGCACTGCGCGAACATGGGGTTGATCAGCCACGGGTCCATGCCCAGCAGCTTGGCAAACTTCTTGGCCACCTCTTCATAGCTCTGGAAGTGATGGGTCTTGCGCCGCACGGCCCAGCCGGCGTGCAGCGGCGGCAGCAGGTACTGCTCGTGCAGGTTTTCCAGCACTTTGGGAATGCCGGCCGACAGGTCATTGTTGAGCAACACCGTGCAGGGGTCGAAGTCCTTGGTGCCGAGTCGCCCGCGCGTTCGCTGCAGCGGCTCGAGCGTCAGCGTGCTGCCATCGGTCAGCGCCAACGTGACCGGCTGCTTGACCTCGGGATCGAGCGTACCCAGCCGCACATTCAGGCCGGCCTGGTGAAAGATCTGCGTCAGCCGCTGAATATTGGCCAGGTAGAAGGTGTTGCGGGTGTGCAGTTCGGGCACCAGCAGCAGGTTTTTCGCCTCGGGGCAGATCTTCTCGATCGCCGCCATGGCCGCCTGCACCGCCAGCGGCAGCATCTCGGGCGTCAGGTTGTTCCAGCCCCCGGGAAACAGGTTGGTGTCGACCGGCGCCAGCTTGAAGCCGGCGTTGCGCAAGTCCACCGAACTGTAAAACGGCGGCGTGTGCTCCATCCACTCGAGGCGAAACCAGCGCTCGATGGCCGGCATCGACTCAAGGACGCGCTGCTCGAGCTCGTTGATCGGGCCGGTAAGGGAGGTGATGAGGTGGGGAACCATGCGCAGGGCCTTGGGTGCAGGCAACCGATTCTAGGCAGGTGGGGCCGTCAATGCAGAACGCAATGCTGCGACCACTGGCGCTATGCTCGCGGCACAAAATTTCTGGCGGAGGAGGTTGATGTCGTATGAGTCTGCGCCTGAGGTGCTGGAGCACCACGACGCGCTGCTGACGCAGCATTTGCACGCCTTTCTCGGCGACATCGAGCCTGCGGCATTGACGCTGCTGCGCGAGCGCCTGACCTGGGTCGAGGTCGCCGGCGGGCAGACGCTGATGGAGCAGGGTGCGCCGGGCGACTCGATGTACCTGTCGATCAGCGGCCGCCTACGCGCCTACGTCAACGACGAGGACGGCGTGCCGCGCATGGTGCGTGAGATGGGCCGCGGCCAGGTCATCGGCGAGATGAGCCTGTACACCGACGAGCCACGCTCAGCCAGCGTCGTCGCGATCCGCGACTCGGTGCTGGTGCGTCTGGCCAAGGAACACTTCGCAGAATTGCTGGCCAGCAGCTCGATGGTCTCGATGGCCCTTACCAGGCAGATCATCCGCCGGCTGCAGACGCAGCACGATCGCAACCCGGTGCCATTGCCGGTGACGATCAGCCTGCTGGCAGTGAGCGACGGCCTGGACCTGCGCGGCTTTGCCGACAAGCTGGCCGCGCAACTGGCAAGCAAGGGCCGCGTGATCGTGATCGACTCGGCAGCACTGGATGCGGCGCTGGGCGAGCCAGGCGCCGCCAACGGCAGTGCCGCCGACGCCGCATTGAATCGCCGCATCTCGGTGCTGCTCGACAACGTCGAGGCCGAGCACGAGTTCGTGCTCCTGCTCGGCGACCCCGATCCCTGCGAGTGGACGCGCCGCTGCTGCCGCCATGCCGACGAGCTGCTGCTGCTGGCCGACGCCACGAAGCCCCCGGCCTTGCATGCGATCGAAACTGATTGGCTCGCGCGGCGGCCGCCGCGCGCCGAAGCCGCTGAGATCCTGGTACTGCTGCACCCGGCCACCACCAAATGCCCGCGCGGCACCGGTGCCTGGCTGGCACGCCGGCCGGTCACCGAGCATTTGCACATCCGCCCCGAACTCGACCGCGACATGGCGCGGCTGGCGCGCATCGAGAGTCGCAGCGCCATCGGCCTGGTGCTGGCCGGCGGCGGCGCGCGCGGTTTTGCGCACCTGGGCGTGGCCCGGGCGCTGCAGGAAGAGGGTATCGAGATCGACTTCGTCGGGGGCACCAGCATCGGCGCGGTAATGGCCGCGCTGGTGGCAGCCGATCAGCCGCTTGAGACGGCCATCGGCGTGACCCGGCGCGCCTTCAGCAGCAACCCGACGGGCGACTTCAACTGGCTGCCGCTGGTGTCGCTGATCAGCGGCCGGCGTCTGCAGCGCACGATCAACGACTCGCTGAACGAGCTGCTCGGTGCATCGGTCGACATCGAGGATCTGTGGAAGAACTACTACTGCATCGCCACCAACTACTCGCAGGCGCGCGAGCATCCGCTGCGCAGCGGCTCGCTGCCCAAGGCGCTGCGCGCCAGCACCGCGATCCCCGGCGCGCTGCCGCCGGTGATCGTCGACGGTGACCTGCTCTGCGACGGCGGCACCTTCAACAACTTCCCGGTCGATGTGATGCGCAACCTGCGCGGCGTCGGCACCGTGATCGGCGTCGACCTCAACTCCAGAAAGCCACGGCGGATGGAGTTCGACGAGGTGCCCGGCACCTGGGCCCTGCTGCGCGACCGCCTGCGTCCGCGCAAACAGCGCCGCTACAAGCTGCCAACGATGGCCGCCTACCTGATGAATGTGACGATCCTGTACAGCATGTCGCGCCAGCG
>JANMSS010000185.1:0-12876 GCA_031389585.1 Burkholderiales bacterium | reverse complement strand
CGCCGTGCGCGAGTACATCGTCTCGATCAAGGGCCCCTTGACGACACCGGTTGGGGGCGGCATCCGCTCACTCAATGTGGCCCTGCGCCAGGAACTCGACCTCTACGTCTGTCTGCGCCCGATCCAGTACTTCAAGGGCGTTCCCAGCCCGGTCAAGGAGCCCGAGAAGACCAACATGGTCATCTTCCGCGAGAACTCGGAAGACATCTACGCCGGCATCGAATACGAAGCCGGGAGCGACAAGGCCAAGAAGCTGATCAAGTTCCTGCAGGAAGAACTCGGCGTCAAGAAGATCCGCTTCCCCGACACCTCGAGCATCGGCATCAAGCCGATCTCCAGCGAGGGCACCGAGCGCCTGGTGCGCAAGGCGTTCCAGTACGCCATCGACAACGACAAACCCAACGTCACCCTGGTGCACAAGGGCAACATCATGAAGTTCACCGAAGGTGGCTTCCGTGATTGGGGCTACGCGCTGGCCCAGCGCGAATTCGGCGCGGTGCCTATCGACGGCGGACCGTGGTGCAAGTTCAAGAACCCGAAGACGGGCAAGGACATCATCGTCAAGGACGTCATCGCCGACGCCTTCCTGCAGCAGATCCTGCTGCGCCCGGCCGAGTACTCGGTGATCGCGACGCCGAACCTGAACGGCGACTACGTGTCAGACGCGCTGGCCGCGCAGGTCGGCGGCATCGGCATCGCGCCGGGCGCCAACATGAACGACACGGTGGCGATGTTCGAGGCCACCCACGGCACGGCGCCCAAGTACGCCGGCAAGGACTACGTCAACCCGGGCTCCGAGATCCTTTCGGCCGAAATGATGCTGCGCCACATGGGCTGGAAGGAAGCTGCCGATCTGATCATCAGTTCGATGGAGAAGTCGATCCTGAGCAAGAAGGTCACCTATGATTTTGCGCGCCTGATGCAGGGCGCGACGCAGGTCTCATGCTCGGGCTTTGGCCAGGTCATGATCGATCACATGTGAGTCGGCTGGCGGCCGACAGAGAAGCCCGCCATCGGCGGGCTTTTTGCTGCTCGCGCGCGCCATGCCTTGATCTCGCTCAAGGCCTTGCGGCCATTGAGGCCCAAGATGGGGTGGACATGACCCGACGGAGACCCTGCACCTTGGCCACAACGACACCTTTCCCGGCGTTACGCCGCGTGTGGTGGGCGCTCTGGCTCGGCCTGCTGATCGCGCCGACGTTGGCTGCCCAACCGCGTGCCGAGCCGATGCCCGGCGACTACCGCATCGTCGATGGCAAGGTCGACCGCGGTACCTACACCGGCTGGCGGCTGTTCCACACGACCTGCTACGGCTGCCATGGCGTCGGCGCGGTGGGCACCGACCTGGCGCCCAACCTCGTGGAGCGCGTGAAGACACTCACGCCGCGCGGGTTCGCGGCCAAGGTGTTGACCAGCTACCGCATCGTGCAACCGGTCGACGAGTCGAACGCGGCAGATCGCAGTGCCGCGCTCGACGCGCTGGTCGAAGAAATCCTGCGGCACGAGCGCAGCACGCGATCGCTGATCGCCATGCCCGCTTGGGATGACGACCCCACGGTGCAACCGCATGTGCTCGATCTGTACGCCTATCTGTCGGCGCGCGCCGACGGCGCGCTGGGGCCAGGCAGGCCGCGGCGATGAGCGGGACGATCGACTCCTGCGCACCGCGCCACATAATCCAACCGCGATCAGGAATCGACTCATGAAGATCCTCGTACCCGTCGACGGCTCCGAAGCGGCTCTGGATGCCGTTCGCCACGCCCTGCAACTCAAGCGCGAGGGCCTCAAGGCGAGTTTCGTCCTGGCCACCGTGCAGGAGCCGACGTATGTGTACGAGATGATGCTGGCGCCCGATGCCGAGGCGCTGGAGCGCGTGACCGGTGCGGTGGGTGCGCGTGCACTGCAGGCAGCCGAAGCGCTGTTCAAGGCCGCAGGGGAATCCTATGAGCGCGAAATTGCTTCGGGCTACGCGGCCAACACCCTGATCGACGTTGCCGAACGGCATGGCTGCGACGCCATCGTCATGGGCGCTCGCGGGCTGGGTGCCTTGCGCAGCGCGCTGCTCGGTTCGGTGTCGCAGGCCGTGCTGCATGTGTCCAACGTGCCGGTGACGATCGTCAAGCACGCCGACGGCAACACTTGAGGCGGTGCGCGCGCGCTGGCCTGGCGATGAGCCTCAGGCCGTGCGAGTCCGTCGTTGGCGCACGAACAGCTTGCGCAGTTCCTCTATCCACAGCACCAGGCTGGCCACCGCCACGATCGGCAGCAGGTCCGCCGCAGCGATCGGCGTGGTGTGGAACAGCTCGTTCAGCGGCGGCCAATACAGCACGGCGCCCTGCAGCAGGATGCTCAACACCAGCCCGCCCAGCAGCCAGCGGTTGCGGAAGATGCCGAACTGCAGCGCCGAGCGCGTGGCCGACTGGCAGTTGAGCACATTGAACCAGCAGCAGGCCGCGAGCACGGTGAAGGTCTCGGTGCGCAACATATCGTCCGCCACGCCCGCGGCGTGCTGCCATGCGAACCAGCCGAAAGTCGCCAGCACGATCATCGGCGTCATCAACGCAACGCGCCACAGCAGGTCGGCGCTGAGCAGCGCCTGGCCAAGCGGCAGCGGGGCGCGCTTCATCTCGTCGCCATCGGGCGGTTCCATCACCAGGTTCACCGTCACCGTACCCTCGGTGACGATGTTGATCCACAGAATCTGCACCGCCACCAGCGGCAGCGGGTAGCCCAGCAGCAGGGCTAGCATCAGTACGGTCACTGCCGCCATCGAGGTGGCGAACAGGTACAGGATCAGCTTCTTCAGGTTGCCGTAGACCACGCGGCCGTGCTCGACCGCATTGACGATGGTGGCGAAGTTGTCGTCGGTGATGACGATCTTGGCCGCGCTCTTGGCCACCTCGGTGCCGGTGATTCCCATCGCCACGCCGACATCGGCGCGCGCCAGCGCGGGCGCGTCGTTGACGCCGTCGCCGGTCATCGCCACCACGTCGCCGCGCGCCTGCAGCGCCTCGACGATGCGCAGCTTCTGCGCCGGGTGCACGCGCGCGAAGACGGCGATGTGGTCCAGGCCTTCGAGCAACTCGGCTTCGTTCATGCGCTCCAGCTCGGTGCCATCGACGGCGCGATCGCCTTCCTGGGCAATCCCGAGCGCGCGCGCGATGGCCAGGCCAGTGAGCTTGTGGTCGCCGGTGACCATTATCGTGCGGATGCCGGCCACGCGGCACTCCGCCACGGCCACCTTGACTTCCTCGCGCGGCGGGTCGATCTGGCCGATCAGGCCGAGCAGGGTGGCTCGCCCGACCAGGCCGTCATAGCCCTCGGTCATGCTGCCTTCGCCTGGGCCCTGCGGATCGTCGGCCACCCGGGCCACCCCAAGCACTCGCAGGGCGCGGCCGGCCATCGACTCCGCGGCGTCGCGCGCGGCACGGATCGCCAGAGCGCCGTCGGCTGTGCACAGGCGCAGCACGGCTTCGGGGGCGCCCTTGATGAATAGCGTGTGATACGCGCCCGAGCCGCCATGGCGTGTGGCCATCATCTTGCAGTCGGAGTCGAACGGCATTTCGGCCTCGCGAGGCGACTCGCGCCGCAGTGCCGCGATGTCGATGCCGGCCTTGCGCGCGGCCACCAGGAGGGCCGCTTCGGTGGGGTCGCCGAGGACGGTCCACGACGAGTGCTCATCCTCCGGCTCCACCAGCTCGGAGTCGTTGCACAACGCAGCGGCGCGCAGCAGTCCCGTCACTGCGTCGTCGACAGTCTCGAGCGGTCGGTCCGCTTCGCACAGCTGCCCCTGCGGTGAATAGCCGACGCCCGTCACATCGACATGCCGGCCCGGCGGCAACCACAATGCGCTGACGGTCATCTCGTTGCGCGTCAGCGTGCCGGTCTTGTCGCTGCAGATCACGGTGGTCGAGCCGAGGGTCTCGACGGCGGAGAGCCGGCGAATGATGGCGCCACGCCCTGCCATGCGCTGCATGCCCACCGCAAGGGCGATGGTCATCGCCACCGGCAGGCCTTCGGGCACCATCGAGACCATCTGGCTGATCGCCACCAGCATCACGTCAGCAAGCGGCAAGCCGCGCAACAGACCGAGCGCCATCACGATGACGAACAGGCCTACCGCGGCGGCCACCAGATAGTGGCCGAACTGCGCGATGCGCAGCTCCAGTGGCGTCTTCGGTTCCTCCGCTCCTTCGGTCAGGCGCGCGATGCCACCGACCTCGGTGTGCGTACCGATGGCCGTGACCACGGCGCGTGCGCGACCGGCAGTGACATGCGTACCCGAGAACACCATGTTGCGCCGGTCGGCCAGGCCGGTTGCCTCCGGCAGGGGAGGCAAACGCTTGTTCACCGGCACCGACTCGCCGGTCAACGCGGCTTCGGCCACGGCCAACGAGGCCTGCTCGATCAATCGCGCGTCGGCGCCGATCGCGTCGCCGGCAGCCAGGACCAGCAGATCACCGGGGACCAGCTCGTGTGCGGGTATGGCCTGCTCTTGACCGTCACGCAGTACACGCACCTGAAGGGCCGAGAGCCGGCGCAGTGCCGCCATCGAGCGTTCGGCGCGCCCTTCCTGGTACGTGCCGATCAACGCGTTGACCAGCACCACGCCGAGGATCACCGCCGCGTCGCCCCAGTGACCCATGCCCGCGGCCAGCGCGGCGGCGACGAACAGGATGTAGATCAGTGGGCTCTTGAACTGGCGCAGGAACACCAGCACGAGCGAGCGCTTCTTCGATTCGGGCAGCGCGTTCGGTCCATGCTCGGCGCTGCGCTGTGCCACGGCTTGCGACGATAGCCCGGTCGCAGCATCGCAGCCCAGGCGCTCCAGCGCCGCGGAGGCGGCGAGGGCGTGCCATACGGCCACCTGGGCCCGTGCTGCAGTGCGTGGCTTCTCACTCACCGTGGACATAGAGGACATAGACATTCGTCAGGCACACGGCCGCCAGCGCCCGACTCACGGCACCCGGCACATGCAGCCAATGCCGTTTCGGGCGGTAGAGCACGCCGGTGATCACGGCGACGCTCTGCGCTATCCACTCTGGCCAGATGAGACTCCTGGTTGGACTCGGTGCAGCCCGCAGCTTGCTCGGGACAGACGCAATGCATCCCAATCGATGCGACGGGGTCGATTGACCGGTCGGAGCGACCACCCGATCAGCGCAGCACCATAAGCCCGCATCAAAGGCCAGTCTTGATCCCGGTCAATCCCGGCACGCGGCGGGTGGCCTAGGCTGGGATCTCGTGGCAAGGCAAATCGAAGCCAAGGAGTTGCGCGATGAGGAACTACCGCCGCATGCTGGTGCATGTCAGCGACAGCGAGCGAGCGGGCGAAGTCTTGACTTGCGCGGCTGTCATTGCCGCAGCGCAGGGCGCGACCTTGTCGGCCGTGCACTCGGTCGTGCCGCAGTACCTGGGCGCCTACATCAACCCGGAGACGGCGATGACCGCCGCGCAGCTCAGCCAGGACGCGCAACGCACGCGCACCGCGAAGGCGCGTGAACGCGTGCTCGAGGCCGATCGCGCAAACGGCGTGCGCATCATGTTTGAAAGCCATGGCGACGATCCGGTGCAGGCAATGACATCCCGGTCGCGGGTGGCCGACATGGTGGTGGTGGGCCAACCCGCCGATGACGACGCCGATGGCCCATCGCGGTCTTTCGCGTCGAAGTTGCTCGTCGGCGCCGGTTGCCCTGTCCTGTTCGTCCCCAGCAGCGGTAGGGCAGACCACTGCGGCTCCACCGTGCTGGTGGCTTGGTCGGGCACGCGCGAAAGCGCGCGGGCCATGCACGATGCGTTGCCGATCCTGCAACGCGCGACAAACGTCGAAGTGCTGCGCTTCGGCGCCACCGCAGAACCCGGCACCGACGAGCCGCTCGACGCCGTGGCTGCGTACCTGCACGCCCATGGCGTTCAGGCGACCTGCTCGATCAGGCCGGTGCAGGCGATGTCCTTCAGCGAACGCATGCTGACACCGACGGTCGTCGACGCATCGATCGCGGAATTGTTGCTGTCACACGCTGCCGACATGAACGCCGACCTCATCGTCATGGGCGGGTATGGCCACACGCGCGCCTATGAATTCGTCCTCGGAGGGGTGACGCGCACCCTGCTCGGGTCGATGACGGTGCCCGTGCTGATGTCGCACTGAGGCTGGGCACCCGTTGCAGCAAGCGGCGACCTCGTCGCCCAGGGCGACGCGTGGCCTGGAGCCTCGTGGCGGCGCTCAGCCCGCCGCGGAGCTGCCCGACGGGGCCGGCAGCGGCACACCTTGCGCATCGACCGGGCAGATGTTCTGCGCCTGCTCGCCCTTGGGGCCCTGCACCAGATCAAACGAGACGCGGGCGCCCTCCTTAAGGGTTCGAAAGCCTTCCATGGCGATGCCGGAGAAATGGGCAAATACGTCGCCGCCTCCGCCCTCAGGCTCGATGAAGCCGAAACCCTTGGCGTCGTTGAACCACTTGACACTGCCAAAAGCCATCTTTTACTCCTGCCACGGTGCTCAACCCTGCATGGCCACGTGGATTGTCAAGACGACGGCGCCTGCGTGTCAAGACGATGTCCATCGGCAAGTTTGGGGTTGAGACTGGCGGCAACCCCGCCACATAACCGCCTGCGCTGCTTGCAATGCCCGACTCGATAGAATCACACCATGTCTGCCGACCCACCGTCCGTTCCGCCGAAGCCACCCGATCCGTCGCAATCGCCGGGCCGCGACGACGGCCAGGGCACAGTGCTGGCCGAGCGCAAGGAGCAGCGTATCGAGCCGCCCAAGCTGTTCCAGGTGGTCATGCTCAATGACGATTTCACGCCGATGGAGTTCGTGGTTCTCGTTTTGCAGGAATACTTCCTGCGGGACATCGACACGGCGACTCAAATCATGCTCAAAATCCACCACGAAGGTCGGGCGGTGTGCGGTGTCTACAGCAAGGACATCGCAGCGACAAAAGTCGAACTGGTGCAAGCCGCTGCCAAGCATGCCGGCCACCCATTGCAGTGCATTATGGAGGCCGCATGATTGCGCAAGAGTTGGAAGTCAGTCTGCACATGGCGTTTGTCGAAGCGCGCCAGCAGCGTCACGAGTTCATCACGGTTGAGCACTTGCTGCTCGCGCTGCTGGATAACCCGTCGGCGGCCGAGGTGCTGCGCGCCTGCGCGGCCAATATCGAAGACCTGAGGAAGAGCCTGGCGGCTTTCGTCAAGGAAAACACGCCCACGGTCGGTGGTGATGACGAGGTCGATACGCAGCCAACGCTCGGTTTCCAGCGCGTGATCCAACGCGCCATCATGCATGTGCAATCCACCGGCAGCGGCAAGAAGGAAGTCACCGGTGCCAACGTGCTGGTGGCCACCTTCGGCGAGAAGGATTCGCATGCCGTGTACTACCTGCACCAGCAGGGTGTGACCCGACTCGACGTGGTCAACTTCATTGCCCACGGCATCAAGAAGAGCGATCCGCCGGAGCCGACCAAGTCCAGCGACAGCAGTGGCAGCGAGGGCGAGAAGGAAGAGTCGGCCGAGGCCAAGACTTCGCCGCTGGACCAGTTCACGCAAAACCTGAACCAGTTGGCCCGCGATGGGCGCATCGATCCGCTGATTGGCCGCGACGCCGAGGTCGAGCGGGTCATTCAGGTGCTGTGCCGGCGGCGCAAGAACAACCCGCTGCTGGTTGGTGAGGCCGGCGTCGGCAAGACCGCGATTGCCGAAGGCCTGGCCTGGCGCATCACGCAAGGCGAGGTGCCCGAGGTGCTGGCCGACGCCAACGTCTATTCGCTGGACATGGGCGCGCTGCTGGCCGGCACCAAGTACCGCGGCGATTTCGAGCAGCGCCTGAAGGGCGTGCTCAAGCAGTTGAAGGAGCAGACCGGCGCGATCCTGTTCATTGACGAGATCCACACCCTGATCGGCGCCGGCGCGGCCTCGGGCGGCACGCTCGACGCCAGCAACCTGCTCAAGCCTGCGCTGTCCAACGGTCAGATCAAGTGCATCGGCGCGACGACGTTCACCGAGTACCGCGGTATTTTCGAAAAGGACGCGGCGCTTTCAAGGCGCTTCCAGAAGGTCGACGTCGACGAACCCTCAGTCGAACAGACGATCGAAATTCTCAAGGGGTTGAAGTCGCGCTTCGAGGAGCATCACAACGTCAAGTACGCCCTGGGCGCGCTGCAGGCGGCAGCCGAGTTGTCGGCCAAGTACATCAATGACCGTCATCTGCCCGACAAGGCCATCGACGTGATCGACGAGGCCGGTGCGGCGCAACGCATCCTGCCCAAGAACAAACAGAAGAAGACAATTACGCGCAGCGAGGTCGAGGAGATCGTCTCGAAGATCGCGCGCATTCCGCCGGCCAGCGTGTCCAGCGACGACCGCGGCAAGCTCAAGACCCTCGACCGCGACTTGAAGAGCGTGGTCTTCGGCCAGGAGCCGGCGATCGATGCGCTGGCCGCCGCGATCAAGATGGCGCGCTCGGGCTTGGGCCGGCCCGAGAAGCCGATCGGCTCCTTCCTGTTCAGTGGCCCGACCGGCGTGGGCAAGACCGAAGTCGCCAAGCAGCTGGCCTTCATCATGGGCATCGAGCTGATCCGCTTCGACATGAGCGAGTACATGGAGCGCCATGCGGTGAGCCGCCTGATCGGCGCGCCGCCGGGCTATGTCGGGTTCGACCAGGGCGGGCTGCTGACCGAGGCGATCAGCAAGAAGCCGCATGCGGTGCTGTTGCTCGACGAAATCGAGAAGGCGCACCCCGACGTCTTCAATGTGTTGCTGCAGGTGATGGACCATGGCACGCTGACCGACAACAACGGGCGCAAGGCCGACTTCCGCAACATCGTGATCATCATGACCACCAATGCCGGCGCGGAGACGATGAACAAGTCGGTCATCGGCTTCACCAACAAGCGCGAGCAGGGCGACGAGATGGTCGATCTGAAACGCCTGTTCACGCCCGAGTTCCGCAACCGCCTGGACGCCACGATCAGCTTCCGCGCTCTGGACGAAGAGATCATCATGCGCGTGGTCGACAAGTTCCTGCTCGAGCTCGAAGCCCAGCTGGCCGAGAAGAAGGTCGAAGTCACCTTCACCGACAAGTTGCGCGCGCACCTGGCCAAGAAGGGCTTCGACCCGCTGATGGGCGCGCGGCCGATGCAGCGCCTGATCCAGGACACGGTGCGCCGCGCGCTGGCCGACGAGCTGCTGTTCGGCCGCCTGGTCGATGGCGGCCGGCTGACCGTGGATGTGGACGCCGCCGGCGAAACCGTGCTCGAGATCGAGCCGTCCAAGAAGAGCGACAAGCCCAAGACCGAGCCCGCCACGACCTCCTGAGTAGTTGACAGCCCCAAGACGCCTGCGGCGTCGCCCCCCAAGGGGATCTCAGGCCGCTTGGGAGCGGCCCGTCGCTGGGGATGCGACGGCCCCCAGCTCGCTGCGCTCGCGTCCCCCGAGGGGAGTTCAGGCCGCTTGGGAGCGGCCCTGCGCTGGCCTGAGGGCGGCCGGGTCCTGCCGGTAGTACGCAGCCAACAGTCGGTACAGCGCCGGCTGTTCTTCCTTGAGTTCGCGCGGGGTGACGAAAAATCCCTCCGAGGCGACCGCGAAGAACTCTTCGGGCGCCTGGGCGGCATAGGCGTCGAGCACGGTGTCGTAGCCGCACACCACGCGCTCGCAGAAGCGGTCGTACTCGGGCATCAGCACGGCCAGCCAGGCCTCGCGCGCCTGCGTGCTTGGCAGTAGCGGCACGCCGTCGGCCTCGCCATCGCGCATGTCCAGCACGTGCGCGAACTCGTGGATCACGACGTTGTAGGCGCTCGACGGCGTTTCGCGCCCGTCACCCCCCTGCACATCGGCCCAGCTCAGCATCAGCGGGCCGCCTTCCATCGCCTCGCCGGCCAGCACCTCGTCGTAGTGGTGAACGACGCCCGATTCGTCAGTGAACTCGCGTTCCGCAACGACTGCATCGGCATGCATCACGATGCCTACGAAACCGTTGTACTGGTCGATGCCAAGTTCGAGCACCGGCAGGCAAGCCTGCACGGCCACCGACAGCGCGATCGCGTCGTCGACGACAAAGCCGCCCGCGCCGCTGAACTCCTTGCGGTCCAGGAACAGGCGGGCCATGCGGCGCAGGCGCTCCAGATCTTGCGCCGAGCGTGCGGCCATGAAAGGCAAGCGCTGGAGAGTCTGCTGCCATAGTGCATCGGCGATCACGCGGCGCTCGAGCGCCTGTTGCTCGCCGCGCTGGCGCCAGCGCTGCCATAACCACGCAATCACGGCGCCAGGTCAATGCGGACAAGGCCATCGCGCGTCAGCCGCAACACCTGTGCCCGCAATGGCTCGGCGTCGCAGTCCCAGTCGCTCAGCACATGGCGCGTGTAGCCGGGGGCGAGCGCCTCGCTGCCCGGCCGGTGCGTGTGGCCATGCACCAGGTCGGAACTGTCGGCGGCGTGCATCCAGGCCAGCGCAGCGGGCGCATCGACATCGGCCCAGTCGGCCATCGTCGCCTGGCGCTTGCCGGCTTCGCTGGCGTCACGCATCTGACGCGCCAGGCGCTCGCGTGTGGCCACGGGCTGGCTCAGGAAGTCGGCCTGCCAGGCCGGGCTGCGCACCTGGCGTCGAAAGGCCTGGTAAGCCGTGTCGGCCAGGCAGAGTGCGTCGCCGTGGCTGAGCAAGATGCGCCGGCCCCAGGCCGACAGCAGGGTCGGGTCGGGCAGCGCGGCGATGCCGCAGGCCTCGAGCATCTCGGGGCCGACGAGAAAGTCGCGGTTGCCGGCCATGAAGCCGATCGTGCGGCGGCTTGCGGCTGCCCTCAGGATCTCGGCGGCCTGGTGCTCGAAGCGGCCCGGCTGGCGCGCGTCATCGCCGATCCAGACCTCGAACAAATCACCGAGGATGTAGATCGCGTCGGCGGAGCTGCGCTGCAGGTAGGCGGCCCAGGCCGCGACAGTGCGCGGCTGTTGCTCGCTCAGGTGCAGATCGGAGATGAACTCGATGCACTGCCAGGTGGCAGCGGCCTCGAGTTCGTGGCATTTCGGCAGCGCCGGCAGATCGATCGGGGCCATACCGCGGCGCCCAGGCAAGCCTTAGACGACGACCACGCGTTGAATCACCACGTCTTCAAGCGGCACATCGTCGTGCCCGCCCTTGCGCCCGGTGCTCACGGTCTCGATTGCATCGACCACGTCCATGCCGGACACGACACGGCCGAACACGGCATAGCCCCAGCCCTGGGGCGACTCGCTTTTGAAGTCGAGGAATCCGTTGTCGGTGGTATTGATGAAGAACTGCGCCGTGGCCGAATGCGGTGCCGAAGTGCGTGCCATGGCCAGCGAGTAGTGCTGGTTCTTCAGCCCGTTGTTGGCTTCGTTGGCGATCGGTGTGTCGGTGGGCTTTTGTTTCATGCCGGGCTCGAATCCGCCGCCCTGCAGCATGAAGCCCTTGATGACCCGGTGGAACACCGTGTTGTCGTAGTGGCCCTTGGCCGCATAGGCCAGGAAGTTGGCGACGCTGGCCGGAGCCTTTGCGTCATCGAGTTCGATACGCAGGGTGCCCGCGCTGGTGGTCATCTCGACAGTTGTCGTCATTTCATTTCTCCAGGATGGCTTTCTTGATCATGACTGGCGTCGTCGGCACGTTCTGGTGCCCACCCTTGTCGGCGACGGGGACGGCCTTGATCTTGTTGACCACGTCCATGCCTGCCACGACCTTGCCAAACACCGCGTAGCCGTTGCCGTCGCGCGAATTGGCCTGGTCGAGAAACGCGTTGTCCTTGAGGTTGATGAAGAACTGTGCGGTGGCCGAGTTCGGGTCCATCGTGCGGGCCATCGCCAGCGTGCCATTCAGGTTGGTCAGCCCGTTGCGGCTCTCCAAGGGAATCGGCGCGCGGGTCGGCTTCTCGCTCATGTCGGCCTTCATGCCACCGCCCTGGATCATGAAGTTCTCGATCACGCGGTGGAAGATCGTTCCGTCATAGTGACCGGCCTTGACGTACTGCAGAAAGTTGTCGACAGACTTCGGCGCTTTGGCCGGGTCCAGTTCGACGACGATATCGCCCTGGCTGGTGACCAGGCGCACCTTTTGGGCCAGGGCCGGCGCGCAGACTAGCGCGGCACACAAGACGATCGCAAGACGGGTTTTCATTGGGTAATTGCTCCACATGAACGGGCAACTCGCCCGCTATACTTGGTTTCGATTCTACCGAGCGGCCTCCTGCACTCAGATGCACCGAGGCCGCTGCCACGTTTCTCGCATCGATGGCCCTGCGCATCCACAACACCCTGACCCGTTCGCTCGAGGAATTTCATCCACTGCGTCCAGGCCAGGTCGGCATGTACGTGTGCGGCATGACGATCTACGACCTGTGCCATATGGGTCATCTGCGCATGATGATGGCCTTCGACGTCATCTATCGCTGGCTGCGCACGCTCGGCTACGACGTGACCTATGTGCGCAACATCACCGACATCGAGGACAAGATCATCAAGCGCGCGCTGGAGCGCAAGATCACGATCCGCGAACTGACCGACGAGATGATCGCGGCCATGCGCACCGATCTGGCTGTGGTGGGCGTGGCTGCGCCGACGCACGAGCCGCGTGCCACCGACTACGTGCCGCAGATGCTCGGCTTGATCGGCCAACTCGAGAAGAAGGGCCTGGCGTACCGCTCGCCGAGCGGTGACGTGAACTTCGCGGTGCGCAAGTTCCCGGGCTACGGCAAGCTGTCGGGCAAGAGCCTGGACGAGTTGCGTGCCGGCGAACGCGTGGCCGTCGCCGATGGCAAGGACGACCCGCTCGACTTCGTGATGTGGAAGGCCGCCAAGCCCACCGAGCCCGACGACGCCAAATACGACAGCGTCTATGGCCCCGGGCGTCCGGGCTGGCACATCG
>JANMSS010000156.1:0-1655 GCA_031389585.1 Burkholderiales bacterium | reverse complement strand
CTTTCGCACTGCCGACGACAAAGTTTTCGCCCTGCTCGACCGCTGCCCGCACAAGGGCGGGCCGCTGAGCCAGGGTATCGTGTTCGGCGAAAGCGTCGCCTGCCCGCTGCACAACTGGACCATCGGTTTAGCCGACGGCTGCGCCAAGGCGCCGGACGCCGGCTGCACGCAGCGCTTTTCAGTCAAGCTCGACGACAGCGGCCAGATTTGCCTGGATGCGACCGAGCTGGCGGCCAGCACCGAGACCGTATGACTCTGCCCGCCGACACCGTGAAAGAAACCCAATCCACCTGCTGCTACTGCGGCGTCGGCTGTGGCGTCATCATCGAAAGCGTTGGCGCGCAAATCACCGGCGTGCGTGGCGACCCGGCGCATCCGGCCAACTTCGGCCGCCTGTGCAGCAAGGGCAGCACGTTGCACCTGAGCGCGGCGGCGCACATCGCAGCGCAGGCGCGGCTGCTCGCGCCGCAGCATCGTGCGCAGCGGGGCGGCGCGTTGCAAGCCATCGGCTGGGACGCCGCGCTCGATCTCGCCGCCGACCGTTTCGCGTCCATCGTCACCGAGCATGGCCCCGACGCGGTCGGCTTCTACCTCTCGGGCCAGTTGCTGACCGAGGATTACTACGTCTTCAACAAGCTCGGCAAAGGCCTGATCGGCACCAACAACGTCGACACCAACTCGCGCCTGTGCATGAGCAGCGCGGTGGCCGGCTACAAGGCCACGCTCGGCAGCGACGCACCCCCCACCTGCTATGACGACCTCGGACTGGCACAGACCGTCTTCATCGCCGGCTCGAACACTGCCTGGGCGCACCCGATCCTGTTTCGACGCCTCGAAGACGCAAAGCGTGCCAACCCGGCGCAGAAGTGGATCGTGGTCGACCCACGCCGCACCGAAACCGCAGCCGCAGCCGACCTGCATCTGGCGCTGCTGCCCGGCACCGACGTGGCCCTGTTCCACGGCCTGTTGCACTTGATGCTGTGGGAGGGCCTCGCCGACACCGCGTACATCGCCACGCACACCCGCGGCTTCGAGGCCCTTCGCGACCGCGTGCGCGAGTTCACGCCCAAGCATGTGGCCCAGGTCTGCGGTCTGCAGGAAGACGACATCGTGCAGGCCGCACGCTGGTTTGGTGGCGTCGACCGGGCGAGTGACGCTCAAGGCCGCACACCGACGCTGAGCCTGTATTGCCAAGGCCTGAACCAGAGCAGCAGTGGCACCGACAAGAACGCCGCGCTGATCAACCTGCACTTGGCCACAGGGCAGATCGGCAAGCCGGGGGCGGGGCCGTTCTCGCTCACCGGCCAGCCCAACGCAATGGGCGGGCGCGAGGTTGGCGGCCTGGCCAACCTGCTCAGTGCGCACCGCGATCTGGCCAACCCTGCCCACCGCGCCGAAGTGGCTGCACTGTGGGGCATTGCGGAGGTGCCAGCCACGCCCGGCAAGTCCGCGGTAGAGATGTTCGAGGCCGCCGCCGACGGCGCGATCAAGGCCTTGTGGATCGCCTGCACCAACCCGGCACAGTCGCTGCCCGACCAGGCCATGGTGCGGCGCGCCTTGCAGCGTTGCGAGTTCGTCGTGCTGCAGGAAGCCTTTGCGACCACCGCCACCGCGCCCTACGCCGACCTGCTGCTGCCCGCCACCACCTGGGGCGA
>JANMSS010000127.1:0-3910 GCA_031389585.1 Burkholderiales bacterium | reverse complement strand
CCCCCGGATTGGCCGCGATGAAGTTGATGAACTCTTGGCGCTCGGCGTCAGACCAGACTTCGGCGGCGTATCGAACAAACACCGGCGTTTCGGCAACCGTGCGCATGCCGCAGGATACGGCATTGCCGGACTAATCGCAAGTGCGAACCGAGACCGGAACTCGTGACGCCCGACATTCGCGGCAACCAGCACGCAGCGGCGTGACGCGCTTGGGTCAGAATGATATGAGGCCGACGCGTGGCGTGCCGTTGCGTGTCCTGTTGACCAAGGGGCTAGGCTTTACTGCTTGCACTCCAGAGCGCACGCAGTTCATCAACACTCAGCAGCAAATCGCCCTTGTGCAACATGCGATGGCAGTTTGAACAAACGAGCGCCAAGTCGCTCTCCCGCGTGCGAGTTGACCCGTCAAGCTTTGAAACGGGGAAAGTGTGACGAGCTTCGATAAAGCCAAGGCCGACTTGGCCATACGTCTTGACAAAGTCGAAGCGACAGACGGCACACTCAAGCTTGCCTTCACTGGCGAGGTGTTTCGCCTTCACCTTCTTCGCAAGATCAGTGTCACGTTCGAGTTGTCGATGCAGCCTGTAGCGGGACGCCCCTTCGGCAAATCTTGACTCTTCTTCTTCAGACTCAACACGCTCTCTTGAAGCCTGAGCGGCCCCGGCGCTCAGAAGCTTGGCGTACTTTCCGTCGAAGTCTTCAGATGTGTCGAAGACGAGTTGGCCATGCCGTTCGACCTGCCAAAGGTGGCGCTTCGTCACGCCGGCAGCGACGACTTTCGCGACTCCGTGGGCGTCACCGTTGAACTTGACAATGAGAGGCCATCTCTCGCGCGACCTGATTGAGTCTTCACGACTGGTGTTTTTCGCGCCTGGAACCAGCCAGTACCGAGTTGCGCGAAGCGCGTGCGGCGCAGTTGCTTGGTTTTGCGACATGGCTGCGATGTTGGAAGGAGGGCGCCTGTGAAACCAAACCTGTTGTTGAAGCCAGACGGCGTCAGGTTTGCGCGTCGTCCATCCTGCCCCAAATCGGACAGCGTCTGGTGTGTTGTCGGACTGCAGGCCGCGTCAATGCGGGCACCATGGGCCGTGCCGGGCCCGCAGGCCTCAACGAACAAGAAGGCCCAAACCGGACACGGCCACACCCCACCTCAATCCTCCAACTCCGCCTTCGCCATCTCCACATCCAGCCGCTCCATCGCGTCGATCGGCGTGCACGCAGCGGCATCGGCGTAGAGTTTTTCGGCATCACCCATCTTCTTGTCGCCTTCGAGCATCACCAGGCCGTTGGCGTACTCGACCATCGCGATGGCACTGGCGGGGGTGAGCTTGAGGGCCTGCTGGTACATCGCCAGGCCGGTGGCCCTGTTGGCGCCTTGGGTCTTGCCCAGCAGCGAGCCCACTTTGTCGATCACTTCGGCGTGGAAGGCGCCCAGTGCGATGTGGGCATCGGCGTGTTGGGGCGCGAGCTTGATCGTCGTCTCCAAGGCGGCCTTCATCTTCGCGCCCAGGCCTTGCGACAAGGCCTTGGTCACGCTGATGCCCTGGCCGTAGCGGCCCGTCGCATAGGCCATCCAGTAATGCGCGCTCGGGTTCTTCGGCTCCTCGGCAGCCTGCGCCTCGGCGCGCGCCATCACTTCCCGGAACATCGCGAGCTTGGTCTTCTCGCTTTTCTCCAGGTAGCTGGCGTAGATCGACTGCGCCTTGTTGGCGAGCGTCAGCCCGCCGCCGCCGAGCTTCAGGCCAGCGTAGAAAGCCTTCTGGAATTCGCCCGCGTGGAACAGGGCCCAGGCTTCGAGCAGCTTGGTGTCCTTGGGCAACGGCTCGGCATCGCCAGCGTGCAGGCGGGCCCACTGCTTCTTCAGTGTGGCCGCGTCGAAGAGGTACAGCGGGTACGGGAAGGCGGTCCACTTGGCCATCGGCGGTCTCCTCTGGGTGTTTCGGTCAGCTCTGCCGGTACGGGCCCACCAGCGTGTGCAGGTGGTTGCGCTCGGGCTCGGTCAGGTAGGGCATCAACAGGCTCAGCACATGGTAGGCGCCGCGGGCCAGTGCAGCACCGGCGCTTTCGGGTTCGAGCGCGTTGCGCGGGTCGCGCACGTACTCGTAGCTCAGCCAGTACGTCAGCACCACCACCATCGCGGTGGCCACCGGCTCGGCCTCGCGCGCGTCGATCGCCACGGCCTTGCCGCGCGCCAGCCCACCCAGCACGGCCTGCACCGCGCGGCCCTTGTTCTTCAGCACGAACTGGAAGTGCGTCTCCAGCTTGCGGTTCTTGCTGAGCAGGTCGTTCAGGTCGCGATACAGGAAGCGGTACTGCCAGATGATCTCGAACAGCATGTGGAAGAAGAGCCATGCGTCTTCCACATTGCGCACGTTGTCGGCGGCGCGCAGCAGTTCGTCCAGCGCTTTCTCGTAGCGGCCGAACAGGGAATTGATGAGCTCGTCTTTGGCCGGGTAGTGGTAGTACAGGTTGCCGGGGCTGATCTTCAGCTCGGCCGAGATCAGCGTGGTGCTGACGTTGGGCTCGCCGAAGCGGTTGAACAGCTCGAGCGTGACTTCAAGAATGCGCTCGGCCGTTCGGCGGGGCTTCTTCGGCGGTGCTGCGGGCATGGGGGCCCATCTTGCACCAAGGGCCCGCTGCCTACAATCGCCGCCCATGCCCTTGCCGATGGCCGTCGAGTTCGAAGAAGTTGTCAAGACCTATGCGGGCGCGCACGGCACGGTACGCGCGCTCGACGGCGTCTCGATGACGATCGAGCAGGGCGAATTCTTCGGCCTGCTCGGCCCCAACGGCGCCGGCAAGACGACCCTGATCTCGATCCTCGCGGGCCTCTCGCGCGCCGCTTCGGGCCGCGTTTGCGTGATGGGGCACGACGTGGTGCGAGACTATGCCGCGGCGCGTCGCTCGATCGGTGTGGTGCCGCAGGAGCTGGTGTTCGACCCCTTCTTCACGGTGCGCGAATGCCTGCGCATCCAGAGCGGCTACTTCGGCCTGCGCCGCAACGACGACTGGATCGACGCGCTGCTGGCCGGCCTGGGCCTGGCCGACAAAGGCGACGTGAACATGCGCCAGCTCTCGGGCGGCATGAAGCGCCGGGTGCTGGTGGCGCAGGCCCTGGTGCACCGGCCGCCGGTGATCGTGCTCGACGAACCCACCGCGGGCGTCGATGTTGAATTGCGCCAGGCCCTGTGGGGTTTCATCGCCGGGCTCAACAAGCAGGGCCACACGGTGCTGCTGACGACGCACTACCTCGAAGAGGCCGAAGCGCTGTGCGGCCGCATCGCGATGTTGAAGCAGGGCCGCGTGGTGGCGCTCGACCGCACCGCCAACCTGCTGGCCGGTACCGCCAGCACGATGCTGCAGTTCAAGACCGACGATGCACTGCCGCCCGAGGTGGCAGCGCATGCGCGCATCACCGGGCGCGTCGCGCAGGTCACGGCGCACGATGCGGCCGAGGTGGAAGCCCTGCTCGGCCAGTTACGCCGGGCCGGCGTGCGCATCGAAGACCTGGAAATCGGTCGCGCCGACCTCGAAGACGTGTTCCTCGAGATCATGCAGCGGGAGACGGCGTCTTGATCCGGCTCGAGGGCGCGCGCACCCTTTTCAACAAGGAGATCCTGCGCTTCTGGAAGGTCAGCGTGCAGACGGTGGCCGCCCCCGTGCTCACCGCCATGCTCTACCTGCTGATCTTTGGCCACGTGCTCGAAGACCATGTTCAGGTCTTCCCCGGCGTTCGCTACACCAGCTTCCTGATTCCGGGCCTGGTGATGATGAGCGTGCTGCAGAACGCCTATGCCAACAGCAGCAGCTCGCTGATCCAGAGCAAGGTCACCGGCAACCTGGTGTTCCTGCTCGTCACCCCCCTGTCGCACTGGGCCTGGTTCGCGGCCTACGTGGGGGCCAGCGTGGT
>JANMSS010000121.1:0-12002 GCA_031389585.1 Burkholderiales bacterium | reverse complement strand
ATCGCCCGCCCCGCGTACCCCCCAACGCGCCACCACTTCGCCGGCGCGCGAATCGTCGAACGCCTGCTCGCTCTCCAGGCCGGAGGGCAGTGTGGCGTCGGGGCGATTTCTGGTACCCCCGCATGAGCCCCGGCGCCACACCGCCCTCCGGCCCCGCACCACAGCAAGCAAGTCGGGTCACTTTGCCGCGACCTCCATCACCACGTTCGCCGACTTCGGCTGATCCCGGCACGCCGGCCCAGCATGGGTCATCTCGAGCAGGAACTTCTTCATATCCCAGGCTCCGGTCGGGCATCGCTCTGCGCACAGACCGCAGTGCAGGCAGACGTCTTCGTCCTTGACCATCACGCGCGCGGTTTTCAGCGGCGCGCTGACGTACAAATCCTGCGTCAGGTTCGTCGCCGGCGCCTGCAGCCTCGTGCGCAGCTCGGCCTCGTCGCCATTGGCGGTGAAGCTGATGCAGTCCATCGGGCAGATGTCGACGCAGGCGTCGCATTCGATGCACAGCTTGTCGGCAAACACAGTCTGCACATCGCAGTTCAGGCAGCGCTGCGTTTCCTTGAAGGCGGTGGCAGCGTCGAAGCCGAGTTCGACTTCGACCTTGATACTGGCCAGCGCAATCTCGGCCTTGGTCCAGGGCACCTTGAAGCGCAGGTCGTTGCTGACCGCGCTGTCGTAGCTCCACTCATGGATGCCCATCTTTTGCGAGAGCAGGCTGACATGCGGCGCCGGCCGTTGCGCAATGTCCTGGCCACAGAGCAGGCGGTCGATCGATATGGCGGCCTCATGGCCATGGGCCACCGCCCAGATGATGTTCTTCGGCCCGAACGCGGAATCGCCCCCGAAGAACACGCGCGGGTGGCTCGAGCGCATCGTCTGCTCGTTCAAGACCGGCAGGCCCCATTGGTCGAACTCGATGCCGCTGTCGCGCTCGATCCAAGGGAAGGCGTTCTCCTGGCCGACCGCGATCAGCACTTGGTCGCATTCGATGAACGCGTCGGGTGCGCCGGTGGGCTTCAAAGTGCGCCGGCCCTTGTCGTCGAAGATCGCCTCGACGATCTCGAAGCGCATGCCCTTCAAGACCCCGGCCTCATGGACAAAAGCCTTGGGCACATGGAAGTTGACGATCGGGATGCCCTCGTGCATCGCGTCTTCCTTCTCCCACGGCGAGGCCTTCATCTCGTCGAACCCCGAACGCACGATGACCTTGACGTCATGGGCTCCCAGGCGCCGGGCCGAGCGGCAGCAGTCCATCGCTGTGTTGCCGCCGCCGAGCACAATGACCCGCGGCTTGACGGCGGTGATGTGGCCAAACGACACCGAGGCCAGCCAGTCGATGCCGAGCGTGACGTGCTCGGCCGCCTCGGCCCGCCCCGGCAAATCGAGGTTGCGCCCGCGCGGCGCGCCGCAGCCGACGAACACCGCGTCCCAGCCCTCGGCCAGCAACGCGTTCATCGAGTCGACCCGCTTGCCGCTGCGAAAGTCCACGTTGTCGCGCAGGATGTAGCCGCACTCCTCGTCGATTACTGATTCGGGCAGGCGAAAGCGCGGCACTTGCGTGCGCATGAAGCCGCCCGCCTTGGCCTCGGCGTCGAACACGGTGACTTCATAGCCCAGCGGCGCCAGGTCGCGCGCCACCGTCAATGAGGCCGGCCCGGCGCCGATGCAGGCAATGCGCTTGCCGTTGGCCGCGCGCGCCTTGGGCAGGCGCGCGGTGGTGTCGTCCGTGTGGTCGGCGGCGACTCGCTTGAGGCGGCAGATCGCCACCGGCTCCGGCTTCTCCGTGTTGTCCTCTTCGACGCGGCCGCGCCGGCAGGCCGGTTCGCAGGGCCGATCGCAGGTGCGGCCCAGGATGCCCGGGAACACGTTGGACACCCAGTTGACCATGTAGGCATCGGAGTAGCGGCCCTGCCCGATCATGCGCAGGTACTCCGGCACGGGGGTGTGCGCCGGGCAGGCCCACTGGCAGTCCACGACCTTGTGGAAGTAGGCCGGATCGGCCACGTTGGTAGGCTGCACGATCGCTTGTCTCCTGCGCGCCGGGTCGCGGCCGCTGATGGGCGACAAGTTTAGGCCGTTGGCTCAGCGGCGCGAATCGGGACTTGCCAAGCTGTTGCTGCGGCCCCCCAAACCGGCCATTGACAATCTGTAGGGCCGGTTCACGCGATAGACGGCTGTCCGAATTGGCCCTAACCCAAGGTCAGCTTCTGTTCGATGACCAGGTCGCTCCAGCGCCGCCCCTCGGCGGCAATGAAGGCCTCGAACTCGGCCGAGGTGCTGCCGACCCACTCGAGCCCCTGCTGCGCCAGCGTCTGGCGCACGGCCGGCTGCGTCAAGGCCTGCATCAACGCCGCATGCAGGGCCTGTTGACGGGGCGCCCCGATGCGCGCCGGCGCGACCGCACCGATCCAGGTCGAGACATCGAAGCCCGCGACGCCGGACTCGGCCAACGTCGGGATCTCTGGTGCCACCGAGTAGCGCTTGGCCGAGGTGACCGCCAACGCCTTGACGCGCCCGCTCTTCACATGCGGCCCGATCGCCACCCAGCTGCCCATGAACAACTGCACCTCGTCGTTCATCACCGCCTGCAAGGCCGGCACGCCGCCGCGGTACGGGATGTGCACGATGTGCGTGCGCGTCTGCATCTTGAACAGCTCGGCGGCCAGGTGGTTCAGCGTACCCAGCCCGGCCGACGACACATTCAGCGAGCCCGGCTTCTTGCGCGCCAGGGCGATGAACTCGGCGATGTTGTTGGCCGGCAGGCTGGTCGGCACCGCGAACACCAGCGGGAAGCTGAGCAGGCGCGAGATCGGCGTGAAGTCGTTCAGCGTGTAGGGCAGCTGCGGGTAGACCAGCGGGTTGGTGACATGCGAGTCGAATACCAGCATCAACTGGTTTGGGTCGCCGGCGGCGCGGGCCACGCCCGTGGCCGCGATCGAGCCCGAGGCGCCGGGGCGGTTCTCGACCACCACCGTCTGCTTGAGCGTACGCGGCAGGTGCTCGGCAATCAGGCGACCGGCCAGGTCGACCGAACCGCCGGGCGGCACCGGGACGATCAGGTGCAGTGGATTGGTGCTGCCCTGCGCGAACGCCGTCGCCGGCAGCGACGCCGCCATGCCCCAAACCCCGGCCAGAGCCAGCCACTGTCTGCGGTCCATCTCAGGTCTTTCAGAATTGCAGTGCGCGTTAGTGTGCCTCAGGGCTGCTCTGGCGGATCTGCGTGGTCAGGAGTGGCGGTCCGCAATCGTCCAGAAAGGAATGGTCGAGTGCCCTGGGTGAAGCTCAGCAACCCGCGCTGAACCGGTCACTGGTCTCGCCGAACTGGTCGACAGCGAATCCGTATCAAGCCACGACGCGCAGCGCCCTGATCAGCCCCTCGACCTTGCGCCCCTTGCGCGCGCGCTTGCCTTCGTGCGCTGCCAGCCGCTCGCCGCGCAGGTCTTCCTGTTTGGCCTTGCCGCCGCGGCCACTGCCGTGCACGGTCACGGTGTCGGCAATCGCCGCCACCGACAGCAGCGGATCCTTGGCATCGACGTCCATCAGCGTCAAGCCGCGGCCGCCGTTGGCCTGGCGCTTCAGGTCGGCCAGCGTAAACACCAGCAGGCGGCCCGACAGCGACAGGCAGGCCACGCGCTGGTGCGCCGCGGCCACCGGTGCCGGCGGCAGCAGATGTTCGTCGGCCTCGAGCGACATGAAAGTCTTGCCGCCGCGCTGACGGCTGCCGAGGTCGCCGATCTGCGCCAGCAGGCCGAATCCTCCTGTGTGCGCCAGCAGCAGCAGCGCATCGGCCGCGCCGGCGACGTAATGCGCCGGCTGCGTGCCGGCTTCGAGGTCGATCAGCGAGGTCACCGGCACGCCGTCCCCGCGCCCGCCCGGCAGCCCGGCAGCCGCCACACTGTAGACGCGGCCGTTGCTGCCGATGACCACCAGCGTGTCGACGCTGCGGCAGGGGAACGCACCGTAGAGCCCGTCGCCGGCCTTGAAGACAAGCGACTGCACTTCCATTTCGTGGCCCTTGAGCGCCCTCACCCAGCCCTTCAGGCTGACCACCACCGTCACGGGCTCGTCGATGACCTTCACTTCCGCGACCGCGCGCTTGTCGGCCTGCAGCACCGTGCGCCGCTCGTCGCCGAACTGCTTGGCGTCGGCCTCGATCTCCTTGACCACCGTGCGCTTGAGCGCCGTCGCGCTGCCCAGAATCTCTTCGAGCTTGCGCTGCTCGTCGCGCAGCGACTTCAGCTCCTGCTCGATCTTGATCGCTTCCAGCCGCGCCAGCTGGCGCAGGCGGATCTCCAAAATGTCTTCGGCCTGCCGGTCGCTGAGTTTGAAGCGCGCGATCAACGCCGGCTTGGGCTCGTCGGCGGCGCGGATGATGCGGATCACCTCGTCGATGTTGAGCAGCACCAGCTGCCGCCCTTCGAGCACATGCATGCGGTCGAGCACCTTCTGCAAACGGTGCTCGGTGCGGCGCTTCAGCGTGGCCTGGCGGAAGTCGAGCCACTCGGCGAGCATCTGGCGCAGGCTCTTCTGCGTCGGCCGGCCATCGAGGCCGACCATCGTCAGGTTGATCGGCGCGCTCGACTCCAGGCTGGTGTGCGCGAGCAGCGTGTTGATCAGGTCTTGCTGCCCGACGGTGCGGCTCTTCGGTTCGAACACCAGGCGCACCGCCGCGTCCTTGCTCGACTCGTCGCGCACGGCATCCAGCACCGCCAGCACCGAGGTCTTCAACTGCACCTGCTCGGTGCTCAGCGCCTTCTTGCCGGCCTTGACCTTGGGGTTGGTCAGCTCCTCGATCTCTTCGAGCACCTTTTGCGCGCTGGTGCCCGGTGGCAACTGCTGCACCACCAGTTGCCACTGGCCGCGCGCCAGGTCTTCGATGCTCCAGCGCGCGCGCACCTTCAGGCTGCCGCGCCCCGTGCGGTAGGCCTCGCGGATGTCAGCGGCGGCGCTGATGATCTGGCCGCCGCCGGGGTAGTCGGGGCCGGGCAGCAGTGAGAACAGCTCGTCGTCGGAGAGCTTGTCGTTCTTCAGCAGCGCCACCGCCGCGGCAGCGACTTCGCGCAGGTTGTGGCTGGGGATCTCGGTGGCCAAGCCCACGGCAATGCCCGACGCGCCGTTGAGCAGTACGAACGGCAGCCGCGCCGGCAACAGCCTGGGCTCCTCGGTGCTGCCGTCGTAATTGGGAACGAAATCGACTGTGCCTTCGTCGATCTCGTCGAGCAGCAGGCGAGCGATCGGCGCCAGTCGCGCCTCCGTGTAGCGCATCGCCGCGGCGCCGTCGCCGTCACGACTGCCGAAATTGCCCTGGCCGTCGACCAGCGGGTAGCGCAACGCAAAGTCCTGCGCCATGCGCACCATCGCGTCGTAGGCCGCCTGGTCGCTGTGTGGGTGGTAGCGGCCGAGCACGTCGCCGACCACGCGCGCGCTCTTCACCGCCTTCGGTCCGCCCGGCGTGGTGAACGCCAGGCCCATGCGCTGCATCGCGTACAGGATGCGCCGCTGGACTGGCTTTTGGCCATCGCAGACATCCGGCAGCGCGCGGCCCTTGACGACCGAGAGCGCGTATTCGAGGTAGGCCCGCTCGGCGTAATGCGCCAGCGTGATGGCGTCGTCGTTGGGGGCTGGGGGTTCGGGAGTGAAGAGGTCGAGGGTCATGTCGGCGCGGGCGGCCCGGGGGTGGGCGGCAACGCGGGCAGTTTAGCGAGCCCCTGCTGCGCCTGCCGGTCTGGCCTGCGCCCAATGTGCGCCAGCGAACAGAGAATGCTGGCAACTGGCGTACGATCAAGAGCCGTTCTACGACGCATTGACCTCATGTCGACAGCAAGCCACGAGGGCCGCCAAATCGCAGCACCTTTGGTAAGCCGCGTCGGGCAAGGTGCGGATGCCGCGCAAATCGGCGGTGCCATGTTCGCGATCTGGGAACAGATAGACGATGCGTTGACACCGATCCTCGGCCAGCGCGGCGTGGCCGCGCTCTACGCTCGCAGCCTGCACCTCGCCGCCACGTCGTATCCATGGCTGGCGGCGCCGGATGAGAGCGATCCGCCGGCCGTCGGTCCCGCAGCGCTGAAGTCGGCGTTGGCGCGGCGCAGCAGCGCCGTCGCGGTTGCCGGCGCCAGCGCTTTCCTGCAAACGTTTCATGAGTTGCTGGCCAGTCTGGTCGGCGCCTCGCTCACCGAGCGGTTGCTGCGTCCGGTATGGTCAACCACTTCGAGCGGCCCTTCCGCGCAGGACACCACACCATGAATTCCAAAGTGACCATCAACCGCTTGCCCACCGGCGTGCCCGGCCTGGACGAGGTGCTCGGCGGTGGCTTGCCCGAGTTCTCGTTCAACCTGATTGCCGGCCCACCCGGTTGCGGCAAGACCACGCTGGCGCACCAGATCATGTTCGCGCTGGCCACCCCGGAGCGCCCGGCGCTGTATTTCACGGTGCTGGGCGAGCCGCCGCTGAAGATGCTGCGCTACCAGCAGCAGTTCGATTTCTTCGACAACGAGGCGATCAACCACAGCGTGCGTTTCATCAACCTGTCGGAAGACGCCATGGCCGGCAACCTCGACCGGGTGTTGCAGCGCATCGTCGAAGAGGTCACGTTGCACAGTCCGGGGCTGGTCTTCGTCGACTCGTTCCGTTCGGTGGTGTTCGCCTCCACCACCGAAGGCAACCCGCACAACAACCTGCAGCAGTTCGTGCAGCAGCTTGGCATGCTGATGACGAGCTGGCAGGCCACCACCTTCCTGCTCGGCGAATATTTCAACGAGGCCGATGCCAACCCGGTGTTCACGGTGGCCGACGGGCTCATTTGGCTGCGCCAGCACGTGCAGCGCAACTCCATGGTACGCAAGATCGAGGTCATGAAGATGCGTGGCCAGCCGACACTGGCGGGGATGCACACCTTTCGCATCACCTCGGCTGGCGTGAAGGTGATTGCCCCCGTGCGTACGGCGCCGACGGTGGATCTCGCGCCGCCCGCCACCGCGCACATCGAGCGCTTGCAGCTCGGCGTGCCCAGCCTGGATGAAATGCTCGGCGGCGGCTTGCCGCGTGGCTACTCGGTGCTGGTGGCAGGCCCCTCGGGCGCAGGCAAGAGCATCCTGGCGGCGGCCTTCCTGGCCGAGGGCGTGCGCTGCGGCGAGACCGGTGTCATGGCGGCCTTCGAGCAGCACCCCTACCGTTCACGCAACCCCCTGCTGATCGACCTGGTGGCGAGCGGCCGGGTGGGCGTCATCGACAGCCACGCGGCCGACCTGTCGAGCGACGAGGTGGTCTCGCTGCTGATGAACGAGGTGCATCGGCTCGGCGCCAAACGCGTGGTCCTCGATTCGCTGTCGGGCTTCGAGCTGTCGCTGGCCCCGACCTTTCGCGAAGACTTCCGTGAGTCGCTGCTGCGCCTGGTGGCCGCGCTGGCGCGCGAAGGCGTCACCGTGCTCGTGACCTCCGAGCTGGAAGACCGCTACACCGACCTGCGCTTCAGCCCCTACGGCGCCGCCTTCCTGACCGACGCGATCATCGTGCAGCGCTACATCGAGGTCGACAGCCGGCTGCTGCGCGTGATGGCGGTGGTCAAGGTGCGTGCCAGTGCCCATTCGGACCAGTTGCGTCTGTACACCATCGACGATGGCGGCATCTGCATGGGCGAGCCCCTGCCCGAACAGGAAGGCCTGCTCGGCGGCAGGCCGACGCGAAAGCGCGTCGCCGACCTGCCTGTCGCTCCCGCCCATGCCCCGATTGATTGAGGCGCCCGGGCTGGAGCGTTTGCCGTGAGCGAAACCCCGGACCCGAACGACACCGCTGCCGCAGACGCTGCGCACAAGCTCGCCCAGTTGCAAAGGAAGATCGAGGAGGCGCGTGCCGTGCTGGCGCGACTGCTGCAAGACATGGTCGCCGCGGAGAGTCGCCTGGACGTCAGCCGGACCGCTCGGATGCTCGAAGCCAACGAGGAGCTGGTGGTCGCGGCCCTGCATGCCCAGAGCGACGCCGACACTGCCGCGCAGGCGCTGGACAAGGCGTCGCGCGGCGCCGGGCACGACGCACTGACCCAGTTGCCCAATCGGGTCCTGCTGCTCGACCGGCTCGCGCATGCCATCGCCGGCGCCGAGCGGCACAACCCCCGGCTGGCACTGCTCTTCCTGGACATCGACAATTTCAAGCAGATCAACGACGCCTACGGCCACGCGGTCGGCGATGAAGTGCTCGAGCTGGTGGCGCGGCGCCTGGTGTCCTCGGTTCGCGCGGCTGACACGGTCAGCCGCTACGGTGGCGACGAGTTCCTGATCCTGCTCAGCGAGGTGTCCCACCCCGAAGATGCCACGCTGATCGCCCGCAAAGTGATCACTGCCATCGGGGCGTGCAGCCACGTCGGCGGTCATGCGCTGCAGCTGTCGGTGAGTATCGGCATCAGCCTGTACCCCGACGACGGCGTGGAGGCCGCCACCCTGATCGCGTGCGCGGACGCCTGCATGTACCGCGCCAAGCGGCAGGGCGGCGGCAGCTTCGCGTTCCACGGTCAGGCACCCCTGGGCACGCAGGCAGCGCGGACGGCATAAAGGCAGTCCCTGACGCCCCGAGAGGTGGCTGAACGTTGAACTGGCGTCGCCCTGCAATCGAACACCGTGCTGAATCCGAGCCACCCACCGAGCCTTGACGAGCGCCTCCAGCTAACGCACCGCCTGGTCGTACTTTTCGTCAGGCAATCTGTGTCTATGTCCTACCTCAAATTCCTGTTTGTTGCTGGCTAGAGCAGAGGCGCGAGGCGCACACTACGGCTTGCGTCCCTTCTTCTTCTCGTCTTGCGGGCTTGCATCGGCGTCGGCCAACGGGCCCGACGCGCGCGCCTCGGGTGGTGCTGCGGCAGCGGGCGACTTCGCCGCGGCAGAAGCGTTGGCGGCGTCGGCCTTCGCGGCCTCGGATCTGGCCCTGGCGGCATTGGCGGCGTCGGTTTTGCTGGCCTGGGCCTTTGCTGCTTCGGCATTCGCCTGTCCGGCTCTGGCGGCGTCGGCGCGGGCCGCGTCGGCCTTGACGGCTTCGGCCTTTGCGGTTTCGGCCTTGGCCATGGCGATCTTGGCGGCGTCAGCACGGGTGGCCTCGGCCTTCGCGGCCTCGGCCTTCGCCGATTCAGCCTTGATCGTGGCGGCCTTCGCGGCGTCGGCTCGAGCGGCCTCTGCCTTCATGGCCTCGGCCTTCGCGGCCTCGGCCTTTGCCGACTCGCCTCGGGCTCTCTCAGCTCTGGCTTCGTCGGCCTTGCCGGCTTCGGCCTTCGCATTGGAGGCCCGGCTCGCAGCGGACTTGGTCTCGGCAGCCTTGAACGAATCGGCCCTGGTCGCCGCAGCCTTGGCAGCCGCGGCCTCTGATGCTTCGGCAGACTTGGCCGCATCGGCCCTGGCAGCCGTGGCCTTGGCAGTCGCAGCCTCCGACGCTTCGGCCCTGACAGCCGCGGCTTTCGATGCTTGCGCAGTGTCAGCCGACGCCTTGGCCGCAGCGGCCTGGCTGGCGTCTGCCTTGGCTGCTTCGGCCTTGGCTGCGTCGGCCTTTATGTTGGCCGCCTTGGCAGCGTCCGCTCGTGCGGCTTCAGCCTTCGCGGCCTCGGCCTTGGACGCTTCGGCCGTGGCAACCCCGGCTCTGGCTCTTTGGTTTTTTTCCTCGTCGGCCTTGCCAGCCTCGGCCTTTGCGATCGAGGCCTTGGTCGCATCGGCCTTGGCCTCGGCCGCCTTGGCTTCAGCCGCCTTGGCAACGTCAGCCGTGATGGCCGCGGCCTTCGCTGCTTCGGCTTTGGCAGTCGCTGCATTCGCCGCAGCGGCTTTGGTGGCATCGGCATCGGCCGTGGCAGCCCGCGCTGCGTCGGCTGTCTCACCGGCCGCCTTTTCAGCATCCGGCCTGCGGCCTTCGCCGCGGCCGTCTTCGCCCTTGGCCGCGGCAGCTTTGCGCGCCTCCGGCGACTTGCCGCCCGGAGCCGTTGCCGGGGGCAGCGCGGTCGCTGTCGGCGCCGGGGCCGCGGCCACCACGCTGACCTTGGGTGCGACGACAACCGGCGCAGCGGGCTTGAGCTGCGTGCGTTGCGCATCGTCGATCGGCGTGCCTGGTCTGGCGGCCAGTTGCGTCTGCTGTACAGCAAACGGCAACGCTGCCGGCGGTGGGGCCGTACGGGCGACGACGGCGCGTTCACGCAGCGGAGGTTTCGTGGCGGCCTCGGGGGCGCCGCCGTGCACGCTCTGCTGGACCGGCGCCACGCTGGCGACGCGCACCACCGGCGCACTGATGAAGGATTCGCGTGGCAGCTGCACCGTGGCCTTGGCCACCGGCTGTGATTGCACGAAGGCCTGCGTCGGCACGGCGATCACGGCGCCCGCCACCTGCTGGTTGGCATAGATCACCTGGTTCACCTGGGTCACGTTGGTGGTGTTGTTGACGATCGTCGTGTTGTAGACGTTGGTGATCGTCGTGGGGGCGATCACGGCATTGCTGCGATTGATGCTGTCGAAGTAGGTGCGGCTGACCGGGTAAGCCGGTTGATAGACCTCGCGCGGCGCCAGTGGGAACCAACCGACATTGGCCGCGCTCGTGCCGCCGACCGACACCGAGATCTGGAAGTTCTTGCCGCCGACGAACGCCACCAGCGCCGGCGCGTACACCGCGCGCTCTTGCCGTGGTCCCGGCACCCAGGCCCAGGTGTTGTTGATGTGGGCCCAGCGACCGTAGTGCGACACGGCATAGCCCCAGGGCGCATCGTCGACCCAGGTCCAGCCCCAGGGGTCGATCCAGGACCAATGGCCGTCGCGGTAAGGCGTCCAGCCCGAGGCCACACGCGTGGGCGTCCAGACCGAGCCATAAGTCGGATCGCGACGCCAGCTGCCGTTGGCGTCGAGGTCTTCATAGCCGACGACCTCGCACGATACGTAGCGTGCGGAGACGGAGTTGTCGCCGCGGCGGTCGCGCTCGCGCGACCAGCGGTCGAGGTCGTCGTCGCGCTGCGCCGTCAAGGTCTCGTAGTCGGACAGGTCGGTGCCGTAGAAGCGGTAGGCGCGGCGTGAATTGACGGTGTACGACGCGCCTTGGCCATACACCTCGGCCTCCCCGCTCCTGACCATCACGGCCGTCGCGTCGTCTTGGGGGTCGACTTCGATGCGGTAGTCGCCGGGACGGCGCAGCGTGAAGGCCAGATTGGGCGTCGCGACTTCAAAGGTCTGACGCGGGCCCAGGCTGCGCACGCGAATCTTCAATGTGCCTTGCGACAGCTGCACCTGCGCGATGCGGTTGTCGAGATTGAGCAAGACCATGCTGGTCGACGGCCCCATGCGGATCGCAGCGCCGCCGATCTGCAGCTCGGCGCGCGAACTGCCACCCGTCCACAGACGATCGCCCGTGGTCAGCGGCCGGTTGACGGCGGCGCGCACCCAGTCGGGCTGGCCCGCCGGCGAGAAACTGACCGTGCCGCTGAGGTAACCCAGACGCGCTGCACGCGACGGCGGTTCCGCCGCTGCCAAGCTGCTGAAGCTCAGCAACAGAACGCTGGCAAGTGCCCACAGGGGGCGACGAAGGCTGGGGGTGTGCATGAGGGCGGCTTTCAGGATGAAGGCGCACGCTGTCAGTCGACTTCGCAGCAGGCGAATTCGCCCGCCATGAAAAGACTGCACAGAGGTGCGTCACCAGTATCCGAGTGCTGGCTTTCTGCCGTGTAGGACGACGCCGGGAAACCAGGCCGGTGGACAGCCCGATCTGCGTTGAATCCGCGCCACTTCGGCGACCACGGGGCCCGTAGGGCTCAATTGCGGAGTCTTCGCACGTACTGCTGTCCCTGGCGCGGTTGGCAGCCCGCGGTCACCGACGGCGCAGCCTGGTCGAAGCGCAGCAGACTTTGGTTGCAATGCGTCAAGCCGCGCATCGGGCCGCTGTGCGAGGATGGGCCGCTGTCTGCGCGACATCGCGCGCGATCGCACACCCGACCGTCCATGAGCATCCGCCACCTCGATTCCCTGTTCGACCCACGCTCGGTGGCCGTGATCGGC
>JANMSS010000119.1:0-3046 GCA_031389585.1 Burkholderiales bacterium | reverse complement strand
TTGCAGTCGCCCGCGCGGTGTCGCGACGCTCCGATTGAGCCCCGCACCGCACGCCCAGGATGTCGCGCCCGATGTTCAGGCTGAGCGCGGCTCAGGCCAGCGCAGGGCCGCTCCCAAGCGGCCTGAGTTCCCCTTGGGGGGGGCGCGAACGAAGTGAGCTTGGGGCCGTCGTCTCAGGTCAGCGCCGGGCCGCCCCACGCGGCCTGAGCTCCCCATGGGGGGCGCGAGCGCAGCGAGCTTGGGGCCGTCATCTCAGTTGCTCCACCGCGCGTCGCGCGACCCGCGACGCATGAATCGACGCGGGCCAAGCAGCCGCCGCGGATCCGGCTTTGCCGGTCCGCCAGCGCCTCCCCCTCGAGGGGGAGGCGCCGCAGGCGCTTCGGGGGTGGTTCATTTCAGCCCGATCGGTAACGCCGCCGCCAGCTGCGCCGCAACGCCAGCGTCATCAAGACCAGCCCGGTCAGCACCAGCGCCACTGCCGCGATCGACGCCACGCGCAGCAGGGTGTTGTTGAAGTCCTCGCCGCCCTCGTAGTCCATTACGTGCAGGCGCCAGAAAAAGTCGTAAACGACCCAGGCTTCGTTGCGCACGGTCAGGAACTCGCCGCTGCGCGCATCGAAGTACATGCGCGTGCGCAAGCCGTCGTCAAAGCGCGCCTGCCAGGCGTCAGTGCGATCGCCCAGCTCGCGCACGATACCCAGCCGCCGCGGTGCTTCTTTCAAACGCTGCACCGCTTCGAGTTTGCCCGCGCCGCGATAGAGCGAGCGGGCATAGAGGCCGATCGCCTCAGCATCGGGTGGCGACAGATCGCCGCCGGCCACGCTCAGCCAGTGCTCGCCCTTGGCGTAGCGCAGCTTGAGCGCGGGCCCCGAGGCAGTCGCCACGCTCTGCACCGACAGCAGCGCGCCGCGCTCGGGCTGCAGCCCGGCCAGCGCGCGCGGCCAGTCGGCGGGCAGCGGCTGCTGCGGCTTGATCAGCACGTCGCCGCCCTTGACCCAGGGCTGAAATGGCAGCCAGGCAAACAACAGACCGCCGAGTACCCAGGCCAGCACTTGGACAGCGATCAGGTAGCCGACCCAGCGGTGCCAGCGGAAAAATCGGGCAGCCAGGCTCATGATCGGTCGGGGCAGTCAAGGGCGCCGCATTGTGCCGCGCGCCTGTCAACTGCCCGGCGGCGGCCCACTACAGCGACTTCTTCAGCCAGCGTCCGAGTTCACCGATCACGCCGCGGCGGAAGGCGAGCACGCAGATCACGAAGATCACGCCCTGCACGACCGTGACCCAGGCGCCGAGCTGGGCCAGGTAGTTCTGCATGGTGATGATGATGGCCGCGCCGATCACCGGGCCGAACAGGGTGCCCAGCCCGCCGAGCAGCGTCATCAGCACGACCTCGCCCGACATCGTCCAGTGCACGTCGGTCAGCGAGGCCAACTGGAAGACGATGGCCTTGGTCGCACCGGCCAGTCCGGCCACGCCGCCCGAGATGATGAAGGCCACCAGCTTGTAGCGGTCGGCGTCGAAGCCCAGCGAGATGGCGCGGCTCTCGTTCTCGCGGATCGCCTTGAGAACCTGGCCGAAGGGCGAGTGCACGACGCGCCAGATGAGCACGAAGCCAGTCAGAAAGATCGCCAGCACCAGGCCGTACATGGCCATCGGTTGCGACAGATCGATGAGGCCGAAGAGGCGCCCGCGCGGCACGGCCTGGATGCCGTCCTCGCCGCCGGTGAACGGCGCCTGCAGGGCGAAGAAGTAAACCATCTGGGCCAAAGCCAGCGTGATCATCGCGAAGTAGATGCCCTGGCGCCGGATCGCCAGCAGCCCGACCACCGCGCCCAGCAGCACCGCCACGGCCGTGCCGAACAGGATCGCCAGCTCCGGCGACAGGCCCCAGATCTTGGCCGCATGCGCTGCCGCGTAGCCCCCCGAGCCGAGGAACATGGCATGGCCGAAGGACAGCAGGCCGCCGAATCCGATCAGCAGGTTGAAGGCGCAGGCGAAGAGCGCGAAGCACATCACCTTCATCATGAACACCGGGTAGACAACCAGCGGCGCGAGCAGCAGCACCGCCACCATCACGGCGAATGCCAGGCGCTGGGCGCGGGGGTCGCTGCCGGCCCGGGCCGGGGTGTCGGGCGCGCTCATTTCTGGGTCCCGAACAGGCCGGCGGGGCGGATCAGCAGCACGATGACCATGACGACGAAGATCACGATGTTCGAAGCCTCGGGGTAGAACACCTTGGTCAGCCCTTCGACCACGCCCAGCCCGAAACCGGTCAGGATCGAGCCCAGGATCGAGCCCATGCCGCCGATCACGACGACGGCGAAGACGACGATGATCAGGTCGGCGCCCATCAGCGGGTTGACCTGGTAGATCGGCGCGGCCATCACGCCCGCCAGGCCAGCCAGTCCGACGCCGAAGCCATAGGTCAGCGTGATCATGCGCGGCACGTTGACGCCGAAGGCCTGCACCAGCTGCGGGTTCTCGGTGGCCGCGCGCAGGTAGGCGCCGAGCTTGGTGCGCTCGATCACGAACCAGGTCGCCAGGCAGACGAACAGCGAGGCGACGATGACCCAGGCGCGGTAGTTGGGCAGGAACATGAAGCCCAGGTTCTGGCCCCCCGTGAGCTGCTCGGGGATGCGGTAGGGCAGGCCCGAGGAGCCGAATTCGTTACGGAACAGGCCCTGGATGATCAGCGCCAGGCCGAAGGTCAGCAGCAGGCCGTAGAGGTGGTCGAGCTTGTACAGCTTGGACAGCATCAGCCGCTCCATCACCACGCCCGTGGCGCCCACTGCCAGTGGCGTCAGCAACAGCGCCCACCAATAGCCGATGCCGAGCTTGTTGAGCAGCAGCCAGGCGATGAAGGCGCCCATCATGTACTGCGCGCCATGCGTGAAGTTGATGATGTTCAGCAAGCCGAAGATCACCGCCAGGCCGAGTGACAGCAAGGCGTAGAACGAGCCGTTGATCAGGCCGATCAACAACTGGCCGAAGAGGGCCTGGGTCGAGATTCCGAAGATGTCCATGGGCTCTGACGCGGCCGCCTGCA
>JANMSS010000102.1:0-5028 GCA_031389585.1 Burkholderiales bacterium | reverse complement strand
GTCCAGCCCGCCCGGGGTGTCGATCTGTAGCACAGCAAGCTGCGAGCGCTGCTGGGCTGCCAGCGCGAGGCCGCGCTTCAGATAGTCGGCGGTTGCCGGGCCGATGGCGCCGTTCACCGTCATCACGACGACGGTTTCGGCCGGCCCCGTTGCGGCCGCCGGACCCCCCTGGGCGCTGGCCGGTCCGGTGGCACGGGTGAACAGGGCCAGCAGGGCCAGTCCCAACAAGAATGCTCGAGCGAGCTTCATGGCTTCAATCCGCTGGCATGGTGGGGCACGAATCGGGCGGCAGCGCATGCAGCGGGATGATTGTGAACCTTTCGTGGCCAAGCCCAGGGTTTGTCTGGCGCTGCGGCTCGTGCGGGAGCACACTGCGCTGGGGCTCAGGCCGTGTCTCACCCGAACCCGAGCCGCGTCGGTTTTACTCACGGAGGCCGCCATGTCCATCCCCTCGCGTCTATCCAGCTACCTCGAACAGCGCGGCACGCACTACGACCTCTGCGCGCATGAGCACAGCCGCTGCAGCGCCGAGACCGCGCGCAGCGCCCACATCCCGCCGCACCAGCTGGCCAAGTCGGTGATCGTCGAAGACGACGCCGGCTGCGTGATGGCCGTCGTGCCGGCCGACCGCAGCGTCAAGCTCGGTCAGTTGTCGCGCCTGCTCGATCGCAAGCCGTTGCGGCTGGCCGACGAGGCTCGCGTCGCGAGCCTGTTCACCGACTGCGAGCGTGGTGCCGTGCCCGCACTCGGCATGGCCTGGGGCATCGAGACCGTGGTCGACGACGAACTCGAAGCCAGCGCGGTTGTCTACATTGAAGGCGGCGATCACGAACACCTGCTGCGCATGACGCACGAGCAGTTTCACGAGCTGATGCTCGGCGCGCGCCACGGCCATTTCTGCGGCGAACCGATCCACTGAGGCGGGCGGCGGCACGGCACCGCCACGACATGACGGAGGCATTTGTGGACCAGGAAACCTTCAACCTCAGTATTCGCAAGTTTCTCAAGACGGTCGGCGTCAGTTCGCAGCGCAAGGTCGAACAGGCCGTGGCCCGCGCCATCGCCGATGGCACGATCAGCGGCGACGAGACGCTGGTAGCGACGATGACGCTGCAGGTTGCCGGCCTGCGACTCGAGCTCAAGTTCGACGGCGAGATCAAGCTTCAATAGACACCGCGCCCGGGCTGCAGCGCCCTGCGCGCATGGCGGGCGGCGCATTGGCGCGGAAAAGCCCAATGACCGCCGTGCCGGTGCGGCAGGGGGTGGAAGCGCTGGACGACGGCTCGCCCGCCCGGGCCCGTGCGCTTCGGTTGCAATTGGCAACGCGACTCACCGTTGGGTGCAGGGCCACGACCGCCGGTTACCAGATCGCGCGTGCATCGTTCACGGCTTCCGTGGCCGTCCGAGTTGGCGATGCGCACGCTGCCCGCGAAATCCCGAAGATGGCCCTACGACATTGCCCGTCGCCGCCATTACCCAGGAGTGCGCCATGTTCGACCAGCCCCCTTCACTGCCGATGCGCGCCGCGATCGCCAGCTTCCTTGGCGGCTTGTTCGGCATTGCCATGATTCTGGTCAGCCACGGCGCGCATGCGCAAACCCCGGAGACGACGGCAGCGGCGCCGACGACTGCCGCCGCTGACGCCGGCGCGGCGATCAGGCGGCTGGGCGACGCTGCGCTGCGATCGCTGCGCGGAGTCGAGCCCACGCTCGACAGCGGCGTGCCGGGCTCGCGCGGGCTGCGCATCAATGACGGCGGCTCCGAAGCCGGCACCGGCCTGCGCTGGCAGATGGCGCCGCGGCGCGTGCTGCGCAGCGAGGTCGATAACCCGCGCGGCAACGACCAGATCAGCCTGGGCCTGCAGGTGCGTTTCTAGCCCGCGCCGGGACGCCCCAAGCCTGTCCTGAGCGAGGTCGAAGGGCGGGCGACGCCCCAAGGGCCACGAAGGGGCCCGTGCCGGTCCCTCGGGGGGCCGACGCCGCAGGCGTCATGGGGGCAGAGCCGCCCACGCGCCGTCAGTTGGGGTGGGCCTCAGCCAGGATCGGCTGCGGCCGCACACGCAGCGCCCACACCACCCCCGCCACCAGCAGCGCGATGCCGGCCAGCGTCACCGCGCCCGGCATCTGCCCGCGCAGCATGAAGGCGTAGGCCAGCGCGGCCAACGTCTCGAAAACGATCAGCTGCCCGAGCAATGAGGTCGGCAGGCGCTGGCTGGCTTCGTTCCAGCACAGGGTGCCGAGCCAGGAAGCCAGCAGGCCGATGGCGAACATCAGACCGATGAACAGCGCCGGTGTCGGGCCAAAGGGCATCGCGAACGCAGCGCCGGTGGCACTGCTCCAGCCCCAGAACAACAGGAAACCCAATGCGGCCAAAGGCAACGTGGCCAGCCCCTGCGCCGTGGCCCACGCGCGCGCTCGGCCGCCCGAAGCAAGCGTTCCCGCTTGGCGGGATCGCACGGAGTGCGCAGGGTGCTCACGTTCGCGCGGGCTGCGCTCGGCATGCGCGCGCAACCAGTCGGCGTTGCGGATCGGGTACCAGGTCCAGCAAGCCACCGCGCCGATGGCCAGCAGCGCGCCAACCGCATAGCGCGCCAGGTCGGTGTTCGGGTCGGCCTGCAATGCTGCAATCTCGACCTGGTTGACGCAGGCGATCCCGGCCGCGATCAGCAGCAACGAGGGCAGCAGGCGCAACCAGGGCGGGCGGCCGCCGCGCTTGGCGTCGCGCAAGTTCGAGGTGACCGCGATGACCACTGGGAGCGTGCCGATGATCATCGTCGGCAGCGGCCCGCCGGCGCGCTGGATCGCCGCAGCCAGGCACAAGTAGTACAGCAGGTTGCCTACTGCACCGAGCTTGAAGGCCTCGACCCAATCGGCATGCGTCAGCTCGGCGATGCGCGCACGGTCGAGCCAGGCCAACGGCAACGCGATCAGGCCGAAGGCGAGGTAGCGCGCGCACGACAACAACAGGGCCGGGTAGTCGGGCAGCATCAACGGCGCGACAAACACCAGGCCCCAAGCCAGACCGGCGGCCAACGCGAACAGGGTGCCGATCCACATGCAGTGATCGTAGCCCCTGATATCAACGCAGCCGGGCGGCCACACAATGTGGCGCCATGAACAACCGCCTCGTTCGCTCGCTACTGATGGGGCTGATTTGTGTGGCGTGGCCCGCTGCGGCGCAGGCGCCGCCCGAGGCCGCCGAATCGCAGCGCCTGCACAGCCTGTTCGAGCGCAACTGGGAGGAAGTCGCGCGCGAGTTCCCCGAGTGGGCCACCTTCCGCGGTGACCATCGCTATGGCGACCGCTTTGCGGACGCCTCGGATGCCGCGGTCGAGCGCCGCAAGGCCTGGACGGCGCGCAGCCTGGCCGAGGCACACAGTCTGCGGCGCGAGACCTTGCCGGCAATCGACCGCACGTCACTCGACCTGTTCATCTACAACCTCGAGCAGCAGTTGCGCATGAACGCGTTCGACGGCTACCAGCGACTGAGCCTGGGCTCGTCGTTTGGTTTCCAGTCGAGGCTGGCGGGCTTGCTGCGCGTCAGCCCGACCGACACGGCGGCGCAGGCCGAGGCGATCCTGGCGCGACTGGCCGCCTACCCCACGCGCGTCGATCAGGAAATCGAGCGACTGCGCGGCGGCATGCAGCAGGGCTACGTGACACCCCGGCCGGTGCTCGAACGCTCGCTCGCGCAGCTCGACGCGCAACTCAATGCGCCAGCAAAGACCGGCCCGTTCTTCGAGCCCTTCACGCGCCTGCGTGCACCGCTCCCGGCCGCCGAGCGCCAGGCGCTGCAGGCGCGTGCGGTGCAATCGATCGAAGCGCATGTCCTCGCAGCGAAGAAGAAGCTGCGCGCCTTCATCGTCGATGAGTACCTGCCCGCGGCGCCCGCGGCCGGTGGGCTGCTGCGCTACCCGCGCGGCGACGTTATCTACGCCGAGATTGCACGCCAGCAAACGACCACCGACCTGACGCCTCGCCAGATCCATGACCTGGGCCTGCGCGAGATCACGCGCCTACGCGGCGAGATTGCGGCGGTGATGCGCGAGATGAAGTTCGACGGCAGCTTCGCGCAATTCGTCGAGCAGCTCAACAGCGACCCGAAGTACTTTCACGCCAGCCCCGACGCCCTGCTTGCGGCCTACCAGCAACTCGGTAAGCGGCTGGACGCAGAGATGCCGCGCCTGTTTGCTGAGCTGCCGCGCGCGCCATACGGCGTGCGCGCGATGCCGGCGCATCTGGGCGCGGGCGCGGCCGACAACTACAGCGCGCCACCGGCCGATGGCAGCGCACCGGGCTGGTTCAACGCCAACGTGCTGGCCTACCAGCGGCGGCCGACCTGGGCCATGGCCACGCTGGTCGCGCACGAGACGGTGCCGGGCCACCACCTGCAGTCGGCGCGGGCCCGGGAGTTGGGCGCCTTGCCCCAGTTCCGGCGCCAGACAGGCTACACCGCCTACAGCGAGGGCTGGGCGTTGTACGCGGAGACCCTGGGCCGCGAAATCGGCCTGTACGACGACCCGGCCACCCGCTTTGGCCACCTGCAGGCGCAGGCGCTGCGCGCGGCGCGGCTGGTGGTTGACACCGGGCTGCATGCGCTGGGCTGGTCGCGACAGCAAGCCATTGACTACATGGTCGCCGAGGTCGCGAGTGACCCTGTGTTCATCGAGTCCGAGGTCGACCGGTACCTATCGCAGCCGGGCCAGGCGCTGGCCTACATGGTCGGGCAGTTGAAGATCTCAGACCTGCGCCAGCGCGCAGCGGCCACGCTGGGCGCCCGCTTTGACCTGCGCCGTTTCCACAATGTCCTGCTCGACTCAGGCCCGCTGCCTCTGGCGGTGCTCGAACGCCACGTCGACGAGTGGATTGGGGCGCAGGCCGCGGCAGCGCGCGGTACGCCGCAATGAAAACGGCCGCACAGGGGCCCAACCCCTGTGCGGCCGCTGCGGGCCGCGAGGGCCCTTGCCAGGTTCAGCGCACCTAGCCCGCCTTCCAGGCGTCGAGCAGGGTCTGGTAGGCGATGGTATCG
>JANMSS010000068.1:0-2054 GCA_031389585.1 Burkholderiales bacterium | reverse complement strand
CTAGCAGCGAAGGACGAGCAGGCGCAGGTACAAGGGCGGCGAGCCGGGCGGTGAGGCGCCCGCGGTCATCGAGGGCGCGCGGCTCGGCGGCTGCGCGGTCAGCAGCGCGGTATGCCGCCAGTCCAGTACCGCCAGCAGGACCGGGCTGGTCGGTACATCCGAGGCCGGCGTCGGGTGCACGATCTGCGAGCCTTGCTGGCAGTGGGCCTGGCACAACTGCGGCTGGTCGGGATCCATCGCGCCAGGCATGTTGCCGGCGCAGCCCGGCATCTCGGCCATCGCCGCCGGAGCTTGCACAGCCGCCACAACGGCCGGGCAGGCGTAAGCCGCGGTGGCGACCTGCACGAACAGCAGCAGGGCCGTCAGCCAACCGGACAGCCAGCGAGTCGGGCGGTGGTTCAGACGCATGGCCGAAGTCTAGGCTGTCGCGACGCTTCGGGCTTGATCCCGGACAAGTCGCGACCAAGTGCTCACGGTGCCGGCCGAGCTTCGGTCACGGCATAGCCGGTGGCCGTCTTTTCCGCCGCGAAGCGGATCTTGTCGCCCACCTTCAAGACCTCGAGCAGGGCGCTGTCCTTGACCTGGAAGACCATCGTCATCGGCGGCATGTCGAGGCTCTTAATCTCGCCATGCTTGATGGTGATCTTCTTGGCGCCCTTGTCGACCTTGCGCACTTCGCCCTCAGCCATGTCGGCCGAGGCCGCCGCGGCACCCGCTGGATGGTGCGCGGTGTGTTCTTCAGCCTTGGGCTGGGCCAGGGCCGGCACCGCAGCGAAAGCCAGCAGCAGGGCGGTGGTGATCAGTGATTTCATCGGGGGTCTCGTTTCAACGGTAGGTTTGGAACACGCTGCTGCGGCCGCCTTGCGCGACCAGCAGCACATCGTAGGGGTCGCGGCGTTTGCCGTACTCTGGCCCGTCCATGCCCGGCGAGCCGACCGGCATCGCCGGCACGGCCAGGCCGACGGCGGCTGGGCGTTCATTCAACAGGCGGTGGATATCGCGCGCCGGCACATGGCCCTCGACCACGTAGCCGCCGACACGGGCGGTGTGACACGAGCCGAACTGCGCCGGCATGCCGAGCTGGCCACGCACGGCGGTGTTGCCGGTCTCGAACACGCGCACGGCAAAGCCGTTGGCCTCGAGGTGTTTGATCCAATCCTTGCAGCAGCCGCAATTCGGATCCTTCCAGACCTCGACCAGCGGTGCCGCGGCGGTCACGGCGAAGACCGGCGCGGCGGCAGCCGCCGCACAGGCGCTGATGAAATGGCGGCGCTGCAACTTCACTTCGCCGCCACCTGGGTTGCGTTGACGCGGACCTTGCCGACCATGCCGGCCTGGTAGTGGCCGGGGATCAGGCAGGCGAAGTCGAACTCGCCGGCGCGGTTGAAGGTCCAGATGATCTCGCCCTTCTTGCCGGCGTCGATATGGGCCATGTAGGGCTCGTCGTGCTCCATGTTCGGGAACTTGAGCATCAGCGCGGCGTGCTCGTCGAGTTCCTTCTTCGTGCCGAGCACGAACTCGTGCCTGATCTTGCCGCCGTTGCGGTGGACGAAGCGCACCGTCTCGCCCTCGCGGACGTCGATCTGCTCGGGGGAAAAGCGCATCTTGTCGCTCATGCGAATTTCGATGGTCCGGGTCACGGACTTGGCATCGCCGGCGATGCCCCAGTCCTTCTGCTCTTTCTTGACCGGGCCGGCCTGCTTGGCGTGCCCTGGGCCCGCCTGCGCCGAGAGCACGAACTGGGTCGTCAGCACGGAGGCCAGGAGGATGGATTTGATGACAAGTTTCATGTTGTTTGCACTCGGGGTTGCTGGAATCAATGGGGCTGACGGTGAGTCGGGGCCGGCGCTGAATGGCCCGGCGCGGGTTCGGCTGCCTTGGCATCGGCATAGCCTCGAAGAACGCTGTAGCGTTGGACTTGGTGGACGTCGAGCAGCGCGGTCTGCGTGACATGCGTGGCCAGGTGTTCGGCGCGCAGGCGAGCCTGCAGAATGCCGATCTCGCGCGTGGCGTTTTCGATCGATGCGGCGCTGGCTACCTGGCCGGCAAAGAGG
>JANMSS010000066.1:0-1961 GCA_031389585.1 Burkholderiales bacterium | reverse complement strand
GGCATGCGAAGATGCCGGCACCATGATCCAGCTGCACTACTTTCCCGGCAACGCCAGCATGACGCCGCACCTCGTGCTGCGCGAACTCGGCCTGCCCTTCGAGCTCAAGCTTGTCGACCGCGCCAACAGCGCTCACAAGAGCCCCGAGTACCTCAAGCTCAATCCGAATGGGCTGATCCCGGTGCTGGTCGATGGCGACCTGGTGCTGTACGAGACCGCGGCGATCGTGCTGCACCTGGTTGACACGCATCCTGCCGCGGGGCTGGCACCGCCAGTCGGCACGGCCGATCGCGCCGAGTTCTACAAGTGGCTGGTCTGGCTGTCAGCCTCGGTTCAGTCGCAGATGCCGATTTATTTCTACACCGACCGCTACGTCGCGGCGGGGAATGCGGCCGGTGCGGCCGAGGTCAAGGCCGCCACGGAGAAACGCATCGAGGGCTTGATCGACCAGATCGACGCGCAGCTGGCTGCCCACGGCGGGCCCTGGCTGCTGGGCCAGCGCTACACGGCGCTCGATCCCTACGTGCTGATGCTCTGCCGCTGGACGCGCGGCATGGCCCGCCCGGCCCGCACGCTGGCGCACGTCGGCCCCTTCCTCGAGCGCATGCTGGCACGGCCCGCTGTGCAGAAGGTATTCGAGGTCGAGAAGCTCAGCCCGCCCGCGGTCTGAGTTCGCGCGTGCGCTGACGCTACAGCGCGCTGCTGCGGCTCAGCCGCTCGAGCCGCAACGCGATGTTCTGCTGCAAGTGCACAAGTTGCTGGCGCAGCAACGGCAGCGCGGCCGCGTCGGTGCAAATATCGATCTGCGCTTGCAGCGCAGCGGCCTCACGCATCAGCTCAATCTCGGGTGGCACCACGCCGGCGTCCTTCAGCACCTTCATGGCCATGCGCAGCTCAGCCGGCGTTTCGTCGTAGCCATCGCCAAAACCGAGCGGCTTGCCGTAGCTCGGTGCGGCCTTGAGTTCGCCGGTCTGTTCACTCTCGCGCAGCGAACGGCCGATGTCGTCTTCGAGTAACTGCAGGCGCTGAGCGCGTTTGTCTTCGGCGTTCACTTGATCGCCTTCGCGCTGTGGTCGTCGAGCGCGTCGAGCCAATGCTGCGTCAATGGCGTGACCGGCTTGGCCAGCACACGCTCATTGAGCAGGGCACGGCCCAGGGCCTTGCGGCTGCCGCGGGCGCAGGCCGCGATCAGCGTCTGGTCGATCAGATCGCGCTGCGCATGGCTGCCGCCGAAACGCTGGGCCTGTGCGCGCACCGCGTAGAGCAGGTCAGCGGCCTCGTCTGCGTGCCCGCGCGCAAAGGTGAGCAGGCCACGCGACAGCGGCAACCCGACTTCGCGGGCCACACTGTGGTTGTCGCGGCGCGCATCGTCGGCCGTCATGGCACGCTCGGCGCAACGCGCCAGCCAATGCTCGGCGCCCGCCAGGTCGTCGGACAGCAGCATCGGCAGCAGGGCGTGCACATCGTTGAAGGCGTAGTGACCTGCGGCGCCTTCGGCGTCCAGCGGCCAGCCAGCGCGCAGCGCGGCGCCGCGTTCGGCGACATCGGCGCCGAGCAGGTGCAGTCGCCACAGGGCCGAGGCCGCATCGATGCGCTCCAAGCCGATCTGCAGATGCTCTGCGGCCAGGTGCCCGTCGACCACGCGCAGGGTGCCGGCAATGTCAAGACCTTCGAGCCGAAACAGCGCGGTGTGCCACCACAAGTGGGAGGCGAAGCCGTTGCCTTCGGCCCAACTGTCCTGGTGCTGGCGCAGCCAGGCCGCACCGTCGTCGAAGCGGCCCTGCATCTCCATCACATGGGCGACGCTGTGCACGGCCCAGGGCGCGCGCGCATCCAGCGCCAGCGCGCGCCGGCCGGCTTCCTCGGCCTGCTCGTGGCAATGGTTCTCTTCCAGCCCGAAGGCCCACAGTGCGAGCACATGCGGGTACAGCGGGTCATGCTCGTCCCACTCGGGCAGGGCA
>JANMSS010000053.1:0-2020 GCA_031389585.1 Burkholderiales bacterium | reverse complement strand
AAGTAGACCGGGTCGATGCCCGCGGCCTTGACCAGCGGCATCAGCACCGGCGTCAGGATCAGGATCGTGGGCGTCATGTCCATCGCCGTGCCCACCGCGATCACGATCAGCATCATGACGAACATCAGCAGCATCGGCCGGTCGATCAGGGGTTGCAGCAATACGATGAGTTCCTGCGGCAGGTTGGCGATCGTGATCAGCCAGGCCGAGACCATGGCCGCGGCCACCAGGAACATGATCACCGCGGTGATCTTGGCCGCGCTGACGAAGACCTGGTAGAGCTGCGCGAGCTTGAGTTCGCGATAGACCACGGTGGCGACAAAGAGCGCATAGACCGCGGCCACGACAGCGGCTTCAGTGGGCGTGAAGACACCCATCTTCAAGCCCACCAGCACGATCACCGGCAGCACCAGGGCCCAGGTCGACTCGCGCAGGGCCTTCCAGCGCTGGGCAGCGGTCGCCCTGGGCGGCGGCGTGATCTTCTCGCGCCTGGCGACGAAGAACCAGGCGATGGCGATCGACACGCCCATCAGCAGGCCGGGCACGATGCCGGCCAGGAACAGCTTGGTAATCGATACGTTGGCCGCCACGCCGAAGATCACGAAGGCAATCGACGGCGGGATGACCGGAGCGAGGATGCCGGCGCTGGCGATCAGGCCGCCGGCGCTGGCCCGGTTGTGGCCGGCCGCGACCATCATCGGCAGCAGCATCGCGGCCAGCGCGGCGGTGTCGGCCACCGCCGATCCCGACAGCGCGGCCATCATGACCGCGGCCAGGATCACCACATAGCCCAGGCCGCCGCGCAGGTGGCCGACCAATGTCAGGGCCAGGTTGACGATGCGCTTGGACAGCCCGCCGACGTTCATGATTTCGCCAGCCAGCATGAAGAAGGGCACCGCCAGCAGCGGAAAGGTGTTGGCGCCTTCGATCAGGTTCTGCGCCAGGATCTGCGCGTCGAAGTTGCTCATGTGCAGCATCAACGCCACGCCGCACAACAGCAGCGAGTAGGCGATCGGGATGCCCAGCGCCATCGCCGCGAGCAGGGAGCCCAGGAAGATGGCGACGGTCACTTGCGTTCTCCGGCATCGAAATGGGCCAGGTCTTCGGACTCCTGCACCGTGACCAGTTCGTCATCCGCGAGGCGCCCGGCAAACATGCGCCCGAGTTTGAGCAGGTGAAAGGCGGCTGCGGAGACCGCGAACACCACGCCCACGCCGTACACCCACCCCATCGACCACCCCGAGACGGGCGCCTGGACTTCCAGGTTGATGCGCGTCTGCGCCAGGCTGCCGGCAAAGATCAGCCAGCAGCAGTAAAGCATCAGCGACTCGGCCAGGGCCAGGCAGACTTTCTTGCCCGCGGGGCCGAGGCGGCTGACCAGCAGGTCGGTGCCCAAGTGCGCGTTGTCCTTGACCGCCACGATGGCGCCCAGGAAGGTCAGCCAGACGAAAGCCCAGCGCGACAGCTCTTCGGACACCGTGATCCCGGAGTTGAAGGCGTAGCGCAACACGACGTTGCCGAAGACCATCACCACCATCACCGCCAGCAGCGCAACCAGCAGGGCTTCGAGCAGCTTGCAGTAGGCGCTGGCGCCTCTCTCGATCCAGTCAGTCATGCGGTCTCCGCAGCGCGGCGCCGGCGGGCCAACAGCCCGTCCTGCCGCGCAGCACCGAATAATGTACGAACTGGTTAGTTTTATGCTCGGTGAAAACCCTAAGGTGCCGGTCTCCCGGCCGGGCTACTTGCGGACGAAGCGCACGATCATTTCGATGATGCTGTCGCGGCGCGCGATCAGCGCGGCCGGCGACTCGAGGTCACGCTCGAAGATCAGGCCGAAAGTGTGCCGATTGGCGACATTGAACACCGACAGCGCGCTGATCGACATGTGCAGGTCGACCGGGTCGATCGCGGCCCGGAACACCCCTGCCCTCTGACCACGCTCAAGCACGCGGCGCAGGCCGTCGATGGCTGCGGCGTTGAGGTTTTTGATCGACTTGCTCTGCGCCAGGTACTGCGCGCG
>JANMSS010000041.1:0-13994 GCA_031389585.1 Burkholderiales bacterium | reverse complement strand
CAGGCCGCCAGGCGGCATCGAGAAGTCTTCGGGCAGCACGATCTTCACGCGGTCCGGGTCGACCAGCACCGAAGACGACGACTCGACCACCTCCTGGATCGTCTTCATCCCGCTCCACACGCCGGAGAAGCGGCTCATCGCGAAGGCGTGCAAGCCCATGTCGAGAATGCCCTGCACGTCGGACGGGAAGAACACTGGCAGGCCGCAGGCCTTGAAAATGTGGTCGCTCTGGTGCGGCGCGGTGCTGCTCTTGCTCATATGGTCGTCGCCGGCAATCGCAATCACGCCGCCGTGCTTGGCCGTTCCCGCCATGTTGGCATGCTTGAAGACGTCGGAGCAGCGGTCGACGCCCGGGCCCTTGCCGTACCAGATGCCGAACACGCCGTCGTACTTCTTCGTCTCTGGGTAAAGGTCCAACTGCTGCGTGCCCCAGACGGCGGTCGCGCCCAGCTCTTCGTTGACGCCGGGCTGAAACACGATGTGGTGTTCGGCCAGGTGTTTCTTGGCCGCCCACAGCGCCTGGTCGTAGCCGCCGAGCGGGCTGCCGCGGTAGCCGCTGACGAAGCCGGCGGTGTTCAGCCCGGCCATCGCGTCACGCGTGCGCTGCAGGATCGGCAGACGCACGAGGGCCTGCACGCCGCTCATGAAGGCGCGGCCCGTGGCGAGCGAATACTTGTCGTCGAGGGTGACGGTTTCGAGGGCCTTGCGAATCGACTCGGGCAGGGGGGCGTTCATGGCGGCGATTCCTTGGCCGCGGTGGCGGCAAATCGAGCAGCGGCGAGTGTAGGAGGCTCGGCCCGCCGAGTGGTTTCGTTGTTTGCTTGTTCCCGGCTGCGTTCGGCAATAAGCTTTCGCCTCAGGATTGTTTGGCGAAACGATGGCACCGAAAACAACCGAAGCTGGGAAGGCCCGCAGCGGCCCGCCCGACGATGTGGCGGACGCGACGGACGCGACGGACGCGACGGACGCGGCGGCCAATTCGCACGGCCCCGGCCTGGACCGCTACGACATCGCGATCCTCGCTGCGCTTCAATCCGATGCCCGCTTGTCCAACGTCGATCTGGCCGCGCGCATCGGCCTGTCGGCAGCACCCACCTGGCGCCGCGTCAAGTGGCTCGAGCAGCAGGGCTTCATCACGGGCTACCGCGCCGAACTCGACCGCCGCCGTATCGGTCTCGGGGTCCTGGCCTTCGTACGCGTCGACGCCGAGCGCAACACCGGCAGTGCGACCAAGGCGCTCGAAGAGGCGATCCTTCACCTGCCGGAGGTCACGGCGTGCCACTACATCAGCGGCGCGGGCACCTTCGAGCTGCAGGTCGTGGCGACCAATCTCGACGCCTTCTCGCGCTTTGCTACTGGGACGCTACTCAACCTGCCCAACGTGAAAGACATCCACACCAGTTTCTCGCTGGGCGAGGTGAAGTCCGTTGCGGCATTGCCGCTGACGCACCTGCAGCCCGCGCAGCGCAGTGCGCGCCGCGAGACCGGCTGAGCGCAACGGCGCACAACGATCGGCCCCGACACGCGCCCGGGTCTGCGCAAACGTCTGGTCGATACCTTGCGGACCGCCGAACCGGCGCAATGCATGGTGCGCGCAGCGGGCCGCGGGCCATCACTTCGGCCACAACACCCACATGTTGAGCGCCTGCTTCATGCGCCCGGCTTGCTGCTCGGCGCGCTCGCCCCAACCCCAGAAATAGTCGGCACGCACGGCGCCCACGATGGCCGAGCCGGTGTCCTGCGCCAGCGTCAAGCGGCGCAGCGGCGTCGAGGTCAGCGGTTCGGTGGTTTCGAGCCAAACGGGGGTGCCGTAGGGCACGCTCTTCGGATCGACCGCGATCGAACGCTCGGGCACCAGCGCCACGCCCTGCGCGCCGCGCGGGCCCAGGTTGGCATCGGGCAGCGGCTCTTCGCCGAAGAACACCACCCGCGGATTGGCACGCAAGAGTTCGGGCACGCGCTGCGGAAAGCGCCGCGCCCAGTGGCGGATCGCCGGCCAGGAGGCTTCGCCGGGTCGGATTTCGCCCTGATCGATCAGCCAGCGGCCGATCGATTGGTAGGGCTGGCTGTTGTGGCCGGCATAGGCCAGTCGAACCACCTGCGCGCGCCCCTGCGCGTCGAGCAGGCGCAGCCGGCCCGAGCCTTGGATCTGCAGCAGCAGGGCGTCGAGCGGGTCGGCCACATAGGCAATCTCACGACCCCGCAATGCGGCTTGGGCGGCCGGTAGTGACTCGATCTGGGCCCGGGTGAACCAGGGTTTGCGCGTGGCCAAGTCAGCCGGTGGCGCATACAACGGCACGCGCATGGCGCCGCGCGGCGTGCGGCTGGCATCGATTTGCGGCTCGAAATAGCCGGTGGCCAGGCCGTCGGCGGATGCGCCGGCGTCGAGCGGCAGCACCCGGTAGGGTTGCAAGCGTTGCACCAGCCAGGCGCGGGTGGCTTCGTCATCGGCCGGCAGGTAGCGCAGGGCTTGCTGGCAGACGCCCAGCCACGCGGGTGCGTCGCGTTGCACCGCCGCCGGGATGCGCTCGCAACTGCGTTGCAGCGCAAGCCAGGCCTCGCGCGTGCGGTCGGCATTCCAGCCCGGCAACTCGCTCCAGGCCACCGGCTGCCAACGCGCGCCGGGGTGCAGCGACGCAGGGGGTAGCGACGCAAGGGGTAGCGGCAGCGCGGCGGCCGCCGTGGGCGCTGTCACCGGCGTCGGGGCCTGGACGGGCAGGTCGGCGCAGCCGCCTACCACGAGCAGCGCCAGCCAGTAAGCTCGCCGCATGTGGCTGCTCTTGCTCGAAGCGCTGGGTGCGCTGGTGATCCTCTTGCTCATCGTCTGGTGGACCATGTTCTCCGGCCGTCGCCGCGGCGAGCGGCGCGACGACGATGACCAGTTGGGCGGGCGCTGAAGCAACGCGCGTCAGTGCAACTGTTCGGGCCGGGTCAGCACGAATTCGGGCACGCTGACGTCGAACGGATGGGCTTTTTCGGTCATGCAGAAGAAGGTGCCGCGCATCGTGCCCTGTGCGGTGGCAATGCGCGTCCAGCTGGTGTACTCGAACTTCTCGCCGGGCTTGAGGAGCGGCTGGTGGCCGACCACGGCCAGGCCCCGGACTTCCTCGCTGTGGCCATTCGCGTCGGCGACGATCCAGTGCCGCGCCACCAATTGCGCAGTGACATCGCCACTGTTGAGGATGGTCACGGTGTAGGCGAAGGCATGCACGCTGGCCTGGGGTTGCGACTGCTCGGGCAGGTAGGCAACCGTGACCGTGCAAGTGAACTGTGGGTGGGCCATGGGCGGCGATTCTAGAATCCAGGCCTTTGGCTGTCGCTTGGCATGACCCCCTACCGCATCGCCCCCTCGATCCTGTCCGCTGACTTCGCCCGTCTTGGCGACGAGGTCAAGGCTGTCATTGCCGCGGGTGCCGACTGGATCCACTTCGATGTGATGGACAACCATTACGTGCCCAACCTGAGCTTTGGCCCGATGGTCTGCGAGGCGCTGCGCAAGCACAGCACGGTGCCGATCGACGTGCACCTGATGGTCCAGCCGGTCGATGCGCTGGCCCAGGCCTTCTGCCGCGCCGGCGCCGATCTGGTGAGCTTTCACCCCGACGCCAGTGCGCATGTCGACCGCACGCTGCAGTTGATCAAGGCCGAGGGCAAGCAGGCCGGCCTGGTGTTCAACCCGGCCGCGCCGATCGACGTGCTTGAGTGGGTCATCGACAAGGTCGATCTGGTGCTGGTGATGAGCGTCAACCCGGGTTTTGGTGGCCAGAGCTTTATCGAGGCGGCGTTGCGCAAGATCGAGCGGTTGCGCAAAGTGATCGACGCCAGCGGGCGTGACATCCGCCTCGAGGTCGACGGCGGCGTCAAGGCCGACAACATCCGGCGCATCGCCGACGCCGGCGCCGACACTTTCGTGGCCGGCAGCGCGATCTTCGGCAAGCCGAATTACAAGGCGGAAATCGACGCGATGCGCGCCGAGCTGGCGCGGTGAAGCCGTGTCGGATCGAGGCCGCGATCGTCGATCTCGACGGCACGCTGGTCGACACCCTGGGCGACTTCGACGTCGCGCTCAACCGAACGCTGGCCGAACTGTCGCTGCCGTCCGTCGACCGCGCTTTCATCGCGCAAACGGTGGGCAAGGGCTCGGAACATCTGCTGCGCAGCACCTTGGCCCGGGTCGGTGGCGACCCAACGCTGTATGAAAAGGCGTGGGCGCACTACCAGCGCCATTACCGTGACGTCAACGGCCAGCATGCGACGGTTTACGCCGGTGTCGAGACCGGACTCGAGCGCCTGCGCGCTGCCGGCGTGGCGCTGGCTTGCGTGACCAACAAGCCGCACAAGTTCGCCGTGGCGTTACTCGAGCGCAAGGGCCTGGCCCGCAGTTTCGTGCAGATCTTCGGCGGCGACAGCTTCGAGCGCAAGAAGCCCGACCCGTTGCCTCTGCTGCGCGCTGCGGCGGCGCTGGGCAGCCTGCCCGAGCACACGCTCGTGATCGGCGACTCGGCCAACGACGCCACCGCCGCCCGCGCGGCCGGTTGCCCGCTGGTGCTGGTGAGCTATGGCTACAACCATGGCGACCCGGTGGCCAACATCGGCGCCGACGCGGTGGTCGACCGTATCGACGCGATCGACCTGAATGTGTTCAGCCCCCGACCCGGGCGCGCGGGACTTCGCTGAGCGTTTTGCGGGGCCTCCGGCCGAGATTGCGGACCGGTCGCGCTGCTAGACTGTGCTCCACGATGACGAACACTTCGTGCCCACTCGCAGGTACCGGGCCACGCGCCGCCTGGCACTGGCGTCGCGCGCAACGCACCTGACGCCCACCGCCGGGCCGATCGCCCGATCTGTCCGGCCCGTTCCTTTGACCTCACCCGCGCCCGGCCCACAGGCCAGTCGCAGCGGGGCTCCTAGAGGACCATGAAGTGATCACCGAACTCGAATTCAAGAGCCTGGCAGCGCAGGGCTTCAACCGCATTCCGCTGGTCAGCGAAGCCTTTGCCGACTTGGAAACCCCGCTGTCGCTGTACCTGAAGCTGGTTGGCAGCCAACGCCACAGCTTCCTGCTCGAGTCGGTGGTCGGCGGCGAGCGCTTCGGCCGCTACTCGTTCATCGGGCTGCCCGCGCGAACTCTGCTGCGTGCCAACGGCTGGCACACCGAAGTCGTCACCGATGGCGCGGTCGTCGAGCGCCACGACGGCAACCCACTCGACTTCATCGCCGCCTACCAGCAGCGCTTCAAGGTCGCGCTGCGCCCGGGCCTGCCGCGATTCTGCGGCGGGCTGGCGGGGTACTTCGGCTATGACACGGTGCGCTTCATCGAGCCCAAGCTGGCCAAGACTGCGAAGCCCGGCGGCCTGGACACGCCCGATGTCCTGCTGTTGCAGACCGAAGAGCTGGCCGTCATCGACAACCTGTCGGGGCGCCTGTACCTGATCGTCTACGCCGACCCGGCGCAGACCGACGCCTACGCCGTGGCGACGCGGCGCTTGTCCGAACTCGCCGACAAGTTGACCCGCAGCGTCACCGCGCCGGCAGTCAGGCGCGGGCCCTCGCACGCGGTCGAGCGCGACTTCGCGCCGGCCGACCTGCAAGCCGCCGTGCAGCGCGCCAAGGACTACATCGCCGCCGGCGACTGCATGCAGGTCGTGCTCGGCCAGCGCATGAAGAAGCGCTACACCGAGAGCCCGCTCAGCCTGTACCGCGCGCTGCGCTCGCTCAACCCGTCGCCGTACATGTACTTCTACGACATGGGTAATTTCCAGATCGTCGGTGCGTCACCCGAGATCCTGGTGCGCAAGGAGCGACTGGCCGACGGCCGCGAGAAGGTCACCATCCGCCCCCTCGCCGGCACGCGCGGGCGCGGGGCCACGCCCGAGGCCGATCTCGCCCTCGAAGCCGAGCTCTCGGCCGACCCGAAGGAGCGCGCTGAACACTTGATGCTGATCGACCTGGCGCGCAACGACATCGGCCGCATCGCCGTCACCGGCAGCGTCAAGGTCACCGAGGCCTTTGCGGTCGAGCGCTACTCACACGTGATGCACATGGTCAGCAATGTCGAGGGCATTCTCAAGCCCGGCATGACCAGCCTGGACGTGCTGCGCGCGACCTTTCCGGCCGGCACGCTGTCCGGGGCGCCGAAGATCCGCGCCATGCAGATCATCGATGAACTCGAGCCGGTCAAGCGCGGCATCTATGGCGGCGCTTGCGGCTACCTCAGCTTTGCCGGCGACATGGACGTGGCCATTGCGATCCGCACCGGCATCGTGCAGGACCAGATGCTCTATGTGCAGGCCGCGGCCGGCGTGGTCGCCGATTCGGTGCCCGAGCTGGAGTGGCAGGAGACTGAAGTCAAGGCGCGCGCGCTGTTGCGTGCCGCCGAACTCGTCGAAGAAGGGTTTTGACGGCGCTGCGACCGCCCGACCGCGTCGCGACCTCTGCGCTCAGGGCACAGACAGCGTGAACACCGCGCGCCCGGTGAATGTGCCCGCGGGCACCAGGGCGGTGTTGGCATACGAGTAGGTGAAGCAGTTTTCAACTGCCCGGTTGCGCGCGATGTTCGCCAGCGGTAGCGTGCCGCCGTTGAAGGTGCCGGCCGCAATGTCGGCCGCCGGGTTGCCGATCGCCGTGCTGATCCAGCTGATCTGCGAGAACGGGATCGAATTGGGGCCGCTGGTCAGGCTCGCCGGTGTCGTCACCTGCAAGGTCGCCGATCCAGCACCGCCAGCCGCGTTCGGTGCCCGGTACGAGCCACCGACATAGACCTGCGCCGGCGGGCTGCACACGACGTAGTTGCGGTAGGGGCTGGCCGACTGGGTGCTGTCGCTGGTCATCGCCTGCGCGGTACCACTGCCCACGCTGCCCGCGGGCACCGTCACCGAGACGGTGTTGAGGGTGGCGTTGTTGGCTGCCGCGCTGCCCACCCCGACCATCAGGAAGAGTTGCTTGGGGCCCGACGTCAATCTCAACACCCAGGCTGACGCGGGGCAGGCCGCCAGCGCCAGCAGCCCGGCCAACGCCGGGCGCAGCAGCGCCGGCGCGAACCGGCGCGATCCAGGCGCCGGGCCCTGGGCCCGGCGTGACGACTCAGGGCATGCTTGCGGTATAGGTGACACGGCCGTTGTTGGTACCTGCACCACCGTAGGTGCCCGGAGGCACGAGCGCGGCGTTCAGGTACGAGAAGGTCCACCGCGCGTCGCGGTTCACGATACTAGCCGCTGCCGGCACCACCGTGGTTGTGGTGGCGCCATCGGCGAGCGCCGGGGCGGCGAGAACGCTGCCGGTCGTGTTCGCCGTGGCCGCGGTGCCGATCTGGCTAAAGGACAGCGTGTCGACGCCGTTGCTGAGGGCACCTAACGTCGTCGAGGTCAATGTCACGGCGCCGGCATTGCCAAGAACCCGCGCGGTCACTGTACCGCTGCCGAGGTCGCCCGAGCCAGCTGTCGCGGTGATGGGCGTGCCGTCACCGGCGTTGGCGGCCGGCACCACGAAGTCGATCAGGTTGATGCCGGTGTTGGTGGCCATCGGCGTGCCGGTACCGACTTGCAGGAACAGCACCCGGGGAATGGTGACGCGGAAGTCAAGGCGAGCGCTGGCCGTCAAGGCGCCGGCGCCGGTCTGGATGACCGACTCTGCATGGGCCCACATCGGCATGCCAAGCGCGGCAAAACCAGCGGCAGCGCAGACAGCGCGAAGTGCAAACTTGTTCATGTGCAGTGATCTCCTGTTGTTGATGGACGGTCGGCCGATCTGGTCAAGCTGAGGTCTCCGATCGCGACGAAAAAATTATCCGCTGGCAACCAGCGGTTAGAACGGCAACGCCAAGTGGGATGCGCATTAGTTGCACCCGGGCACGTGCGATTTGTCCGCTTTCCGGGCCCTTTTCTGAAGATCGACTCTCAAGTCCTGCCGCGACACGCCGATAACCCGCACCTTTCCAAAGATCGACTCTCAAGTTCCGATGCGATACGCCGATAGCCCTGCAGGGAGGTGCAACAGCGCGCCTACCAATTGACCAGGTCACGCCCGCGCGCAAGCCGGGGTCGCCAGGCTTCCGGTTCGTGGTCCCCCGTGATCACGGGATAGGGATTGCAATCACCGGTCGGTGCCGCATGGTGCGCAGACCGGCGCTTGCAGCCCTGGGCCATGGCGATCTTCGGCTGACGCGCGGCGGTGACGCACAGGAGCGGCCGATGGACAGCACAGGCGAGAACAACATGGGCCGGGCGCCTGCCATCGGGGCCCGCGATCTGCGCGCCGCGATCGCAGTGTTGCTGATCGGCGCGGCCGCGGCGTCGACCTGTCGCGCCGACTCGCAGCTGCAATCTGCGCCGCCGGGCCGCGGCCCGCTCAGCGCTTCGGCGCATCTCGATTTCCGCGTCACCGTGTTGCCCTCGCTGGCCCTGTCGATGCAGGCGCAGGGTGCGCAGATCCGTGGCAACGCCGGCGTGCTGACCGTTCAGCGCAGCCGCGCTGCGCTTGTCGACGGCAGTGCGCCGAACAGCAGCGTGCAATTGCGGCCGCGCAATCTGGTGATCGACGCGGCGTTGCCGCGCGCGACCAGCCACGGCAGCGACCTCGTGACGATCGCCTCACCCTGAGACGGAGCGCCTTGCGGGCGCGCCGCACGCTTACGGCTCGCTCGTGACGGCGCGGTCGCGTGTCGCCCCGATCTCGAGGCGGGTGCTCACTCGCGGTACCACCTCGACGCGCGTCGGCGTCGTGGCGGGCGCCACCCAGGGCAAGGGCAAGGTGTCGGAGGCCACTGCGATGACATGCGGGCCGGACGCCACGAACGGGAACTCGAAGCGGCCCTGCGCATCGGTGCGGGTCGCGAACCGGCCGTCGAGCGTCACCGTGACGTTGGCGGCGCGGGCCTCGAGGGCGTCGAACCGTCCGTTCTGGTTGTCGTCGAGGTAGACCACGCCCTCGATGTTGCCGCCGCCCGCACCGACGCGGCCGCCGGCGCCGATCGGCACCACCGCCGCACCGGCCTGAAAGTCGTAGCGCAGCGTCAGCCAAAGGTCGCGTGACCGGGTGCCTGGAAAGATGAACGACGTGACGCTGCCCGGCAAGATGGGGATCGGATCGATCGTGCCTGGACTGGCCACGCCCGATGACCGCGTCATGCCGAACGCGGCAGCGAGGGTCCAGGCCTGCGACAGGCGCCATTGGCCCGAGGCGCTGACGTTGTAGGCGCGTGCGACCTGTGCCGACTGTGGCAGCAGCGCACGCAGGTTGAGGTCAAGCGAGATGCTATCGCCGATGTCGGCGCCACCGGCCACGGCCATCTCGAATGTCGTGCCGTACGGATTGCTCGAAGTACTGCCGGTGTCCGCGGGGCTGGCGCTCGTCGAGTTCAGCGCCAGCGAACTGCTCAGCCGCCGGCCGAGCGGCAGCGCCCAGGCCTGGTCGGTCGACAGGCGGCGTGCCACCACCGCCCCGCCACGTGTCTGAACGTCGGCTTGCAGTCGCAGATCGGCCCAGGGTCGGCGCAGTTCCGTGAAGCCTGACAGTTGCAGGTCACTCGTCGTGCCCGCGCTGGCGTGGACGACGCCGCCCACGCCCAGGCGCTGATCGATCTGGTGCCGCAGCGAGACACCTGCCCGATGTTGCGTGACGCCACCCCTGGCGACATCGACCGGCTGCGTGCTCGACAGCTGCGCCTCGATCTGCGTGCGCAGACCGATCCGTGACCAGCGGTAGTAGGCGCCCTGCGAGTTGCCGCCGAGTGCGCTGCCCTGCCACCTCAACCCCTGCGCCAGGTGGTGCAGGCCCCAACGATGTGTGATCTCGCCGGATCGCAGCGCGCCGTCGAGCCAGCCCGCCGCGTGCGACGACGACCCACCGACGGCGCCGGTAGACGGATCGGCAAGGTCTTGATTGCGACCCGCAAGCAGGTTGCCATGCACGAAGGCAGCTGGCGATTCCCAGCGCAGGCTCTGCAGGACGCCGCTGCCCGCGGGCTCGTCCGCACGCACGCCGAAGCCCGGGACGGTCTGTGGCGCACCACCTGTCGCGTGGCTGGCCACGGCGCTGTAGCCCCAGCCCATGGGCAGCAGGGACACGCCACCGGGTCGCGCGGCGCCAAGCTCGACGCTGAGCGCAGCAACCCGATTGCCCGAGCCATAGAAGGAGCCCTGGCCGATCGAGGCGAACGAGCCTGTCTCGCCGGCGCTGAGCTGCCAGGTGATGCCGCGGGCCTCATTGCGCCACTGTGTCGAGGCGCCTTGCACCAGCCGCGTCGGGACGAAGAACGAGGCTTGCTGCGCGCCCAGCTGCGGGCCCAGCGTCTGGATCACGCCCAGGCCCTGCGACGCATGCCAGCCGCCACCAAACGGCATCGCCGTCTGGTAGAGCGAGAACGAGACGCCGGTCCCGCGGCGCTGCCCAGACCGGCGGTCCAGCAGCTGGCCCGAGGCATCGAACGAAAACGCCCCGTGGTTGGCGGTGTCCACGCTGCCGCGCAGATTGGCCCACAGCGCGGATTCACTGCCCCGGTCGTCGGACGACGACTGGGCGCGCAGTTCGCCGCGCAGCGTGCGTGGCATGCCGCTGCGGTCGAATGTCGACAATCCGTCGCTGGCGAGCTCAAGCTGCGCCGGCACGCCTTCCATCAGTTTGTCGACGTAGGCCGGCGCCGGCTCGGTCTGCGGCTTGTCGGGCTCGGCGGCGCCCGCAGGCCTCGCCAACGCAAGGCCGCACAGGGCCGCAACCGCCGCGTGGCGCCTGCGTCGCACGCGCGCGATGGCCGCCTCCGCGAGGCTCACTGAGCCGGACGCTCGGCGATGTGGCGGTTGACCTCGATCCGGCCCGCCGCGTCGGGGCCGTACTCGAGTGCACCGCTCAGGGCCAAGGGCCATTTGAATCGCGGTGGCGCCGACGCCGGAGTGCGCGGGCCAGGTTCATAGGCCTGCAAGGCGATTCGGCGCGCGGTGTCGGGCAGGATCGGCACGCTTTCGGGCGTGAACTCGATCGTCGCGCCCGTCGCGTCGGTGCCCTTCAGGACTCCCGATAGGCGGGCCGTGGCGTTGCCGGTGTTGCGGATCATCAGCATCGGCGTGGGTCGCCCATCGAACGCTGCGATCGAGGTTTCGCCGGCTTCGAGCACCGCCTTGGCCGCGCCGACCCGGGCATAGACGATCACGGCGATGCGCCCGCTCATCGGGAACGAGGCCGACGCGCTGGTCACCACTTCCTGCGGTTTGCTCTCGATCATCAGCGCGAATCGACACTCCCGCGATGGGGCATCGGCCGGCGCAGCGACCTCGAACCGATAGCGCACGCGGGCACCCATCGTGACGTTGACCTCCTTGCGCTCGATGGCGACCCAGGGGCGGCAACTGCCGGGCTGCAGCGCGTCGTAGAACGTGAGCGCACCGCCGGCGTCCATGTGCCAGTCGGCGGTGTAGACGCGGTAGGTACCGGTGCCGGGGATGGCGTGCGTGATTTCCATCACCTGGCGAGTGACCTGCCCGGGCTCCACGCTAATTTCGAAGCGCGGCGGCGTGATCGCGGCGGCAAATTGCGCATGCGCCGAGGCGCAGAGCGCCAGGCCGGTCAAGGTGGCACTACAGAGACGCCGCGCTGGGCGCAGGCGTGACACGAAGTTGCTCATCGACTCGGTACCTCGATTTCGAACGTGAAGTTGACGCGCTGCGGCGTGGCTGCGTCACGCCCGTCGGCCACCGCGACGACACGCATCGTGTCTTCGATGCGTGGACCGGGGACAACGCCTTGAAAAACGAGTTGCCTTTGCCCGCCGGACAGTTGCCCCGGCGACAGCAGGCCGGAGGTCGACCATTGAACCGTCAGGCTCGACTGGATCAGCGCCGGCATCACCATGTAAATCCGCGCCGGCTGCCCAACCCACGGGCTGACGTTGAGCACGATGCGCACGTCCATCGTGGCGTCAAGCAGGTCGAGGGCATCCCTGGATGGCAGCGATTGGCGCCAGCGCAGCTGTGCGGCAGGCGCCTGCGTCTGGCTCATCGAGTCGTCGACCGCATAGGTGGTCCAGCCAGCGGCATGGCTGTGTGGGCCGAAGAGCGCGGTCACGCCCGCAGCCCACAGTGCCAGTACAGCGGCGCGTCGGCAGGCGGCCTTGTCGTGCGGCATCGGCAGTACGCTGTCCGTCGGGACATGCCGCTGAGAAAGTCCGTGCTGGTGATGCCCACATGCCATGGGCAAATTCTAGGGGTGCCTTTGGGTGCTGGGGCGCGTCGCAGCAGTGGGTCGAGCAATTTCGCCGCAGTTCGCCGATCGCCATACGACTGCGACGCCTGTTTAATGCGGTCAATAATGCGGCTCATGTTCACCGGACCGATGCCCGCAGCGACGCGTTCCCGGCAGCGTTGGCGCAAGCCAGCCGCCTGACCGACCCACTGCGCCCGCACGGGCGCTCCTCAATCCCTACCCGCCACGTCGCAGCGGCTCCGCCAGCGATACGGGAACGGGCATCACAGCGGGTGTCGGCGCGGCGAGGAATGGCCGCCCCGACGAAGTCAATAGGGTAGAGCGCATATGCTGCTGATGATCGACAACTACGACAGCTTCACCTTCAATCTGGTGCAGTACTTCGGCGAGCTGGGCGAGGACGTGCGCGTGCTGCGCAACGACGAGATCGATGTCGCTGGCATGGTTTCTCTCGATCCGACGCGGCTGGTGTTTTCGCCCGGGCCATGCACGCCGGCCGAGGCGGGGGTGTGCATCGAGGCCATCCGCCACTTCGCCGGCAAGCTGCCGATCCTGGGCGTGTGCCTGGGCCACCAGGCGATCGGTGCCGCCCTCGGCGCCGAGGTCGTGCGGGCGAAGGCGTTGATGCACGGCAAGGCCAGCGAGATTTCTACAGATGGCCAAGGCGTGTACCGCGGCCTGCCGCAGCGCTTTTCCGTGATTCGCTACCACTCGCTGGCGATCGAGCGCGCGTCGCTGCCCGCTGAGCTGGTGGTCACCTCGACCACTGACGATGGCGAGATCATGGGCGTGCGCCACACCACGCTGCCGATCGAAGGCATGCAGTTTCACCCCGAGTCGATTCTGTCGACCCATGGTCACGCGATGCTGCGCAACTTCCTGGAGGCGTATCCGGCATGAAACCCATCGACTTGCGCAGCGACACGGTCACGCGACCGACGGCCGCCATGTGGGACGCGATGCGCTCGGCCGAACTTGGCGACGACGTGTTCGGCGACGATCCGACGGTCAACGCTTTGCAGCAGCGCATTGCCGACGAACTCGGCTTCGAGGCGGCGCTGTTCATGCCCAGCGGCACGCAGAGCAACCTGTGCGCGTTGATGAGCCATTGCCAGCGCGGTGACGAGTACCTCGTCGGCCAGATGGCACATACCTACCGGTTTGAGGGCGGCGGCGCGGCGGTGCTGGGCAGCATCCAGCCGCAGCCGCTGCCCAACCAGGCCGACGGCACGCTGGCGCTGGCCGACATCGAGGCGGCGATCAAGCCCGACGACGCGCACTTCGCGCGCACCCGCCTGCTCGCGCTGGAGAACACCTGGGGCGGCCAGGTGTTGCCGCTGGCGTACATCGAGGCGGCCACGACGCTGGCGCGCTCGCGCGGGCTGGCCACGCACCTGGATGGCGCGCGGCTGTACAACGCCGCGGTCGCGTCAGGCGTTGCGGTGCGTGAGATCTCGCGCCACTTCGACAGCGTGTCGGTGTGCTTCAGCAAAGGCCTGGGGGCGCCCGCCGGTTCGGCCCTGTGCGGCAGCCTCGAACTGATCGCCCGCGCCCACCGCTGGCGCAAGATGACCGGCGGCGCGATGCGCCAGAGCGGCGTGCTGGCGGCCGCGGCGCTCTACGCGCTCGATCACCACGTCGAGCGTCTGGCCGAAGACCACGTCAACGCGCGCCGCCTCGCCGAAGGCCTGCAAGGCCTGCCGGGCGTGAGCGTGCAGCCGCCGCAGACCAACATCGTGTTCATCGACCTCGCGCCCGAGAAGGCGACGGGCGCCGTCGACCGCCTGCGCGAGCGCGGCGTG
>JANMSS010000018.1:0-3162 GCA_031389585.1 Burkholderiales bacterium | reverse complement strand
CAAGAGCAGCATCAAGGCGGCGCGCTTCGTGCGCTTTTGCGACGCCTTCAGCATCCCGGTGATCACCTTCGTCGATGTGCCGGGCTTCATGCCGGGCACCAGCCAGGAGTACGGCGGCATCATCAAGCATGGCGCCAAGCTGCTGTATGCCTACGCCGAGTGCACGGTGCCCAAGGTGACGGTGATCACGCGCAAGGCCTACGGCGGCGCTTACGACGTGATGAGCAGCAAGCACCTGCGCGGCGATGTCAACTTCGCCTGGCCGAATGCCGAGATCGCGGTGATGGGCGCCAAGGGCGCCGTCGAGATCATCTTTCGCGAAGACAAGGGCGACCCGGCCAAGCTGGCGGCCAAGGAGGCCGAGTACAGGGGGCGCTTCGCCAACCCCTTCGTGGCCGGTGCGCGCGGCTTCATCGACGACGTGATCCAGCCGCACGAAACCAGGAAGCGCATCTGCCGCTCGCTGGCGATGCTGGCCGACAAGAAGCTCGAGAACCCGTGGCGCAAGCACGGCAACATTCCTCTCTAAACAAACTCCGTTCGGGCTGAGCCTGTCGAAGCCCTTCGACAGGCTCAGGGCGAACGGTAGGGGGCCCCGCATCGTGTTCACCAAGATCCTGATTGCCAATCGCGGCGAGATCGCCTGCCGCATCATCAAGACCGCGCGCAAGATGGGCATCGCCACGGTGGCGGTGTACTCCGAGGCCGACCGCGACGCGCGCCATGTCGAGCTGGCCGACGAGGCGGTGCTGATCGGGCCGGCGCCGTCGCGCGAGTCCTACCTCGTCGCCGACAAGATCATCGCCGCGGCCAGGCAGACCGGCGCCCAGGCCATCCACCCCGGCTACGGCTTCCTGTCGGAGAACGAAGACTTTGCGCGCCGGGTCGAGGAAGAGGGCCTGGTCTTCATTGGGCCCAAGCACTACTCGATCGCCGCCATGGGCGACAAGATCGCCTCGAAGAAGCTGGCCCAGGCCGCCAACGTCAACACCATCCCGGGCTGGAACGAAGCCATCGAGTCGCCCGAGCGCGCGGTCGAGATCGCGCGCGACATCGGCTACCCGGTGATGCTCAAGGCCAGTGCCGGCGGCGGCGGCAAGGGCCTGCGCGTGGCCTCTAACGACAAAGAGGCCGCTGAGGGTTTGACATCGTGCCGCAACGAGGCCCGGAACAGCTTCGGTGATGACCGCGTCTTCATCGAGAAGTATGTCGAGCAGCCGCGGCACATCGAGATCCAGGTGCTCGGCGATGCGCATGGCCACCTGGTCTTCCTGCATGAGCGTGAGTGCAGCATCCAGCGCCGGCACCAGAAGGTGATCGAGGAGGCGCCGTCGCCGTTCATCAGCGAGGCCACGCGCGCCGCGATGGGCGCGCAAGCGGTGGCGCTGGCCAGGGCGGTGAATTACCAGAGCGCAGGCACGGTCGAGTTTGTCGTCGCCCGCGACCAGAGCTTCTATTTCCTCGAGATGAACACCCGGCTGCAGGTCGAACACCCGGTGACCGAGTGCATCACCGGCCTGGACCTGGTCGAGTGGATGATCCGTATCGCGGCGGGCGAGGCGCTGCCCCTGACGCAGGAGCAGATCCCGCGCAATGGCTGGGCCATCGAATGCCGCATCAATGCGGAAGACCCTTTGCGCAACTTCCTGCCGTCGATCGGCCGCCTGGTCACGTACCGGCCGCCGCAACAGACGATGCAGGCCGCCGCAACCATGCCCGCCGGCGGTGGCGTGCGCGTCCTTCGACAAGCTCAGGATGATCGGAATACCTCCGTTCGCCCTGAGCCTGTCGAAGGGGGGGTTCGCGTCGATACGGGGGTCTACGAGGGCGGCGAGATTCCGATGTACTACGACTCGATGATCGCCAAGCTGATCGTGCACGGCCGTGACCGCGCCGAGGCGATTGCCAAGATGCGTGAAGCCCTGAACGCCTTCGTGATCCGCGGCATTTCGAGCAACATCGGGTTCCAGTCCGCCCTGCTGGCGCATCCCGACTTCGTGGCCGGGAATTTCAACACCGGCTTCATCGCCGAGCATTACGGCGCGGGATTCTCGGGCGCCCACATGGCGCAAGGCGACCCTCTGTTCCTGGTCGCGCTGAGCGCCTTCGTGCGGCGCAAGGCGCGCGAGCGCTCGGCCGGCATCAGCGGCCAACTGCCCGGCCATGGCGTCAAGGCGCTGCCGGACTTGGTGGTCGTGGTGCTGGGCGAGGGCGGGGTGCAAGCCCACCACGGGGTGTGTATCGATGAGTTCGAGCCTGTGTCGGGCAAGGCCGATGTGGTCATCGGCGAGCGCCACTTCGTGATCCAGAGCACGACCCGGCTTGGCGACATCCTGATGACGGGCACCTGCAACGGCAAGGCGTTCACGGCGCAGGTCGAGCGCGGCGGCGCGAAGAACCCGCTGGCGATACGCGTGGCGCACAACGGCATGCAGATCGACACCCTGGCGCTGCTGCCGCGAGCCGCCGAGCTGTTGAAGCTGATGCCGCACAAGGCCGCGCCCGACCTGTCGAAGTTCCTGCTCTCGCCGATGCCCGGCCTGCTGGCCGACATCAGCGTGCAGCCCGGGCAGCGGGTTTCGGCCGGCGAGAAACTGGCCGTGATCGAGGCCATGAAGATGGAGAACATCCTGAGCGCAATGCAGGACGGCACGGTCGGCGAGCTGCTGGCCCGAAAAGGCGAGAGCCTGGCGGTCGATCAACCGATCCTGAGCTTCCAATGAGCGACAAGCCGTTCCGCATCCTCGGCCTCCAGCAGGTCGCCGTCGGCGGGCCCGACAAGCAGCGCCTGCGCGCGCTGTGGGTGGATGTGCTCGGCCTGGCGGTCAAAGGCAGCTTCGTCAGCGAGCGCGAAAACGTCGACGAGGACATTTGTGCCCTGGGCAGCGGTGTGCATGCGGTCGAGGTCGATCTGATGCAGCCGATCGACCCCGGCAAGAAGCCGGCGGTGCACGCCACGCCGCTGAACCATGTCGGCCTGTGGGTCGATGACCTGGCCGCCGCCGTGCAGTGGATGACCGAGCGCGGCGTTCGCTTCGCGCCCGGCGGCATCCGCAAGGGCGCCGCAGGACACGACATCTGTTTCATCCACCCGAAGGGCAACGACGCGTTCCCGATCGGCGGCGAAGGGGTGTTGATCGAGCTGGTGCAGGCGCCGCCGGA
>JANMSS010000379.1:0-3592 GCA_031389585.1 Burkholderiales bacterium | reverse complement strand
TCTACACCCAACTTTGCAACGAGCGCGGTGGCATCGAGGCCGACGTGACCATCACGCGGCTGGCCACAGACCGCTTCTATTTCGTCACCGGCAGCGCGCTGGGCGTGCGCGACCGCTCGACGATCGAACGCCACCTGCCGGGTGACGGCAGCGTCGAGATCGTTGACCACACCTCGGCCAAGGCGGTCTTGAACCTGTGCGGCCCGAAATCGCGCGAGGTGCTGGCGCAACTCACCGATGCGCCACTGGACAACGCCAGCTTCCCGTACATGAGAGCGCGCGAGCTCGATCTGGCGCTGGCCCCCGTGCTGGCGCTGCGTGTGACCTACCTCGGTGAGCTCGGCTACGAGCTCCACGTGCCGATCGAATACGCGCAGCATCTCTACGAGCGGCTGTGGGCCAGCGGGGAGCCGCATGGGATCGCCAATGTGGGCTACCGCGCGATCAACAGCCTGCGGCTCGAAAAACACTACCTGGTCTGGGGCGCGGACATCACGCCCGACTACAACCCTTACGAGGCAGGGTTGGGCTTCTGCGTAGCTCTTGGCAAGAAAGACTTCCTTGCACGAGAAGCGCTTGCGACCGTCAAGTCGAAGGGGCCGGCGCGGCGCCTGGCCTGGTTCACCACAGGGCCGGAGCCAACCTTGCATGGCGGCGAAGTCGTGTTCGCAGGCGACCGCATGCTCGGCCGTGTCACCAGCGGCGGCTTCGGCCACACCGTCGGCCGCACTATCTTTTGCGCCTACGTGGCTGTGAGCGAGCCGGCCGATACCGAGTTGAGCGTCGAAGTGATGGGCCAGCGCTTCCCGGCCAAACGCCATTCGCGCCCGCCCTATGACCCCGAGCGCAGCGCTATCCTCGCCTGACGAGCAAACCGACGAACTGCCATGACCGATCACCGCGCTGCACTGGCCCCCGAACTTCAAGCCCTGTTGGACGAGCGGCGCCCCGGCCACGGCATGCCGCGCGCGCTCTACCAGACCGATGCGCTCTACGCCGAGGAACTGCGCCGCATCTGGGAGGCCGGCTGGCTGTTCGCCGGTTTCGCCATCGAGCTGCCCAAGCCGGGCGACTACATCACGCTCAGTGTCGGCTCGACGCCGGTGCTGATCCTGCGCGGCGACGATGGTGAAGTGCGCGCCTTTCACAACGTCTGCCGCCATCGCGGCACGCAACTCTGTCGCGCCGAGAGCGGCCACGTACGCACTGTCGTCTGCCCCTACCACTCGTGGAGCTACGCGCGCAGCGGCGAACTGCGCACGTGCAACGGCATGAATGAGGGCATCGACAAATCGAAGCTCGGCTTGAGGCCCGTGCACGCGGCAGTGGTGAGCGGGCTGATCTACATCTCGCTGGCCGCCACGCCTCCCGACATCGAAGGGCTGCGCAAGGACTTCGGCACCGCCGCTGCGCCGCAGGGCTTGGAGCGCGCGCGCGTGGCGCATGTCATCGACTACGAGGTCGATTCGAACTGGAAACTCGTCTGGGAAAACAACCGTGAGTGCCTTCACTGCGTGCCCTGCCATCCGCAGTACGTGAAGGCGAATTTCGATATCGTCGATGAACCGAGCGCGTCACCGGCGATGAAGCTGAAGATCGAAGCCGCGACTGCGCGCATCGCAGCGAAATGGAAGCTCTCCAGCACTGCCGCCGCGCATCCGCAGGGCGGCTTGGCCACTTTTCCCGACCCCGAGCGGGGCCTGTGGTTCGCCAGCAGCCGCACTCCGCTGGCCGAAGGTTTCGTCACCGAGTCGATGGACGGCAGCCGAGTCGCGCCGCTGATGGGTGACTACGAGGACGAAGAGGTCGGCGTGCTGCGCCTGCGCAGCCTGCCCAACTTCTGGATCCACGCCAGTTGCGACCACGCCGTCGCCGCACGCATGCTGCCGGCCGGCCCGCGCAAGACGCGGATGCGCGGCTACTGGCTGGTGAATGCCGACGCCAAGGACGGCCCCGACTACCAGCTCGACAAGCTCTTGCCGTTCTGGCACCTCACCAACGAGCAGGACTGGAATATCTGCAACTGGCAGCAAAAGGGCATCGACTCGATCGGCTACGTGCCGGGCCCGCTGTCGCAGCGCCTCGAATACAACGTCGACGCGTTCATCCGTTGGTACCTCGGGCGCTTGCGAGCCTGACCCACGAACGTCGTGCGTTCCCACGCGCACGCCGCGGATCGGGCTTTGCCCGGCGGCTTCGGGGGTGATTCATCCTATGCGCAGCGCGACCACGCCGGCGACGATCACCAGCGTGCCCGCCGCGCGCTGCATCCCGAAGCGCTCCTTCAGCACCCACGTGCCGAGCAGCGCCGCGAACAACACCGAGGTCTCGCGCAGCGCCGCCACGCTGGCAATGGGTGCGACCGTCATGGCCCACATCGCAATCGCGTAGGAGCCGATCGACGCCGTGCCACCGAGCGCAGCCAGCGGCCAGCGGCGGCGCGCATAGGCCAGTATGGCCTGCCGGCCAGCCTGGTCGCGCCTGAAGTAGACCAGCGCCGGGTACGGCAGGCCGTCGAGCACGAACAACAAGGTCACGTAGGCCGCGGCCGTGTAGCCGGCGGCCACGGTCACGCGCACGCCGCTGCCATCGACGAAGGTGTAAATGGCGATGATCGCCGCGTTGGCAAAGGCGTAGCCCAATGCCTTGTGGTGGTGCAGCGTTTCACCGGGGTGGGCCAGACCGACCAGCGCCACGCCCAGCGTGATCCCGACGATGCCGGCCCAGGCCATCGGCGTGGGCGCCTCGCCGAGCACGGCCCCGCTGCCCAGCGCCACCAGCAGCGGCGCAAAGCCGCGCATGATCGGGTAGGTCAGGCCGAGCTCACCGTGTTTGTAGGCGCCCGCCAGCGCAATGTAGTAGCCGATGTGGATCACCAGCGAGGCGGCGATGAAGGGCAGCGCGACGGTCGGCGGCAGGCCCACCACCAGCAGCAGCGGCAAGGCCACGACGGCACCCAGAAAGTGCACCAGCGCGGTGTCGAGTTCCTTGTCGCCACTGGACTTGACCAGCGCATTCCAGCCAGCGTGCAGCACCGCGCCAGCGAGCACCGCCAGCATCACGGGCCAGGTCAGGGTCATCCGGCGGTCGGCTCGTGGGTGTCCGGCGGTGGCAGCACCGATTGGCGGGTACGTGGCTTGGCCAGCTCGCCGGCCGCGTCCAGCACCGGGTAGGCGATCGAGCAGATGTGCGAGTTGATGCGCTTCAAGTCGCTGATCAGGTCCAGGTGCAACGAGCTGGTTTCAATGCTCTGCGCGGTGTTGTCCTGCAGTCGGGCGATGTGGGTGCCTGCGTATTCACGCTCGAGGCTGCCGAAGCGGCTCTTCTCCTCGAGCAACTTCTTTGCGTCACGCACGTGGCCATCGAGGAACACGCTCATTCCCAGGCGCAGGTTGGCCAGCAGGCGCTCGTGCAGGTGCGCGATCTCGGCCATGCCCGCGTCGGAGAAGCTGCGGTTCTTGCGCACCTTCTTGTCTTCGACGTCCTGCAGCACGCGCTCGATGATGTCGGCAACCTGCTCCATGTTGATGACGAAGGAAACGATGTCGGTCCAGCGCCGGCTCTCGCGCTCCGACAGGGCCTCGCGCGAAAT
>JANMSS010000365.1:0-2207 GCA_031389585.1 Burkholderiales bacterium | reverse complement strand
GTGCGCTCGAGCTTCTTGCCACTAGCGTCGAAGTACTTGAGTTCGAAGCTGGCGACCTCGGCGTCGTGGATCTTGCCCAGGTTGTGGTTCAGCCGCGTGACCTCGAGCCACTTGGCCTCGGGCGTGACCATGCGCCAGCTGGCCAGGTTGTCCAACGCCGTGCCCCACAGCACGGCCTTCTTGCCGCCGGCGTTCATCGCGATGTTGCCGCCGATGCAGCTGGCCTCGGCCGACGTCGGGTCGACCGCGAACTCGAAGCCGGCGCGCTCGGCCGCATCGGCCACGCGTTGTGTCACCACACCGGCCTCGGTCCATACCGTGGCCACGGGCTGGCTGACACCCGACAGCGCGAGCATCTCAACCTCGCTCATCGCCTCGAGCTTCTCGGTATTGATGACTGCGCTCTTCCATGTCAACGGCACCGCACCGCCGGTGTAGCCGGTGCCCCCGCCGCGCGGGATGATGGTCAGGCCCAGTTCGATGCAGCCTTTGACCAGCCGCGCCATCTCGGCTTCGCTGTCGGGCGTGAGCACCACGAAGGGCATTTCGATGCGCCAGTCGGTGGCATCGGTGACATGCGAGACCCGCGAGAGGCCGTCGAACTTGATGTTGTCCTTGGCCGTGCAGCGACCGAGCACGCGGCGCGTCTGCTTGCGCAAGTCCCACACCGCGCGAAAGTGCGCGGCAAAACGCTCGACGGCCGCCCGCGCGGCCGCCAGCAATTCGCCGACCATTTCATCGCGGGGTGTCGCGTCGCCCTGGGTGCGGCGCTTCTCGACCTCGCCGAGGCGATGGTGGAGGGCTTCGATCAACTGCGCGCGGCGCTTCGGATTGTCGAGCAGGTCGTCTTCGAGGTACGGGTTGCGCTGCACCACCCAGATGTCGCCCAACACCTCGTAGAGCATGCGCGCCGAGCGGCCGGTGCGGCGCTCTGCGCGCAACCGGGCAAGGATCTCCCAGGCACGCTCGCCCAGCAGTCGGCGCACGATCTCGCGGTCCGAGAACGAGGTGTAGTTGTACGGGATCTCGCGCAACCGCGGCACAGCCAAGGCGTCGGTTTCGTCACCGGCAACATTGCCAAGACGCAGGGGCAGGGGGGCGTTCATTGAGTCCGGGCGCGTGGCGGCGTCGCGCCCGTGGCAAAGGGTGAGCGGCAATCGTACCGCAGCGCAGCATTACACTTGGCTGATACGCAGATTGCGCAGCGCGCGCGGGGTATTCCCCGTTGCCCGCACCCCCGTTCCATGACAAAAACGGAGGTTGTCGCAAGTACCACTCGCTCGTTCACGAATCACGCGTCAGCGTGCAACCACTTAACCTCACGGAGCCGTCCTCATGAAACTGCACTCTCTCGCTCTCGCGTCGGTTCTGTCGCTCGGCGCCGCATCGGCGCAGGCGCAGGTCGAAGTCCAATGGTGGCACTCGATGCCCGGCGCCCTGGGTGAGTGGGTCAATGACCTGGCCAAGGACTTCAACGCCAGCCAGAAGGATTACAAGGTCGTGCCGACCTTCAAGGGCACCTACGACGAGTCGATGACGGCCGCCATCGCCGCCTTCCGCGCCGGCAACGCGCCGCACGTGCTGCAGGTCTTCGAAGTCGGTACCGCCACCATGATGGCCAGCAAGGGCGCGATCGTGCCAGTGACCAAGATCATGAAGGACGCCGGCCTGAAGTTCGACCCCAAGGCCTATGTGGAGGCGGTGGCGGGCTACTACACCGCGCCGAACGGCGAAATGATGAGCTTCCCGTTCAACAGCTCGACGCCGGTCTTTCACTACAACAAGGACGCCTTCAAGGCCGCGGGTATGGACCCCGAGAAGCCGCCGACCACCTGGCCCGAGGTCGCGTTGGCGGCCGCCAAGCTCAAGGCCGGTGGCCACAAATGCCCATTCGCGACCAGCTGGGGCAGTTGGACCCAGCTCGAGAGCTTCTCCGCCTGGCACAACGTCGAGTTCGCGACCAAGCGCAATGGCTTCGGCGGCATGGACACCCGGCTGGCATTCAACACGCCGCTGCATGTACGCCACATCGAGAACCTGGCCAACATGGCCAAGCAGGGCCTGCACGTGTACCAGGGCCGCGGCAACAAGACCGACGCCACATTTGTGTCGGGCGAGTGCGCGATGGTCACCGGCTCGTCGGCGCTCTACGGCAGCATCAAGCGCAACGCGAAGTTCGCCTCGGGCATCGGCACCCTGCCCTACTA
>JANMSS010000198.1:0-8204 GCA_031389585.1 Burkholderiales bacterium | reverse complement strand
GTGGTACTCACGCCCGACAGCGAGGCCGAGATGGCGCGGCTGGTCAGGGGCTGCATCGAGCTGGGCCTGACCATCATTCCGCGCGGTGGCGGCACCGGCTACACCGGCGGTGCGGTGCCGCTGACCTGGAAGAGCGCAGTCATCAACACCGAAAAGCTCGAAGCCATGAGCGAGGTCGAGATGTTCGCGCTACCGGGCGTCGGGCAGCCCGTGGCCACGGTCTGGACCGAGGCGGGTGTCGTCACGCAGCGCGTGGCCGACGCGGCCGAGCGCGCCGGCTTCGAGTTTGCTGTAGACCCGACCTCGGCCGAAGCCAGCTGCATCGGCGGCAACATCGCGATGAATGCCGGTGGCAAGAAGGCCGTGCTGTGGGGAACCGCCCTTGACAACCTGGTCAGCTGGCGCATGGTCACACCCGAGGCCAAGTGGCTCGAGGTCACGCGGCTCGGCCACAACCTGGGCAAGATCCACGACGCCGAGCTCGCCAGTTTCGAGCTCAAGTACTTCGACGCCAGCGGCAAGAAGCTGGAGCGCACCGAGCGCCTGGACATCCCGGGCCGCACGTTCCGCAAGGAAGGCCTGGGCAAGGACGTCACCGACAAGTTCCTCGCCGGCCTGCCGGGCATCCAGAAGGAAGGTTGCGATGGCCTGATCACCAGCGCGCGCTGGATCGTGCACCGCATGCCGCGCCATGTGCGCACGGTGTGCCTGGAGTTCTTTGGCAACGCCAAGGACGCGGTGCCGAGCATCGTCGCGATCAAGGACATGCTGTTTGCACGCAGCGACGTCAAGCTCGCCGGCCTGGAGCACCTCGATCAGCGCTACCTGAAGGCGGTGGGCTACGCCACCAAGAGCAAGCGCGCGGCGCAGGCGCAAGGCAATGGCCTGCCGAAGATGGTGCTGGTCGGTGACATTGTGGGCGACGACGAGAACGCCGTGGCGCTGGCCACCAGCGAGGTCGTGCGCATCGCCAACAGCCGTGATGGCGAGGGCTTTGTTGCGGTCAGTGCTGACGCGCGCAAGAAATTCTGGCTCGACCGCAAGCGCACCGCGGCGATCGCCAAGCACACCAACGCCTTCAAGATCAACGAAGACGTGGTTATTCCGCTTGAGCGCATGGGTGAGTACACCGACGCCATCGAGCGCATCAATATCGAGCTCAGCTTGCGCAACAAGCTCGAGCTGGTCGATGCGCTGGCGCACTTTTTTGCGCGCGGTTCGCTGCCGCTGGGCAAGGGCGACGATGCCGGCGACATCTCGAGCGCCGAGTTGCTCGAAGACCGTGTGCAACAGGCGTTGGCACTGCTGGCCGAGGTGCGGGCGTTGTGGTCGGGCTGGCTGGCCGGGCTCGACGCGGCGCAGCCCGAGCGGGGTGGCGACACCTTCTTCGCCCTGCTGCAAGACGCCCGGTTGCGTGCGTCATGGAAGACGCAGCTATTGAAGCCGTTGCAGCAACTCTTTGCCGGGGCTGCCTTTGTCTCCCTGCTGGAGGAGTGCCGGTGCATCCACAGGCAAGTCCTGCGTGGCCGCGTTTGGGTGGCGCTGCACATGCATGCCGGCGATGGCAATGTGCACACCAATATTCCGGTCAACAGCGACAACTACGCGATGCTGCAGACGGCGCACGCGGCGGTCGTGCGCATCATGGCGCTGGCGCGCAGCCTGGGCGGTGTGATCTCGGGTGAGCATGGCATCGGCATCACCAAGCTCGAATTTCTGTCAGATGACGAGCTGAGCGGTTTCGCCGAGTACAAGCGCCGCGTCGATCCTGAGGGTCGCTTCAACAAAGGCAAGCTGCTGCGCTATGAAGCGGCTGATGGTGGCGACGGGGCAGGGGCCCTGTCGTCGATGGCCCATGTCGCGGACCTGAGCCACGCCTACACCCCCAGCTTCGGCCTGATGGGGCACGAATCGCTGATCATGCAGCAGAGCGACATCGGCGCCATCAGCGACTCGATCAAGGACTGCCTGCGCTGCGGCAAGTGCAAACCGGTCTGCGCCACGCATGTGCCGCGGGCCAACCTGCTCTACAGCCCGCGCAACAAGATTCTCGCCACCTCGCTGCTGATCGAAGCATTCCTCTATGAAGAGCAGACGCGGCGCGGTATTGCGATTCGCCACTGGGAAGAGTTCGAGGACGTGGCCGACCACTGCACGGTGTGCCACAAGTGCGCGGCGCCGTGCCCTGTGGATATCGACTTCGGCGAGGTCTCGATGAACATGCGCAACTTGCTGCGCAAGATGGGGCAGAAGAGCTTTCGGCCCGGCAACGCCGCGGCAATGATGTTCCTCAACGCCACCAATCCACGGACCATCAAGCTGATGCGCGGCGCAATGGTCGATGTCGGCTTCAAGGCGCAGCGCTTCGCGCACAACCTGCTCAGGCTGGCCGCCAAGGCGCAGACCCGTGCGCCACCGGCCACGGTCGGGCGCACGCCGATCAAGGAGCAGGTCATCCACTTCATCAACAAGAAGATGCCCGGCGGCTTGCCGAAGAAGACCGCCCGCGCGCTACTCGACATCGAGGACGCGAACTACGTACCGATCATCCGTGATCCGGTGGCGACCACGGCCGATACCGAGGCGGTGTTCTATTTCCCCGGCTGCGGCTCCGAGCGCCTGTTCTCGCAGGTCGGCCTGGCGACGCAGGCGATGCTCTGGCACGCTGGCGTGCAGACCGTGCTGCCGCCGGGCTATCTGTGCTGCGGCTACCCGCAGCGCGGCGCGGGCCAGTTCGACAAGGCCGAAAAGATCATCACCGACAACCGGGTGCTGTTCCACCGCGTGGCCAACACCCTGAACTACCTCGACATCAAGACCGTGGTCGTGAGCTGCGGCACCTGCTACGACCAATTGCAGGGCTACCGCTTCGAGGACATCTTCCCCGGCTGCCGCATCATCGACATCCACGAGTACCTGCTGGAGAAGGGCATCGTGTTGGGTCCTTCGACAGGCTCAGGATCGGTCGGGTATCTGTACCACGACCCCTGCCACAGCCCGATGAAGCTGCAGGAGCCGATGAAGACCGTCACGGCGCTGCTTGGCAACAACGTCCTGAAGAACGAACGTTGCTGTGGCGAAAGCGGCACCCTGGGCGTGACCCGGCCCGACATCTCGACGCAGGTGCGATTCCGCAAGGAAGAAGAGCTGAAGATGGGCGAGGCGGCGCTGCGGGCTGCGGTGCCACTGCCGGCAGACGCGAACGTCAAGATTCTGACCAGCTGCCCAAGTTGCCTGCAGGGATTAAAGCGCTTCGAGGGTGACCTGAATAGCGGCCTGCTCGAAGCCGATTACATCGTGGTCGAGATGGCGCGCAAGATCCTCGGCGAGGATTGGTTGCCGGCGTATGTGGCACGGGCCAACGCCGGTGGCATCGAGCGAGTGTTGGTGTAGCCAGCGTGAATTCTTGCTGAGATTGGCCCCTGGCTGTGCGCTGGTTTGCTGTCCGTGGCCGCGCAACGCTGGTGTCGATGGCGTTGCAGGGCACAATTCGCGATCCGCATCGGGATCTGATCTGGCGAGGGCGTGCAATTGGCTTCAATGAAGGTGGCGCTGACGCTGGCGGCGCTGATGTGCACAGCGTCCGCCGTCGCCTACTTCGCCAGACCGTCGGCAAGTGCCGCGGATCGGACTCCGAAAATCCAGCTCGACACGGCCATTCCGAAGCAGTTCGGGCAGTGGCGCGAAGAGCCAGCGCAAACCGTGGCCGTGGTCAATCCGCAGACGCAGCAGTTGCTGGACAAGCTCTACAGCCAGGTGCTCGTGCGCACCTATGTCGATGCCCAGGGCTATCGGGTGATGCTGTCGCTGGCCTATGGCGACGATCAGCGCGGCGGGTTGCAGGCGCACAAGCCCGAGGTCTGCTACCCGGCGCAGGGTTTCACAGTCCACAAGAACATCGCGGCCGACATCAAGACGCCTTTCGGCACCGTGCCCGGGCGTCGACTGAGCACGCAGTTGGGCGCCCGCATCGAGCCGGTGACCTACTGGTTCGCGGTGGCTGACCGTGCGGTCACGAGCCGGTTCGAGCATCGCCTTGCCGAAATCCGCCTTGGGCTGACCGGCCAGGTGCCGTACGGGCTCCTGTTTCGCGTCTCGTCAATCGATGGCGACGCCGATCGCGCGTACCGCGAGCATGACCGCTTCGTCGGCGAACTGCTGGCGGCAGTGTCAGCAGCAGACCGCATGCGACTGAGCGGGCAGGGGTCAGCGCCGTAACGCGCAACGCCTGCTGCCAGCCCATGTGACCGCACCGTGGCAGTTCAGTGCGCGTGAGGTGCGCCGGAAGTGGCCACGAGCGGTTGCTTGTCAGTGTCGGCGAACGCGTGTGCGCCGACCACTGTCGGCCGGAAATGGTCATGACTGCCACCGGCCACGATGTCAGTCGGCTGGTAGCTGCTGAAGTCGTCCCGTGTGTTGGCGAACAGCGAGGCGGCGAAACTCTGCATCTGCTCCTTGCGATCGTCCAACGCCCACAGTAAAAGCGAGCGCGCGGTCATTGGCCTGGCGAACAGAAAACCTTGGAGTTCGTCGCACCCGAGCTGGACCAGGATGCGCTGCTGGCGCTCGTTCTCAACGCCTTCGGCGACCACCTTCAGGCTTAGCGCATGCGCCAGCTTGACGACGGCATCGACCACGGCGCGAGCGTCGGCGCTGTATTCGACGTCCAACACGAAGCTGCGGTCGATCTTCAGCTCCTCGGCCGGCAGCTTGCGCAGGTAGGCCAGGCTCGAATAGCCGGTGCCGAAGTCGTCAATCGACAAGTGGATGCCTGCGGCGCCGAGTTCGCGGAAGGTGGCCTGTGTGGCCTTGGTGTCTTCCATCGCCACCGACTCGGTGATCTCGCAGGTCAGCAACCCCGGGTCGACGTGGTGTCGCGCCAGGGCGCCTTCGATGCGGGCGACGATATCTTCCTGGCGCATCTGCGAGGCTGACAGGTTGATCGCCACGCGCATCTTCAGACCCCTGTCGAGCCAGACGCGGGCTTGCCGGCAGGCGTCTTCGATGACCCATTGGCCGATGGTGCGGATCAGACCGAAGCGCTCGGCGATTGGAATGAACACCGACGGCGACACCATGCCGCGCGTCGGATGCTGCCAGCGCAGCAACGCTTCGGCAGCGGTGACCTTGCCGGTCGCGGCGTCTATCTTCGGCTGGTAGTACAACTCGAGTTCCTTGCGCTCGAGCGCAAGGCGCAGATCGCGCAAGAGGTCGAAGCGTTCGCGCGCATCGTCTTCCATGGCCGGCACGAAGAAGCAGAACCCGCCACCGCCGGCGCGCTTGGCGGCGTACATCGCCGAATCGGCGCGAGCGATCAGCTTGGCGTGCTGGCCGTCGTCGGGGTAGAAGGCGATGCCGATCGAGCAACCAATGCCGACCTCGCGGTCTTCGACCTCGAAGGGCTGCGCCAGCGAATTGACGATCTTGCGTGCGCGCTGTGACACATCATCCTGGGTGCCGGCGTTGACCAGCAGCATCAGGAACTCGTCACCGCCCACCCGCGCGATCACGTCGCTGTGGTCGGCGCAGGCTCTCAATCGCTTGCCGACACTTTGCAGCACTCGGTCACCGCTGCTGTGGCCGAAGCTGTCGTTGACTGGCTTGAAGCCGTCGAGGTCGATAAACAGCAGCGCCAGCTTGCTGCTGTTGGCATCACATTGCACTACGGCGGCTGCCAGTTGGGTCTCGAAATGAGCCCGCGTGGGCAGCCGGGTCAGCCCGTCCTCCAGCGTTTCAATCGTATGCGCCGGCAGACGTGCAATGCTTCGTGCCATCGGCCGGCTCTGGCGAACCAAGGCCAGCAGGCCAGCACCAAACAGGGCCAGCGCCAATATGGGGCCGATGGCGGGGTGGGTCCAGGTGGCTTGCGAGTCGCGCAGCGGCACCGGCGCCAACACCAGCGCAGCCGCCGCGGCCAGCGCAGCCGCCACGCGCAGACGCGTGCCCAGCCGCACATTGCCGTAGGGCAGGGCCATGGCCATCAGTGCAGCCGCCAGGACGACCGCCCCCAGGGCTGTACGCAGGTGGGTGTCAGTGCTGTGGGGGGCGTTCGACACCGCGGAAATGGTCAATACCGCCATCAATGTGACGCCGGCCGCCATGCCCGCACGGCCGCCACTCAGCCAGGGTTGGTCGCTGGAGGCGGCTTGGGCGGCAAGTGCAGGCAGCACGACCGCCAGTGCCAGCAGCGCAAGTTGCCACAGCTGGGTGTCCGTGCTTGGATGGGTCAGCACGGTGCTGGCCAACTGCAGCGGCCACCACAGGCCGGCTGCCGCCAATCCCAAGGCCATGCCGCGCAGGCCGCGCTGGGACAGCGCCGGCTCGATCCTCGCCTGAGCATAGAGCGCGGCCGCCAGCCAGAGCAGCGCGGCGCAGGGCACAAAGCTACCGAGGGTGATCAACAGTCCTTGCAGGGGGCTCAACGTGGGGCTCCAGAACGACGATTCAGGCCGCGCACGGGCCACAGCGCCGACCCGCTCGCAATGCTGGAATTCTCTGGGCGCAGGCCGCACTGTGGTCGACGAAGTGCGTGAACAAAGTCGTTGATCGCGCCCCCGCTACACTGCGGCATGGCCGATAAACCCCGTCCGACCGAGCTCACGTTGCACCAGCAGTCGAGGCTGCTCGAGGTCGGTTTCGACGACGGCGCAACCTTTCGCATCCCCTTCGAGCTGATGCGCGTTTACTCGCCGTCGGCCGAGGTGCAGGGTCACGGCCCGGGACAAGAAGTGCTGCAGACCGGCAAGCGCGAGGTCGGCATCGACGGCCTCGAGTCGGTGGGTCACTATGCCGTGCAGCCGACCTTCAGCGACGGCCACAGCACGGGCATCTTTTCCTGGGACTACCTCTACTACCTGGGCTCGCAGCAGGACAAGCTTTGGCGCGACTACGAAGCGCACGTGCAAAGCGCAGGCATGTCGCGCGACGCGCCGATGGCTGTGCCGGCCGGCGCGGGATGCGGCCACTCGCATTGACATGACCCAAGGCACGAAAACCGACTTCGGTTTCGAGTCGGTGGCAGAGGCCGACAAGGCCCGTCGCGTGCGCGGCGTGTTCGACGCAGTGGCGCCGAACTACGACCTCATGAACGACCTGATGTCGCTCGGGCTGCACCGGGCCTGGAAGGCCTACATGGTAGCAATCGCCAACCTGCACGACGGTGACCGCGTGCTCGACCTTGCGGGCGGTACCGGCGACCTGGCGCGCGCTTTTGCCCACCGGGTGGGTCGCAGTGGCCTGGTGCTGCACACCGACATCAACGAGGCCATGTTGCGCGAGGGCCGCGACCGCCTGATCGACGAAGGCCTGCTGCTGCCCACCGTCCTCTGCGACGCCGAGCGCCTGCCGCTGCCTGACGCTTCGTTCGACCTGGTCAGCGTGGCTTTCGGCCTGCGCAACATGACGCACAAGGAGCAAGCCCTGGCCGAGATGGCGCGCGTGCTGCGCCATGGCGGCCGCCTGCTGGTGCTCGAGTTTTCCAGGGTCGCGGCCCCGCTGGCCAAGGCCTACGACTGGTACTCGTTCAATGTGCTGCCCAAGCTCGGCCAGTGGGTGGCCGGCGACGGCGACAGCTACCGGTACCTTGCCGAGTCGATCCGCATGCATCCCGACCAGGCCACGCTGAAGGCGATGATGAAGGCCGCCGGCTTTGGCCATGTCGACGTGCACAACCTGTCGGGCGGGGTGGTGGCGCTGCATGTTGGGGTGCGCTGCTAGGGGTCGACGCGCACCCCTGGCCGAAGGGGCTGCCATGGAGCCGAATCGACGTTGCGCGAGCGCTGAAGGAGCCTGTTTTGTCGCAAGGTCGTGCGTTTGTTGCGCTATGCACGGTAGCGCGTGGCAGTACCCCTGTACTTGAGTGCCGCGTTGCCGGGGCGTGATCGCTACACTCGACATGCTTTGCAGCCGGCTGCCCCCATGGGGGGGCTGGCACCATGACCACCGCAACACGGCGCTGCGCCAGGAGTAGTCGAAGTATGAGAGTCATAGCTGTGCAGACAGCGGGTCGGCGCCGCCTCACGCTGGTGTGGGTCGCCGTGGCGGTGTCGGCGTTGTTGACCGCATGCGGCGACAAGAAGGACAAGCCCGCGACACAGACCGCGGCCAAGGTGAACAAGGAAGAGATCACCGTTCACCAGATCAATGCTGTGCTGCAGCAGCAGCGGGGCCTGAAGCCCGAGCAGACCGATGAAGCCAGCCGCCGT
>JANMSS010000334.1:0-2311 GCA_031389585.1 Burkholderiales bacterium | reverse complement strand
GCCCAGGCCAGCGCCATGTCGAAGCCGAAACCCGCCACCGGGAAGGTCAGGCCGAATTCCGAGTACTGCTTGAGGAAGTTGGTGACCTGGTTGCCCGCCAGGTTGGAGATCACCAGGTCGGGCTTGGCACGCCTGATCTCGAGCAGCAGCCCCGAGAAATCGGTGGCGTCGGTAGGCACCAACTTGTCGGCGGAGAAGTCGCCGCCGTTGGCCGCCATGAAGCGCTTGGACACCTTCAGCAGGTCGTGGCCGAAGGCGTAGTCGGCCGTCAGCGAAAACCACTTCTTGCCCTTGACCAGGCCCTGCGCCAGCAGCGAGCGGCCGCAGGTCTTGACGTACATCGAATTCTGGCTCTCGATGTGGAACATGAACTTCTTGCAGCCCTTGCCGCGCAACTCATCCGAGTTGGCGCCGGTGTTGATGAACAGGGTGCGCGTGCGCTCGGCGACCTGGCTGATCGTGAGCGCCGATGCCGACGAGATCTCGCCGATGATGCAGGCCACCTTGTCGCGCTCGATCATGCGTTCGGCCTTGGTCGACGCGGTCTGCGGGTTGACCGAGTCTTCCTTCAGCAATTCGATCTTGCGCCCGTTGACGCCGCCGGCGGCGTTGATCTCGCCCACGGCCATGTCGGCCGCCTGCACGGCGAACTCGCCCAAGGGGCCGAGAAATCCGGTGCGCGGCGTCAGATGGCCGATGCGGATGACATCGCTTTGCGCGCGCGACAGAGCGGGAAAGCCGAGCGTGGCCACGGCAGCCGTGGCGCCTGCGAGCACGGTGCGGCGGCGGGTGTCGATGTTTGCACTCATTGGGGTCGTCTCCTGGAGTTGAAGGGGTTCACCGACCTGGCTTCGGGTAGAGAGCCCTGCCACGGCACACCTGCTTGCCATGATCTGTGATCACAGTTATCGTGCCCAAAATTTCACGGCTTGTCCACCCGGAACTTCACCGCCCCCCCAATTCTTCGACGCGCATCGCAGACCCACCATGGACGACACTTTGGGCGCACAGGTGCTGGCGCACCTGCGCGCGCAGCTGATCACCGGCATGCTGGCGCCGGGCGACAAGCTGTCGCTGCGCACACTGGCGCTGCAGCAGGGCGTGTCGATGCAACCGGTGCGCGACGCGGTGGCGCGGCTGGTGGCCGAGCGCGCGCTCGAGGTAACACCCAAACGGGCAGTGCAGGTGCCGTTGATGTCATTGCCGCAATTTCGCGAATTGACGGCGATCCGCATGTGCGTCGAGGGCCTTGCCGCCGAACATGCGGCACACCGGCGCGGCGGCAGCGAGCGTGCGGCCTTGCGTCGCCACGAAGCCAAGTTCCGACGCGAGAGCACGCGCCGCGCGCCCGACGTTGACGTGGCAATCGCCGCCAACGCCAACCTGCACTTCGCGCTGTACCGCGCCGCAGCCATGCCCGCACTGGTGGCCATCATCGAAGGTTTGTGGCTGCGCATCGGGCCGGTGCTCAACCTGGACCTGCGCGATGGCGAGAACCGCCTGAGGAGCGGCGTCGCGGCACACTGCCATGCGCAATTGCTCGCCGCCATCGAGCACGGTGACGCAGGCGCGGCGCGCCAGGCCCTGCAGGAAGATATCGGCAGCACGGCGGCGTTCATCGAGGCACGCGGCGTGCTGCCACGCGACTAGAGCATACGAAAGGCACAGAGATGGATCTGCAACTCAAGGAGCTGCGCGTGATGGTGTCCGCCGGTGCGAACGGCATCGGTCTGGCGATTGCGCGGGCGTTCGTTCGCGAAGGCGCGCGCGTCGCCGTGTGCGATGTCGACGTGGCCGCCCTGGCGGCGCTGGCGCGGTCCGATCCCCTGCTGCACGCCGCGCCCTGCGACGTTTCGCAGCGCGCCGAGGTCGCGCGCTGGTTTGCCGCGGCGCTGGCGCACCTGGGTGGGCTGGATTGCCTGGTCAACAACGCCGGCATTGCCGGGCCGACCGGCAAGGTCGACGTCATCGATCCCGACGCCTGGGACCGCTGCATCGCGGTCGATCTGACCGGCCAATTCAATTGCGTGCGCCTGGCCGTGCCGGCGTTGCGGGCCTCGTCCAATGCCAGCATCGTCAACGTGTCTTCGCTGGCGGGGCGGCTCGGCTTTGCGCTGCGCACGCCCTATGCGGCGGCAAAGTGGGGCGTGATCGGGCTGATGCGCTCGCTGGCGGTCGAACTTGGGCCCGACAACATCCGTGTCAACGCCCTGCTGCCGGGCATCGTCTCGGGCGAGCGGCAAGAACGCGTGCTGACGGCCAAGGCCCAGGCGCGCGGCGTGTCGTTTGAAGACGTCGAAGCGGCGGCCTT
>JANMSS010000177.1:0-8343 GCA_031389585.1 Burkholderiales bacterium | reverse complement strand
ATCGGCTTGAAATGCTCGAAGGGTTCGCGGCAGGCGAGGCAGCGGTACAGCGCCTTGCAGGCGGTGGAGCCGAACGCCGACAGCCGCTCCGTGCTGGCACTGCCGCAGCGCGGGCAGTCCACCGGATCGGCGCGGCGCAGGATGCGGATCGGCGCGCCCTGCCCTGGCGCCACAGGGCCCGGTGGCGCGATGCCGCACTCGCGCAGCTTGCGTCGTCCGGCGTCGCTCATCCAGTCGGTCGTCCAGGCCGGCGCACGTTGCATCGTCACGCGCGTCGGGCCCAGCCCCGCAGCGTCGAGCGCCTCGATGACGCTGCGCTCGATGACCTCGGTGGCCGGGCAGCCGCTGTAGGTGGGTGTCAGCACGACCTCCAGGCCGCTGCCGTCAGCGCGCACATCGCGCACGACCCCCAGGTCGCACAGCGACAGCGCCGGCACCTCGGGGTCGGGTACCTGCTCGAGCACCGCCCAGGCGGCTTGCACGCTCACCAGACACCTCCAGGGTAGGCGCGCTGCAGATGCTGCATCTCGGCCAGCAAGCGGCCCATGTGCTCGCTGTGCACGCCGAGCGTGCCGGTGCTGAGCCAGGGCCCCGCGGCGGGCGGGGCGAGCTGCGCGGCGTCGAACACCTCGGCCATCTCGACCCCCCAGGCTTCGCCTAGCGCGCTGCGTGCGGGGCCCAGGCCGCTGACGAGCGCCGCTTCGTCGACTTCGTCGTCGGCAAACATCTCGGGCACGTAGCGCCACAGCTCGGTCAGCGCGGCCAGCATGCGCCAGCGCGATTCGTCGCTGCCATCGGCCAGCCGCACCACCCAGTCGGCGGCATGCTGCTGGTGGTAGCGCGCTTCCTTGACCGCCTTGCCGGCGATCGCGGCGAGCTCGGCATCGGACGAGCCCTGCAACCTGTCCCAGTGCAACTTGAGCCAGGTGGCGAGCATCAAGTTGCGCAGGACCGTGAAGGCGAAGTCGCCGCGCGGCAATTCGGCGAGCGTCAGGTTGCGGTACTCGCGCTCGTCGCGCAGGAAGGCGAGTTGGTCCTCGTCATACACACGGTCCTGGCCCTGGCCTTCGAGCTGGCCGGCGCGCGTGAGCACACCGCGCGTCTGGCCGAGCAGGTCCAGCGCCATGTTGGTCAACGCGATGTCTTCTTCGAGCACCGGCGCGTGGCCGCACCACTCGCCCAGACGCTGGCCGAGGATCAGGCAGGTGTCGGCAATGCGCAGCAGGTACTGCAGCTGCGGCGTCCAGCGGATGCTGAGAGAAGCGATCGACTGCACAGACATGACCTACATGTGATCGACTTCGGATGGCAGCTTGTAGAAGCTCGGGTGCCGATACACCTTGTCTTCCATCGGATCGAAGTACATCGCCTTGTCGCCCGGGTCGCTGGCCACGATCTGGTCGGAGCGCACGACCCACACGCTGCAACCTTCCTGGCGCCGGGTGTAGACATCGCGCGCCAGCTGGATCGCCAGCTGCGCGTCGGCCGCGTGCAGGCTGCCGCAATGCTTGTGGTCCAGACCAGCGCGGGTGCGTACGAAGACTTCCCACAACGGCCATTCAGTCGCTGTTCCAGTCGTCGACCTCTCGTCCGCCACCCGATCACCCTGAGCTTGTCGAAGGGTCATGCAGCCTCCTTCAGTTCCTGCTTGGCGGCAAACGCCAGCGCCGCCTCGCGCACCCAGGCGCCTTCCTCCCAGGCCTCGACGCGGGCGGCCAGGCGCTCGCGGTTGCAGGCGCCGTCGCCGCCGACGACGCGCCAGAACTCGCTCCAGTCGATGGCGCCGAAATCCCAATGGCCGCGCTCGTCGTTCCAGCGCAGATCGGGGTCGGGCAGCGTCACGCCGAGCACCTTGGCCTGCTCGACCGCGGCATCGACGAACTTCTGCCGCAGCGTGTCGTTGCTGATGCGCTTGATGCCCCAGCGCATGCCCTGCGCCGAGTTCGGGCTCTGGTCGTCGGGCGGGCCGAACATCATCAGGCAGGGCCACCACCAGCGGTGCACGGCGTCCTGCACCATCGCGCGCTGCGCGTCGGTGCCTTCGCGCATCATCACCAGCAGGCTGTCGAATCCCTGGCGCTGATGGAAGCTCTCTTCGCGGCAGATGCGGATCATCGCGCGCGCATAGGGCGCGTACGAACAGCGGCAGATCGGCACCTGGTTCATGATCGCCGCGCCATCGACCAGCCAGCCGATGCTGCCGATGTCGGCCCAGCTGAGCGTGGGGTAATTGAAGATCGAGCTGTACTTGGCACGGCCCACATGCAGCGCGTCGATCATCTGATCGCGGCTGGTGCCCAGGGTCTCGGCCGCGGCATACAGGTACAAGCCGTGGCCGGCCTCGTCCTGCACCTTGGCCAGCAGGATGGCCTTGCGTTTGAGCGTCGGTGCGCGGCCGATCCAGTTAGCTTCGGGGAGCATGCCGACGATCTCCGAATGCGCATGCTGGCTGATCTGGCGCAGCAGCGTCTTGCGGTAGTTCGCGGGCATCCAGTCCTTGGCCTCGATGAACTCGCCTTCGTCGATGCGCACATCGAAGCGCTGCAGCTGCCCGGCGTCATCGGCCGTGGCGGCAGGGCCCGCCTCGTCGCGCTGCGTGTCCATGGCTTGCGTGTACATACCAGCCTCCTTACTTGCTTCTTTTGTCGATGACGCGGCGCGCCTTGCCGACGAGCGTGCGCTCGATCGAATCGGGTGCGCCGACGCTGACCGTGGCGCTGACGCCGATCAGGGTCTTGATGCGCTGTTGCAGTGCGCCCGCCACCTCGGCGCGGTCGGCGCCGGCGTGTGGCGGCACCAGCTCGCACAGCACCTGCAGCTCGTCGAGGTGGCCCTGGCGCGTCACGACCAGCTGGTACTGGCCCGAGAGCTGCCCGTGCTGCAGCACCAGCTCCTCGATCTGCGTCGGGAAGACGTTGACGCCGCGGATGATCAGCATGTCGTCGCTGCGGCCGACGATCTTGCCCATGCGGCGCATCGAGCGCGCGGTCGGCGGCAGCAGGCGCGTCAGGTCGCGCGTGCGGTAGCGGATCACCGGCAGTGCCTGCTTGGTCAGCGTGGTGAAGACGAGTTCGCCCTCGCTGCCTTCGGGCATCGGCTCGCCGGTTTCGGGGTCGATGATCTCGGGATAGAAATGGTCTTCCCAGATCACCGGGCCGTCCTTGGTCTCGATGCATTCGCTGGCCACGCCCGGGCCCATCACTTCCGACAGGCCATAGATGTCGACCGCATCGATCCCGGCGCGCACCTCGATGTCGTGGCGCATCGCTTCCGTCCAGGGCTCGGCGCCGAAGATGCCGACCTTGAGCGAACTCGCGCGCGGGTCCAGCCCCTGGCGCAGCATCTCCTCGATGATCACCTGCATGTAGCTCGGCGTGACCATGATGATGTCGGGCCTGAAATCGGTGATCAACTGGACCTGCTTTTCGGTCTGGCCACCCGAGATCGGAATCACCGTGCAACCGAGTTTCTCGGCACCGTAATGCGCGCCCAGGCCGCCCGTGAACAGGCCGTAGCCGTAGGCCACCTGCACGATGTCGCCGGCGCGCCCGCCGGCGGCGCGGATCGAGCGCGCCACCAGGTCGGCCCAGGTGTCGATGTCGGCCTGCGTGTAGCCCACCACCGTGGGCTTGCCGGTGGTGCCCGAGCTGGCGTGGATGCGCACCACCTGCTCGCGCGGCACCGCGAACATGCCGAAGGGGTAGTTGTCGCGCAGATCACCCTTGGTCGTGAACGGAAACTTGGCCAAGTCCGCCAGCGACTTGCAGTCCGACGGGTGCACACCGCGCGCGTCGAAGGCGGCGCGGTAATGCGCCACGTTGGCGTAGGCTAGCTCCAGCGTCTTGCGCAGCCGTTGCAGTTGCAGCGACTGCAACTCATCCTGGCTGGCGCGCTCGATCGGCTCGAGGTCACCGGGGGCAGGCGTCTTCACCGGCATCGCTTCGCCTCCTTCGTCACGCCCCGCGCGCGGGCTTGCCGATCGGCAGGCCTTCAACCAGCGGCTTGCCCTTCATCGTGTGCGAGCGGCCCCGAAAGGCAGCGATGCGCTCGCCGAGCTGGTTCACGACCTCGATGTCGTAGACCCCCGTGCGGCCGGCCTTGCTCACCTCGTGGGCCGAGGCGGTGAGCACATCGCCCAGGCGCGACGCGGCAAAGAGGTTGATGTCGAAGCCCGAGGCCACCGTGATCTCGTTGTAGGCATTGCAGGCAAAGGCAAAGGCGCTGTCGGCCAGCGCGGCCACCAGGCCGCCGTGGCACAGGTCGTGGCCATTGAGCATGTCTTCGCGCACGGTCATCGCCAGCGTGGCCGTGCCCGGGCCGATGGCCAGCACCTGCATGCCCAGCGCCTTCGACGCGCGGTCGTTGGCCCACATCGCATCGCGCGTGGCTTCGGCGATCTGTTTTGGGGTCATCGCTCAACGATCGCTGAACTTTGGAGCGCGCTTGCCGAGAAACGCCGCCACACCTTCGGCGAAATCAGGCGCGCGGCCGAGATCGCCTTGCGTGCGGGCCTCGAGCGTCACCGCGTCGGCCAGGCTCGAGCGGCTGCCGGCATCGATCACGCGCCGCGTGGCGGCCAGCGCGCGGCTGGGCATCGCGGCCAGGCGCTGCGCCATGGCCAGCGCGGTGTCCATCAGCGCCGCGTCGTCCACGCACTTCCAGATCAGGCCGATGCGCTCGGCCTCTTCGGCCGGCAGCTTGTCGCCGGTCATCGCCAGCGCCAGTGCGCGCGCACGGCCCACCAGCCGCGGCAGCAGCCAGCTGCCGCCTGCATCCGGAATCAGGCCGATCTTGCTGAAGGCCTGGATGAAGCTCGCGCTGCGGGCCGCAAACACGATGTCGCAGCCGATGGCCACATTGGCGCCCGCGCCGGCCGCCACCCCGTTGACCGCGGCGATCGTCGGTACCGGCATCGAAAACAGGCGCTCGGACAAGGGCCGGTAGCGCTGCTCGATCACCGCGCCCACATCGGGCACACCCTGCCCGGCCATTGCCGGATCGTTGAGGTCCTGCCCGGCGCAGAAGCCGCGGCCGGCGCCCGTGAGCACCAGCGCGCGCACCGAGGCGTCGGCGGCGGCATCATCCAGCGCGGCCATCAGGCGGCCGTGCATCTCGCCCGTGAAGCTGTTGAGCGCGGCGGGGCGGTTCAGCGTGAGCACGCGCACCGCGCCGTGCGTGGCAATCAACAGCGAAGCGTCATCATTCATGGGGCCTTCCATTCATTGACCGACCGGTCGGTCGATCTTATGCTGCGCCCTGCCCTTGATGCAAGACAAGCCCGACCCGGAAGGAACCCCGATGCCCTGCTACGCCATCGACGGCCTGGTGCCTGTGGTCGACCCCAGCGCCCATGTGCACCCCAGCGCGGTGCTGATCGGCGACGTGTGGATCGGCCCCGGCGTCTACATCGGCCCCTGCGCCAGCCTGCGCGGTGATTTCGGCCGCATCGTCATCGAGGCCGGCGCCAACGTGCAGGACAACTGCACCCTGCACGGATTCCCCGGCGCCGACACCCTGGTGGAGCCCGACGGCCACATCGGCCACGGCGCCGTGCTGCACGGCTGCGTCATCCGCCGCGACGCGCTGGTGGGCATGAACGCGGTGGTGATGGACGAGGCCGAGATCGGCGAACAGGCCATCGTCGCCGCCAGCGCCTTCATCCGCGCCGGCATGAAGGTGCCGCCGCGCTCACTCGTGGCCGGCGTGCCGGGCAAGGTGGTGCGCGAACTGACCGAGGCGGAGATCGCCTGGAAGCACGACGGCACGGTCGTGTATCAGGACCTCGTGCGGCGCTGCCATGCATCGCTGCAAGAAGTGGCGCCGCTGGCGGCGGATGACCGCGCGCGGCACAGGCTGACCGAGGCGGATTTCGCGGCGGGGGTCAGACCGCTGGCGGCGACGAAACGCTGACGCTCTGACCGGCACCACGATCAGGACACCGGCGCGCCGCGTGAAAGACAGGCGATAGCCGGGCCCGTCGTCGACCCGCACTCGCTGGCTAAACCCTGCACAAGTTCGACATGCACACGCCGCCCCAACGCTGCCGCAATGTTGACCAGCGCATCGAGCGGAAACTCACGCAGGCATTCAAGCGAGTTGCCGAGGAAGCGGCTCGTGCCGTTCGATAGACTCGCCCACCCTTGCCGCCAGACCCGTTGCCATGCGCCGTGCGTTGCTCGCCTCCACAGCCCTCATCGTCGCCGCAGCCAGCCACGCTGCGCCCGTTGACCTCGCCACCCTGAAGGCGGGCGACCGGGCCCACCGCTTCGAGGCCAGCGCGATCTACCTCGACGCCGCCGACCGGCCGCTGGGCGCCCGCTTCATGCACCGCCCCACAGGCTTCCAGCTCGACCTGCTACAGATCGAGTCGGTGCCGCAGTCCTTCACCTGGGTCAAGACCTTCGCCACCTCGGACCAAGGCGAGCCGCACACGCAGGAGCACCTGCTGCTGCTGCGCGGCACCCGCGGCCGCACGCTGGCCACCAAGCAGTCGATGTCGCTGGTGACGGACTCGGCCTACACCGAGACCTGGCGCACGAGCTACTTCTTCAACACCAGCGCGGGCCTGGACACCTTCTTCGACATCTACGCCGAGCAGCAGCGCGCGATGCTGCACCCGGACTACAGCGATTCCGAGATCCGGCTGGAGGTGCGCAATTTCGGCGTCACGAAGAGCGGTGACGGCACGCTCAGCCTGGAAGAGAAAGGCACGGTCTACAACGAGATGGTGGCCTCGATGGCCAACGGTGGCTGGCAGGCCTGGCGGGCGCAGAGCCACGCTGTCTATGGCACGCGCCATGCGCTCTCCTACAACCAGGGCGGCGAGCCTTCGGGCATCCGCACCATGACGCCCGCCGACATCCGCCGCTTTCACGCCGCCACCCATCACCTGGCCAACATGGGCACGGTGGCCGCGTTCCCGAAGTCCACCGCGCTCGATGGCCTGCTCGCGCGCTTCGACCGCGTGCTGATGAAGGACGCGCCGAAAGGCCGCCCGCGCCCGGCCGATTCGCTGGACAAGTTGCCCCCACCCGCCGGCGACCCCGAAGGCGCGCTGCGCGTCTACGAGTACCCGCACGCCAACGCGCAGCAGCCCAGCCCCGTCGCGGTGGTGTGGCCGGCCACACGCAAGCTCGACGCCGCCGAGCAACTGCTGGCCGAACTCTTCTTCGCCAACCTCGCGGGCGATGCGAGCACCAATCTCTACGGGCTGTTCATCGACAGCCGCAACCGCCGGCTCGACACCGGTGCCAGTTCGGTCGGTGCCACGGTCGAGGAATGGGGCGGCCACCCGGTCGCGATCGAGTTCAACGACGTGCGCCCCGCCGCCATGACCGACGACGGCCTGCGCGCGATCCGCAGCCTGGTGGTCGACGAAATCCAGCGCATCGCGGCGTTCGCCGATGGCTCGGCCGAGCTGAAGGCCTTCAACGAACGGATTGCCAGCCGCGTGGCCGAGCGCGAGCGGCAGGCGGTCAAGTTCCTCGGCACGCCCCCGGGCTTTGGCGCTCGCAGCGGCAGCTCGGCCTGGATCAACCTGCTGCTGCAGCTCGAGCACTCGCCCGGGCCGCGCAAATCGCTGGTGCTGAAGCCCGAGTTCACCAAGGTGAGGGCCTCGCTCGACTCGAACCGCAACGTCTGGCGCGAGGCCCTCGCGCGCTGGAACATCACCGGCGTCGTGCCTTACGTCATCGGTGCGCGGCCCAGCGACACGCTCATCGCCCGCGAGCAGGCCGAGCGCGAGGCGCGCCTGAACGAGGAGACCGAGCGGCTGAAGCGCAACTACGCCACGGCCGATGCGCAGCTGGCCCTGGCGCGCTACGCCGCCGACGCCGATGCCGAGCTGGCGCGCATCGACAAGGCCACCAAGGTGCCGCCCACGCCCTTCGTCAAGGCGCCGCCAATGACGCTGGACGACGGGCTGCAGTTCGAGTCCGTCCGGCTGGCCAACGGCGTGCCGCTGGTCGCCTCGCGCTTCGACAGCATGACCGGCGCGCTGACCGGCCTGGCGCTGCGCCTGGACGGCGTGCCGCGCGAGGAGCTGCGTTACCTGTCGCTGCTGCCCGAGCTGCTCACCAGCGTGGGCGTGATCGACAACGGCCAGCCGATCGCTTACGAGCAGATGAGCGAGCGGCTGCGGCGCGAGATCCTGGCGCTGACGGCCGCGTTTTCAACCAACACCCGCACCGGCCGGGTGGAACTGGTGCTGCGCGGCTCGGGCGTGGGGATCGAGGAATCGCGCCGCGCGCTCGACTGGATGGCGCGGGTGCTTTACGCGCCCGACTGGCGGAGCGAGAACCTGCCGCGCATCCGCGACGTGGTCGACCAGCAGCTCGCGGCGCT
>JANMSS010000173.1:0-3758 GCA_031389585.1 Burkholderiales bacterium | reverse complement strand
CGATGGCGATCAAATGAATCACCGCATTGGTCGAGCCGCCGATCGCCGCCAGGGTCTTGATCGCATTCTCGAAGGCTTCCTGGGTCAATACGGTCGAGAGCTTCTGGTCCTCATGCACCATATCGACGATGCGCCGCCCCGCATTGCGCGCGATCACATTGCGCCGGCCATCAACGGCCGGGTAGGCCGCGTTGCCGGGCAGGCCGACACCGAGAGCCTCGACCATGCTGGCCATCGTGCTGGCCGTGCCCATCGTCATGCAATGCCCGTGGCTGCGGTGCATGCTGCTTTCGGCCTCGAGAAAGTCCTTCAGCTTGAGCGTGCCGGCACGCACCTGCTCGCTCATGCTCCAGACCCCGGTGCCCGAACCCAGCTCCTGGCCGCGCCATTTGCCGTTCAGCATCGGGCCGCCGGAGACGCCGATGGTTGGCAGGTCGACGCTGGAGGCGCCCATCACCAGCGAGGGGGTGGTCTTGTCGCAGCCCATCAGCAGCACGACACCGTCGAGCGGGTTGCCGCGGATGCTTTCCTCGACATCCATGCTGGCCAGGTTGCGATACAGCATCGCCGTCGGCCGCAGCAGGGTTTCGCCGAGCGACATGACCGGGAACTCGAGCGGAAAGCCGCCGGCTTCGTAGACGCCGATCTTGACCTGCTCGGCCAGGGTGCGGAAGTGCGAGTTGCACGGTGTGAGTTCGCTGAACGTGTTGCAGATGCCGATCACCGGCCGGCCGTCGAACTGGTCGTGCGGCACGCCCTTGCCCTTGACCCAGCTGCGGTAGGCAAAGCCGTCGCGGTCCTGGCGGCCGAACCATTGCTGGCTGCGCAACTCGCTCGGGGCCTTCTTCCTCTTCGTGGTCATCGTTTCGCCTTCAATGGATATGGGACCCGCCATTGACATCGAGCTCGCTGCCGGTAACGTAGCTCGACAGCTCCGAGGCCAGGAAGACGACGCAGCCCGCCACCTCGTGGGCGTTGCCAGGGCGGCCCATCGGTACGCTCTTCAGGATCGAGTCGAGTCGCTCGGGCGTCATCAGGCCGGCGGTGATGTCGGTGTCGATGAAGCTCGGGCAGATCGCGTTGACGCGGATGTTGTCGGGCCCGAGTTCGCGCGCTGCGGCCTTGGTGTAGCCGAGGACCGCGGCCTTGGACGCCGAGTAATGCGAGCCGCCGAACACGCCGCCGCCACGTTGCGCCGACACGCTGCTCATGTTGATGATGCTGCCGCTTTGTTGCTTGCGCATCGTTGGCACCACGGCCTGCGTCATGTACATCGTGCCGCGCATGTTGACGTCCATCACCAGTGAATACATCTCGGGCGTGACCTCCATCAAGCGCTGCGGGCTGGTGATGCCGGCAATGTTGACGAGGATGTCGATGCGCCCGAAGTGCGTCACCGCCAGCGCCACGGCGGCCTCGCAATCGGCCTTGTCGGTGACGTTGCAGCGCGCGCCGAAGTGACTGCGACCCGGCAATGTGCGCGCCGCCGCCGCGGCCGCCGCGGCGTCGAGGTCAGTGATCAGCACGCGCGCGCCATGCTCGGCCAGCAGCTTCGCGCTGGCCAGGCCCAGGCCGCGCGGGCTGGCCGCGCCGGTGATGATGGCCGACAGGCCTTCGAGGAGTCGGCTCACTTGAGTACTCTTTTCACAGCGGCGGCCACACCCTCAGCGTCCAGACCGTAGTGGCGATACAGATGCGTTGGCGGGCCGAGCAGCGAGTACTCGTCGGGCATGCCGATGCGCAGCAGCTTCGCGCCCAAGCCTTCTTCGGCGATCACTTCGGCGACGGCCGAGCCGAAGCCCGAACTGAGGTTGTGCTCCTCGGCGGTGATGACGACGCCGTGCGCCTTTGCGGCGCGGCGGATGGCGGCCTTGTCGATCGGCGCGATCGAGTACATGTCGATCACGCCGAGCTCGATGCCTTCGGCCTTCAACAGCTCAGCCGCATCGAGGCTGGCACTGACCAGGTTGCCGATCGCCAGCACGGTGGCGTGTTGGCCTTCGCGCAGGATGTTGCTGCCGCCAATGCGCCAGGACGGCGGCGTCGCGTACACCGGCTTCTCGCGCCCGCGGCCGGCGCGGAAATAGACCGGGCCGTCATGCGCGATGGTGTTGGCGAAAGCGGCGCGGATGGCGTTGCCGTCGCAGGGCGCCATCAGCGTCAGGCCCGCAATCGCGCGCAAGGCGCCGATGTCTTCATTGCAATGGTGGCTGGTGCCGTAGAAGCCCATCGCGATACCGGAGTGCGTGCCGATCATGCGCACATTGAGGCCGGGGTAGCAGATGTCGTTGCGGATGTTCTCCACGCCCATCAGCGCCAGGAAGAACGAGTAGTTGCTGATGACCGGGATGTGGCCGGTGGTGGCCAGCCCCGCCGCCGCGCCGATCATGTTGCGCTCGGCGATGCCGAAGTTGAAGTAGCGGTCGGGGTACTTGCGGCCGAAGCCGATCACCTGCGTCGGGCGGCCCAGGTCGGCGGTGCAGACCACGATGTCGTGGCCTTGCTGCACCAGTTCGTCGAGCACGGCGCCTGTCGTGAGTTGCGGCGAGAGGCCGAGCGAAGTGGCCATGTCCCAGGTGGCGTCGTCGGCCAGACCCTTGACGCGGCTTTCGCTCAAGTCGAGCGTGGCCTTGGCTTCGGCGCTGATGTAGGTGACGCCGGCCGCGCGCGGCTGCGGGGCCCAGCGGCCCGCATCCGTTCGCGCTGAGGTATTGAAGGGTGTGTTCATCCGATGCTCCCTTCAAGAACTTCCTTGTAGGCCTGCTGCAAATCTTTCGGGCCGAGGAAGCCGAGGTGCCATTGCCAGCCGTGTTCCATGAAGCTCACGCCCTTGCCGCTGACGGTGTACGCGAGGATGCAAGTGGGCCGGCCATCGGGCTCGTTCAGCGCGGTGTTCAAGGCCGCGCTCACGGCGTCGAGGTCGTGGCCATCGTTCAGCACCAGGGTGCGCCAACCGAAGGCTTCCCACTTCGCGCGCAGCGGCTCGGTCTTCATCGTCTCTTGCGGATCACCATCGCTGCCGGCGGCGTTGATGTCGATGATGCCGACCAGGTTGTCGAGTTGCCAGTGCGCGCCCGAGATCGCGGCTTCCCAGATCTGGCCCTCGGTTTGCTCGCCGTCGCCCATCAGGCACACCGTGCGCGCGGGCGAACCGCGGCGCCGCGTGCCCAGGGCCATCCCGACCGAGACACTCAAGTTGTGGCCGATCGAGCCTGAAGAGAAATCGACGCCCGGCACCTTCTTCATGTCCGGATGGTCGCCGAGCGGGCTCTTGAAGCGGGTGTAGCTGTCGAGCCAGGCCTGCGGAAAGAAACCCAGGTCGGCCAGCACCGGAAACAGGCCGATCGCCGCATGGCCCTTGCCCATGGTGAAGCGGTCGCGGTCGGGCCACTGCGGTTCGTTCGCCCGCACGTGCATGAAACCGTAGTACAGCGCGGCAACGATCTCGGCCATCGAGAAGCTCGAGCCATAGTGGCCCGAGCCGCAGATGTCGGTCATGCGCAGGGTCTCCAAGCGGATCAGCCGCGCCTTTTCGCGCAGCTGCGCCTTGGACACTGCATGGCTGGGTCGCGTCGGCATGGCGTCGCTCAGCGCAGGCGACCGCGCCCTCAGCGCCGTGGCCCGTTCAATGCGCGGTAGGCGCGGATGACCTGGCTGTCGTCGGCCGCGCCGTGGCCCAGGCCCGAAGCGGCCAGGAACATCTGCATCGCCGCCGACGCCAGCGGCAGGCCCTGGCGCGCAAGGGTGCCCTGGTCGAG
>JANMSS010000274.1:0-3751 GCA_031389585.1 Burkholderiales bacterium | reverse complement strand
GCGGCCATTGATCTGGCCGGGCGCAATGTGCTGGAAGCCGTGCAGATGTCGGTGCTGCCCAAGGTCATCCAGACGCCGAAAATCGCGGCCGTGGCCAAGGACGGCATCCAGCTGATTGCCGTCTGCCTGGTCACGGTCCGAACCAACATCGACCGGCTGGTGGGCGGCGCCGGCGAGGAGACGATCATCGCCCGCGTCGGCGAAGGCATGGTCAGCACGATCGGCTCCTCCGCCAGCCACAAGAGCGTGCTCGAGAGTCCGGATCACATCTCCAAGCATGTCCTCAGCAAGGGCCTGGATGCGGGCACGGCCTACGAGATCCTGTCGATCGACGTCGCCGACGTGACGGTGGGCGAGAACATCGGCGCCAAGCTGCAGATCGACCAGGCCAACGCCGACAAGCAGATCGCCCAGGCCAAAGCCGAAGAGCGCCGCGCGATGGCCGTGGCGCTGGAGCAGGAGATGCGCGCGCGGGTCGTAGAGGCCGAGGCCGAAGTGCCGCGCGCCATGGCCGAGGCGTTTCGCCAGGGCAACATGGGCATCATGGACTATTACCGCATGAAGAACCTGCAGGCCGACACGGTCATGCGCGAGGAGATCGCCGGCACCAGTGATGACCTCTCGGCCAGTCCGCGACGGTAACCAGGACGATCATGCAGAGCCTCCCCGAAGGCCTGGTCTACGCCCTGATCTTCGGGGTGGTGCTGCTGCTTCAGTACTTGATGAAGCGGTTCGGTCCGCAACAGCAGCCGCAGTTGCCGCAAGACGGTTCTGACCTGGAAAACCTGGCGCAGGAGCAGGCCTCGCTGGAGGTTCCTGCGGTATCGGCGGCTTCTGATACCCGGTTCGAGCGAACCGAAGCGCCACGCGCTTTGCGGGCGCTTCCGGTACGGCGGACGCGCCGTTTTTCGAGGACCGCGCTGATGGGAACCCGACGCGACGTGCAGAACGCGGTTGTCATCGCGACGGTTCTCGGGCCTTGTCGCGCTTTCGAGTCCCATGACAGCCGGTAGTCGCCTGGGCATGCACGTGGTTGGTTGAAGAAGAGCGGCGCACACGGGCACCGCGAAGGGCCCGCAGGTTGACCGGCACGCCGAGCGTGCACAGAAGCCCAAGCCGGTCTTGCCTGGTTGCTGCACTCTCTGCTTTTCTCGAATGAAAGTCGCATATCTTTCGACTTTTCATTCCATCGCACGGCCCCTAGATTCTCCATGTCGCCACATCTGGCGAACGGAAAGGATGGGGGCATGAACGTCGATATCCAGAGCCAGGGCTTCCCGCTCACGAGCGCGCTGTCCGACCACGCCAGGCGCCGGTTGCGATTCGTGTTGACGCGCCACAGCGACCGCATTCAGCGCGTCGTGGTGCGTCTGGGCGACGACAACGGCCCACGCGGCGGCGCCGACAAGTTTTGCCGCATCCAGGTGCACCTGCTCGACGCGCCGGTCGCGGTGATCGAAGACATCGGACTCGATCTGTACGCCGTCATCGATCGCGCGGCGGACCGCGTGGGCCGCGCGGTCCTCAAGCATCTCGACCGCTCGCGCATCGACAGGCGGCCTGGTCGAACTGACACGAGCCCCGCCCCGCGCGACCAACTTGCCGACACGCCCGCCCCCGCACCGTCCGAAGGAGAACGAGTATGAGAACGGAACAAACATTGCCACTGGTGGTTGCCCAAACCGGGGCGCACGCCGCGCCGAGCACCAACCGCGTCCTGCGCTACACCTACGGGCTGCTGTCGGCAACGCTGTTTTTCAGCGCCGCCGTCACGGCGGCAAGCGCCGCGTTGAAGCTGCCGCATCCCGGCATCGTGCTCACCCTGATCGGCTTCTTCGGCCTGTTGTACGCCACCACGAAACTGCGCAACAGCGCCTGGGGCCTGGCCGCGGTCTTCGGACTCACCGGGTTCATGGGCTACACCCTGGGCCCCATCGTGAGTCACTACCTTTCGATGCCCAACGGGCACCAGGTGGTGACGATGGCCATGGGCGGGACGGCCACCCTCTTCGTCGGGCTGTCCTTCTACGCCTTGACCAGCCGCAAGGACTTCAGCTTCATGGGAGGCTTCCTGCTGGCGGGAATCATCGTCGCCTTCCTGGCCGGGCTGGGCGCCATCTTTTTCCAGGTGCCCGCCTTGTCGCTGACTGTCTCGGCGGTGTTCGTGTTGCTGATGGGTGGCCTGATCCTGTTCGAAACCAGCCGCATCGTCCACGGCGGCGAAACCAACTACATCATGGCCACGGTGAGCCTGTACGTCTCGATCTACAACCTGTTCAGCAGCCTGCTGGCGCTGATCGGCTTCGGCCGGTCGGATGAATGAACATTCGCAAGGAGAAACCCATGAAATGCCCGACCTGTCCTGACGCAGCACTTGTGATGGCGGATCGCCAAGGTGTGGAGATCGACTACTGCCCGCAATGCCGGGGCGTGTGGCTCGATCGCGGCGAACTCGACAAGCTGATCGATCGCGCCGCGACGGCGGCGCCAGCGCCGGACCGCAACACCGCTGCACGATCCCAGCCCGACTTCGTGGATTCCGACTACCGCGGCGGCCGAGGCCATCACGGCGGGCGCAGGAAGTCGTGGCTGAGTGACATCTTCGACTGACCCCACGAATGCCCAGCCAAGGAACACAGATCATGCCCACCTACAGGATCAACAGCCCGCAGGCAGCCGCCCGCATCGTCGGGCTGGCCATGCTGGCCGATGGTCACATGTGCAAGGCCGAACTCGACGTCCTCGACCGGCTTGGCGTTCACCACCAACTCGGATTGCACGCTGAAGAGTTGCACGTTGTCGTGCATGCGCTCTGCGAGGATCTGTTCGGTGCGGCGGTGGAGCACTGGGGTCTGCAGCGCCGGATGCTGCAGCCCGAACTTGCCAGCCGGAGCGTCGAGCATGTTTGACTACGCACCCCTGATCGCCGTGCTGGCAGCCGTGATGTTGGCGGGCGCCTGGCGTGAGTACGCCAGCGACAACCGGCGCGATGCCGGGCTGCTGGCCACGTTTGGCGCGGGCAGCCTGCTGGCGGGCGCTGCCGTGTGGCTGGGTTGACCTAACAGGCGCTGCAGATTGCCCTGCCAAACCCGACGACGGTCTTGCGTTGATTCAAGCCCAGGCGGGATCCGCAGGCGCTCGCCCAACCCCATACCAGGCAACTTCCTTTGACCAATATCGAATCTTTCGCCACCGGCCCGATGTGGGCCGGCTTCATCGTCTTCGTCGTGGCCATGTTGGCCTTGGACTTGTTCGTCCTCGGCGGCAACAAGGCCCACCGTGTCTCGGTCAAGGAGGCCGGGAGCTGGGTTGTCGCCTGGGTCATGCTGGCCATCACCTTCGGCGTCTTGCTGTGGTGGTACCTGGACGGCACGGCGGGCCGCGAGATGGCCAATCGCAAGGCGCTCGAGTTCTTCACCGGCTACCTGATCGAGCAGTCGCTGTCGGTGGACAACATGTTCGTGTTCGTGATGATCTTCACCTACTTCGCGGTCCCGCCGGAGTTGCAGCGCCGCGTGCTGCTTTACGGCGTGATCGGCGCCATCGTCATGCGCGCCGGGATGATCCTGGCTGGCGTGTGGCTGGTGTCGGAGTTCGCCTGGATTCTCTATGTGTTCGGCCTGTTCCTGCTGGTGACCGGAGTCAAGATGCTGGTCTTCGCCGACCACAAGCCCGACCTGGAGAAGAACCCCTTGCTGCGCTGGCTGCGCGGCCACATGCGCATCACGCCCGGCTTTCACGGCGAGGCCTT
>JANMSS010000260.1:0-13296 GCA_031389585.1 Burkholderiales bacterium | reverse complement strand
CGATCGGCGCCTTCAATTCACCACTCTTGACCATTTCGTTGAACGCCAGGCCGGCGCGGTGGCGTTCGCCCAGGCCGATCCAGCAGATGCGCGCGGGCAGGCCCTGGAACGCGATGCGCTCACTAGCCATGTCGAGCCAGCGGTGCAGGTGGGCGTCCGCGGGGAACAGCTCCTTCATCTTGGCGTCGGTCTTGTGGATGTCCTGCGGGTCACCGCTCAACGCCACCCAGCGGAACGGCCCCTTGCCGCGGCAGAACAGCGGCCGGATGTAGGCCGGCACGAAACCGGGGAAGTCGAACGCGTTCTTCACGCCCTGGTCGAACGCCACCTGGCGGATGTTGTTGCCGTAGTCGACGGTCGGGATGCCCATGGCCTGGAACTGCAGCATCGCCCGCACATGCGCTGCGCAGCCCTGCGCGGCGGCAGCGCTCAGCTCGGCATGCTGGGTCGGATCGGCCGCCGCGGCCTGCCATTGCTCGACGCTCCAGCCGGGCGGTAAATAGCCGTTGATCAGGTCGTGCGCCGAGGTCTGGTCGGTCACCAGATCGGGACGGATCGCCTCGCCGCGCATGCAGCGATCGGCCAGCGCCGGCAGGATGCGCGCCGCATTGCCGAGCAGGCCGATCGACACCACCTTGCCGGCCGCCGTGTACTTGGCAATGCGCGCCAGTGCGTCGTCGAGATCAGCGGCCTGCTCATCGAGGTAGCGCGAGCGCAGGCGAAAGTCGATGCGGGACTGCTGGCACTCGATGTTCAGCGAGCAGGCGCCGGCGAAGGTGGCGGCCAGTGGCTGTGCGCCGCCCATGCCGCCCAGGCCGGCAGTCAGGATCCAGCGCCCGGCCCACGGCTCTGCGCTGCCGCCGTAGTGTTGTCGGCCGGCCTCGACAAAGGTCTCGTAGGTGCCTTGCACGATGCCCTGGCTGCCGATGTAGATCCACGACCCGGCGGTCATCTGGCCGTACATCATCAGGCCCTTGCGGTCGAGCTCGTGGAAGTGCTCCCAGGTGGCCCACTTGGGCACCAGGTTGGAATTGGCGATCAGCACGCGCGGCGCATCGACATGGGTCTTGAACACCCCCACCGGCTTGCCCGACTGGATCAGCAGGGTCTCGTCCTCACCGAGCTTCTGCAGCTCGCGCAGGATGGCCTCATAGCAATCCCAGTCGCGGGCGGCCTTGCCGATGCCGCCGTAAACCACCAGCGCATCCGGGTTCTCGGCCACCTCGGGGTCGAGGTTGTTCTGCAGCATGCGGTACGCCGCTTCGATCAGCCAGTTCTTGCAGTGCAACTGGGTGCCGCGCGGCGCGCGCACCGGGTGCGGTTGGGCGATGCGGTGCAGGAGCGAGAGATCGGTCATGGGCGGCCTCGGCTGTCAGCGGAAGGCACTAATCTACTTGTCTAGACAGGCTGGCGCAAGTAAGATGAAACGATGGTCATGCCGACATCGATCGCCTCTCGCGGCGCCGCCACGTCGTCGGCCCCGTATGCGCAGGTCAAGCGGTTTCTCTTGGCGGGACTGTCGAAAAGCAAGTGGCGCCCCGGCGAGCGGATGCCCTCGGAAGCCGCGCTGGTCGCGCAGTTCGGCGTCAGCCGCATGACGGTCACCCGCGCGCTGCGCGAGTTGCAGACAGAAGGGATGGTCGATCGGGTGCAAGGCGTCGGCACCTTTGCCGCACCATTGCACCGCATCTCGTCGACGCTGACCATCCGCGACCTGCACGAGGAGATTGAAGCCCGCGGCCACCGCCACCATGTCCAGGTGCATCTGGCCCGCGAAGAGTGCGCCGGCGCCGCGCTGTCGCAGCAACTCGGCCTGGAGGCCGGTGCGCCCGTGTACCACTCGCTGATCGTCCACCACGACGACGGCGTGCCGCTGCAGTGCGAAGACCGTTACGTCAACCCGGCCTGCGCTCCCGACTACCTGAAGGTCGACTTCGAGCGCACCACGCCGACACAGCATCTGCTCGAAGTCGCGCCGCTGTGGCAGGCCCAGTACACCATCGACGCCAGCAACGCCACCGCGCAGGAAGCCCGCCTGCTCGGCATCGGCGCGGCCGACCCCTGCCTGGTGGTCGTGCGCCGCACGGTCAGCCGCGGCGTGCCGGTCACGCTGGCGCGGCTGGTGCATCCGGGCTCGCGCTACCAGCTCGAAGGACAGTTCAGCCCATGAGCCTGCCCGGCCGCCCAAAAGGCGAATACCGTAGTGCGCAGCACGGAGGTTGCCTGATGAGCCGCCGGGCCGCTCCCAAGCCTGTCCTGAGCCTGGTCGAAGGGGCGAATGCCGCAGTGCGAAGCACGGAGGTTGACTGATGACACCGCGCATCGTTCGCAACATCGACGTGCCGGCGCAGCGATGGCGCAACGGTGGCGGTCTGACGCGCGAGTTGCTGACCTGGCCCGATGCGAACGACTGGCAGATTCGCATCAGCGTCGCCGACATCGATGTCGACGGGCCATTTTCGGTCTTTGCCGGCGTCGAGCGCTGGTTCACGGTGCTGCAGGGCGCCGGCGTCGAGCTGAGCGTCGGCACCGCGCTGCACCGACTCGTGCGCGGTGACGCCCCGCTGCACTTTGCCGGCGACCTGCCCGCGGCCTGCCGTCTGCTCGACAGCTCGACGCGAGACCTGAACCTGATGCTGAGACGGGCCACCGGTTCGATGCTGGTCGCCGCCGACGGTCAGGACTGGTCGCCCGACGCCACCCAGTGCGGGCTGTTCAGCGCCGTGGCCGGTCGTTGCCAGTCCGACGCCTTCGATCTCGCGTTGCCAGCCTACAGCCTGCTCTGGTGCGGCGCCGCGCCGCGACGACTGCGCTTCGTGGCCGAACAACGGCCGGCGGCGCTGATTGGCTGGTGGCTGGCGGCGACGCCTCTGGGGCCGTCAGCGTGACCACGTTGTGGCGCAATGCCCACCTGACCACGCTGGCTGAGCCGACCGGCTGGGGCCGCATCGAACGCGGCGCCTTGGTGATCGATGGTGAGACCCTGCGCTGGGTCGGCCCCGAAGCCGCGCTGCCGGCCGGCCTCGAGGTGGCTGCCGAGCGCGACCTGGGCGGCGCCTTGGTGACCCCGGGCCTGATCGACTGCCACACCCACCTGGTCTATGGCGGCCAACGCGCAATCGAGTTCGAGATGCGCCTCGAAGGCGCGAGCTACGAAGACATTGCGCTCGCCGGCGGCGGCATCCGCTCGACGGTGGCCGCCACCCGCGCCGCCAGCGACGAAGCGCTGTGGGCCGGCGCGCGCCAGCGCGCACGGGCCCTGATGGCCGAGGGCGTGACCACGCTCGAAGTGAAGTCCGGCTACGGCCTGTCGCTCGAACACGAAGCGCGCTGCCTGCGCGTGGCGCGCCGCCTGGGCCGCGAGCTGCCGCTGACCGTGCGCGCCACCTGCCTGGCCGCGCACGCCCTGCCGCCCGAGTTCGACGGCCGCGCCGACGCCTACATCGACGCCGTCTGTGCCTGGTTGCCGGCGCTGCACGCCGAAGGTTTGATTGATGCGGTGGACGCCTTCTGCGAACGCATCGGCTTCAGCAGCGCGCAGACCCGGCTCGTGTTCGAGGCCGCACGCGCGCTGGGCCTGCCGGTGAAGCTGCATGCCGAACAACTCAGCGACCAGGGCGGCGCGCAACTCGCCGCCGAGTTCGGCGCACTGTCCTGCGACCACCTCGAGTACCTGTCCGAAGCCGGCGTGCAGGCGATGGCCGGCGCTGGCACGGTCGCCGTGCTGCTGCCCGGTGCCTACTACTTCCTGCGCGAAACCCAAAGCCCGCCGATCGCCGCGCTGCGCGCCGCGGGCGTGCCGATCGCCATCGCCACTGACCACAACCCCGGCTCATCGCCGACCCTGTCGCCACTGCTGATGCTGAACATGGCCTGCACCCTGTTTCGCCTGACCCCTGAGGAAGCGCTGCGCGGCATGACGGTGAACGGCGCCCGCGCCCTCGGTCTGACCGAGCGCGGCACGCTGGTTGCCGGCCAGCGCGCGGATTTCGTGGCCTGGCCGCTCGACCATCCGAGCGAACTCGCCTACGGGTTCGGCCAACGGCTGGATGCGCGGGTGGTCACTGGCGGCGTCGAGGTAGCCGCATGAACGGCGCCGGCACGACGCTGCTGTGGGCCCCTCGCGCCTGGCTCCCGGGCGGTTGGCGCGATCAGGTTCTGCTGCGCATCGGTCGCGATGGCCGCTGGGCCGACATCAGCCCCGACATTGCAGAGCCGCCCACCGGCGCCACGGTACTCGACACGCCGCTGCTGCCCGGCCTGGTCAACGCGCACAGTCACGCGTTCCAACGCGCCTTTGCCGGCCTGGCCGAACGGCGCGAGTCGCCGAGCGACGACTTCTGGTCGTGGCGCGAGCGCATGTACCGCGTGGCGCTGCGCGTCGACGCGGCACAGCTGCGTGTCATCGCCGCGCAGCTGTACGTTGAACTGCTGCAGGGCGGCTACACCCAGGTCTGCGAGTTCAACTACCTGCAGCACGATACGACCGGCCAGCCCTACGCCGACCCGCTGACACTGTCGTGGGCGCTGGCCGATGCGGCCGCCGACGCCGGCATCGGACTGACCCTGATGCCCGCGCTCTACGAGCGTGCCGGTTTTGCAGATTCGTCGCTGCGCGAAGACCAGCGCCGCTTCGCAACCAGCGCCGAAAGTGTGTGGGCGGCTGCCGGCGCGATCTCGTCGAGCCAGCGTCCGCTGCTGAACGCCGGCCTGGTGATTCACTCGCTGCGCGCTGCAGCGCCGGCGTCGATTGTGCGATTGCGCCAGTTGGCCGAGTCGTTCAACGGTCCGATCCACATCCATGTGGCCGAGCAACGGGCCGAAGTCGACGACTGTGTGGCCGCCCTGGGCCTGCGGCCAATTGAATGGCTGGCCGCGCAGCACCTGCTCGATGCCCGCTGGCACCTGGTTCACGCCACACACGCCCTGCCCGCCGAGATCGACGCCGTCGCGCGCAGTGGCGCGGCAGCGGTGATCTGCCCGAGCACCGAGGCCAACCTGGGCGACGGCCTGTGCGACCTGCCGGGGTGGCTTGCCGCCGGCGTGCCGCTGACGATCGGCTCGGACAGCCATGTCACGCGCGACTGGCGCGAGGAGCTGCGCTGGCTCGACTATGGCCAGCGCCTCGCGCTGGGCCAGCGCAATGTATCGGCGGCGCCCGAGTCGGGGCAGCCGTCGACAGCAGAGCGCCTGTTCGCAATGGCCGCCGCCGGCGGCGCTGCCGCCTCAGGCGAGCCAGCCTGGGGCTTGGTGGCTGGTGCGCGCGCCGATGCCTTGGTCGCCAACGTCGACGACCCGGCGGCGCTGGGCGTGCCGGCATCGCGCTGGCTCGACGCCCAGGTGTTCTCGAGCCCGGCGCGACCCTGGTGCGACGTGATGGTTGCGGGGCGTTGGGTGATCCGGGATCAGCAACACGCACACGGCGCCGCGATTGCCCGCGCATTCAGCCTGGCGATGCGGCAGCTTTGGGACGGGATCTGAGCGGCTTGAAGGTTCGGTTCGACTGAGCGGCTCGACCCGCTAACGTGCGGCTGGCCCGCGCACCCTCTTGCGCGGCGCCGCGGGCGCAACGAATGCCGCGCGCTCGGACGCGGTGCGCTCGAACTGGCGCGCGATATTGCCGCAGACCAGGTCGCACAGGTCGTAGACGGATGGATCCGCAATCCGGTAGAAAGCGCTGTTGCCGCGCGTCTCGCGCGCCACGAATCCATGCTGGGTCAGCAACGACAGGTGGCGCGAGATGTTGGCTGCGCTGTAGCCGCACAACTGGGCCAACTCGCCGACATTGCGTTCCTGCTGGCGCAGCAGGTTGAGAATCTGCAGGCGCGTCGGCTCGGCCAGCACCTGAAAGTACGCCGCCACCCGCACCAACGCTTCGCTGGGAAGTCCTTCCATGCTGGGTCGTGTCGGAGTTTGAGTTGGCGCAATCATGCCTCGGCCCTGCCTTCGTATGCTCGCGATCTCAGCCATTCTACTTGACTATTTAGCTATTTGCGCAAATACTATGCGCAAACCCACCCCCTGTCCCGCCCCTCACCGTGACCCCGGGGGCCACGCAACCCCCAGAAAGCCCGAATGTCGACCCTTCGCCCTTACGCAATCGCCGCACTGACCGTGCTGATGATGGGCTGCGCCCAACCCGTCGCCGCGGCGGAACTGCCCTCAGTGCCGGCACAGACCGCCACCCGTATTGGCTCGAGCGGATTCGACGGCGCGGTCGAAGCGGTGCGCCAAACAGTCATTGCAGCTCAGGTGGCCGGCGCGATCGTGCAACTCGACGCCAGGGTCGGCGAAAGGGTCAAGACCGGTCAGCCCCTGCTGCGCATCGACGCCAGAGCCGCCGACCAGAACGCCGCCGCCAGCGAAGCGCAGGTGCAGGCCGCGCGCGCCGCGCTGGATGTGGCCCGCAAGGAACTCGGACGGCAGCAGCAACTGTTCCAGAACCAGTTCATCAGCCAGGCGGCGCTGGATCGCGCCGAGTCGGAGTTCAAGGCGACGCAGGCGCAGGTCAACGTTCAACTGGCGCAGGCGCTGGCCGCGCGAACACAGACCGGCCTGCATCTGGTGCGCGCACCCTATGACGGTGTGATCGCGGAGGTGCCGGTGGCCCTGGGTGACATGGCCCTGCCGGGCCGGCCGCTGGTCATCGTGTACGACCCGTCGTCATTGCGAATCACCGCGGCCATTCCGCAGACCGTCGCCTCGCGGATGGCCGCAGGGCAACTGCCACGTGCCGAGCTGCCCAGCCTGCCGCCGGCCGGCCAGTGGCTGTCGCCGACGCGCATGCAGCTGCTGCCCACAGTCGATGCATCGACGCACACGGTGCAGTTGCGTGTCGACCTGCCTGCCGGCCTGAGCGGTGTCGTGCCGGGCATGTTTGCGCGGCTGTGGCTGCCGATGGCCGCCACGGGCGCGAGCGCCGAAAGTCGCGCGCTGACGGTGCCGACACAAGCCATCGTGCGTCGTGCCGAAATGGTCGGTCTCTACGTGCTCGACCCGAGCGGACGGCCGCTGTTGCGACAGGTTCGGCTCGGTCGCGCCGAAGGCGATCGGGTCGAAGTCCTGTCGGGATTGATGCCGGGTGAGCGCGTGGCGACCGACCCGCAAGCCGCCGCCCGCGTGCGTTGAAGCCCAGCATGACCTTGCGCGACAACACCACTCCCATGGGCATCTCTGGCCGCATCGCGGCGTTCTTCCAGCGCGCGCAGATCACGCCGCTGCTGGCCCTGCTGGCACTGCTCCTGGGCGCCTTTGCGGTCGGCGTGACGCCGCGCGAGGAAGAACCGCAGATCAATGTCACGATGGCCAACGTGCTGATCCCGTTCCCGGGCGCCAGCGTGCGCGACGTCGAACAGATGGTGGCCGGGCCGGCCGAGCAGGTGCTGGCGCAGATCTCGGGCATCGAGCATGTGATGTCGGTGTCGCGCCCAGGTCTGGCCGTGATCACCGTGCAGTTCAAGGTCGGCGTGCCGCGCACCGAAGCCCTGGTGCGCCTGTACGACACGGTCAATTCCAATGCCGACTGGCTGCCGCAAGGATTGGGCGTGCTCGCCCCGATCATCAAGCCCAAGGGCATCGACGACGTGCCGATCGTGACGTTGACGCTGTTCAGCCCCGACACTACCAGCGGCGCCTTCGATCTCGAGCGGGTGGCGCACAGCATCGAGGCTGATCTCAAGCGCGTCGCCGGCACCCGCGAGGTGAAGACGCTCGGCGGGCCAGGCCGCGCGGTGATGGTCGAGATCGATCCGTCAAAGATGGCCGGCGTCGGCGTGACGGTCACGGACTTGCGCACGGCACTGCAGTCGGCCAACCTCGGGCTGCCGGTCGGTGACCTGATCTCGGGCAACCGCACGGTGGCCATCGAGTCCGGTCCGTTCCTGCGCCAGGCCAGCGAGGTCGGTGATCTGGTGGTCGCCGTGCGCGCCGGCAAGCCCGTCTTCCTGCGCGACGTGGCGGCTGTGCGCGATGGCCCGCCGCCGCCCTCTCGCTATGTCTGGCACGGTGTGGCCGCCCGAGACGGAGCCGCCGCGGCCGAATACCCGGCGGTCACCATCGCAATCACCAAGAAACCGGGCGAGAATGCGATCGATGTCGCCAACGCGGTCATGCGCCGCGTCGAGTCACTGCGCAACACGGTGATTCCGGCCGCGGTGCAGGTCGCCGAGACACGCAACTACGGCGCCACCGCCGACGAAAAGGCAAAGAAGCTGATCCAGAAGCTGCTCTTTGCCACCGCGTCGGTCGTGGCCCTGGTCTTCATCGCACTGGGAAGACGCGAGGCGGCGATCGTCGGCGCGGCCGTGGTGCTGACCTTGACGGTGACGCTGTTCGCCTCCTGGGGCTGGGGTTTCACGCTGAACCGCGTGTCGTTGTTTGCGCTCATCTTCTCGATCGGCATCCTGGTCGACGACGCGATCGTGGTCGTCGAGAACATCCATCGCCACCAGCAGCTGCATCCGGACCGGTCGCTGGCGCAGATCATTCCCGGCGCTGTCGACGAAGTTGGCGGGCCCACGATCTTGGCCACGCTGACGGTGATCGCTGCGCTGCTGCCGATGGCCTTCGTGTCCGGGCTGATGGGCCCGTACATGAGCCCGATCCCCATCAACGCCAGCATGGGCATGCTGCTGTCGCTGGCGATCGCATTCGTCGTTACGCCCTGGATGGCGCGGCTGTGGATGAAGTCGCTGCCCGCGCCGGCAGGCGACGCAGCGCAAGCCGCGGCGGCGCACGGCATGGCGGGCAAGATCGCGCCGTGGTTCGAGCGCCTGTTCCGGCCGCTGCTTGACGAGCAGCGCGGCAGCCGCAATCGCGGTTGGCTGGGCCTGGGCATCGCCCTGTTGATCGCCGTTTCGCTGGCGCTGCCGGCCACCGGCCTGGTGCTGTTGAAGATGCTGCCGTTCGACAACAAGTCAGAGTTCCAGGTGGTGGTCGATATGCCGGCGGGCACACCGGTCGAGCAGACCGCCGCCGTGCTGCGTGAGCTCGGTGCGCATCTGGCAACCGTGCCCGAGGTGACCGATTACCAGGCCTATGCCGGCACGGCCGCACCGATCAACTTCAACGGCCTCGTGCGGCAGTACTACCTGCGCAGCGGCGGCGACGTGGGCGACCTGCAGGTCAATCTGGTCGACAAGGACCAGCGCGACGCGCAGAGCCACGCCATCGCCACGCGCGTGCGCCCGGCGCTGCAGCAGATCGGCCGGCGATTCGGTGCCAACGTCAAGGTGGTCGAAGTGCCGCCCGGCCCGCCGGTGCTGTCGCCGATCGTGGCCGAGATCTACGGCCCCGAGGCCAGCGGCAGGCAGCAAGTGGCCAAGGCCGTGCGCGCAGTGTTCGAGAAAGCCGCCGGGCTGGTCGACGTCGACGACAGCAGCATCGCCAGCGCGCCAAAGACCCTGTTGCTGGTCGACCGGCGCAAGGCGGCCATGCTGGGCGTGCCGCAGCAGGCGATCGTGTCCACCTTGCGCACAGGCCTGGCAGGCGAAGCCGCCGCCTACCTGCATGATCAGAGCAAGTATCCAGCCGCCGCCACGCTGCAACTTCCGCCCGAGCGTCATGGTGATCTGAATGCCCTGCTGCAGCTCGCCGTGCGCAGTGCCGAAGGCAAGCTGGTGCCGATCCGTGAGCTGGTGACCGTCACCGACAGCGAACGCGAGCAACCGATCTACCACAAGGACCTGCTGCCCGTGAACTACGTCGTGGCTGACATGGCCGGCAAGATCGACAGCCCGCTGTACGGCATGTTTTCCATGCGCGGCGAGCTGGCAAAGATCGCCACGCCCGGCGGCGGCAGACTGGTCGAGTACTTCATCTCGCAGCCCGAAGACCCCTGGCGCGACTATGCGCTGAAGTGGGACGGTGAATCGCAGATCACCTACGAGACCTTCCGCGACATGGGCGCGGCCTATGCAGTCGGGCTGGTGCTGATCTACCTGCTGGTGGTGGCGCAGTTCGGCTCGTACCTGACACCGCTGATCATCATGGCGCCGATCCCGTTGACCATCATCGGGGTCATGCCCGGACATGCGCTGATGGGCGCGCAGTACACGGCGACCAGCATGATCGGCATGATCGCGCTGGCCGGCATCATCGTGCGCAACTCGATCCTGCTGGTGGACTTCATCAACCTGCAGGTCCGCTCGGGCATGGCCTTCAAGGAGGCCATCGTGCAGTCGGCGATCACGCGTGCGCAGCCGATCGTGCTGACGGGCCTGGCGGCGATGCTCGGCGCCTTCTTCATCGTCGACGACCCGATCTTCAACGGGCTGGCGATCTCGCTGATCTTCGGCATTTTTGTATCCACCCTGCTGACGCTGGTGGTGATCCCGATCCTCTACTACGTCGCCTACCGCAATCGGCTCAGCTCGATCACCGATTCGGTCGAACCTGATCCGAGTTTCTCAACCTCCCCTCCTCGAGGAGCGTCCACATGACTTCATGGCAAATCGTTCGAATCGTCGCAGGTGCCTTCATCCTGCTGTCTCTCGCATTGGGCACTCCCGGCAGCCCTGTGTTCGTCAACCCGTGGTGGCTGGCGTTCACCGCCTTCGTCGGTGTCAATCTGCTGCAAAGCGGCGTGACGAAGTGGTGCCTGATGGAGACCCTCTTGCGCAAGCTGGGCGCACTGCCAGGAGTCTGAGCCATGAACCTGGTCTGTCCCACGTGCGCAAGCACCAACCGCGTACCCGAGGAGCGCCTGACGGATCAACCGGTGTGCGGCCGCTGCGGTGCCGAGTTGATGGCCGCACAACCCGTCGTGCTGACCGATGCGAACTTCCCGGCATTCCTTGCGGGCACTGAACTGCCAGTGCTGGTGGATTTCTGGGCCGACTGGTGCGGCCCGTGCAAAATGATGGCACCTCACTTCGCCAATGCCGCTGCGCAGATGCCGAAGGTTCGATTCGCCAAGGTCGAGACCGACACAAACCCGAAGGCCAGCGTCGGCAATCGAATCCGCAGCATCCCGACGATGGTCCTGTACCGCGGCGGCCAAGAACTCGCGCGCCAGTCGGGCGCGATGTCGGCGGCGGAACTGACACGCTTGGTGCAGTCCCAGCTGTCGAGCCAGCGCTGAAGGCGCCGCCACTTGCCTTGGTGGTCCAGCCGAGAGAATCGACATGGATTGGAGGCGCGAGCCAGAGTCGAACTGGCCTGGACGGATTTGCAATCCGCTGCATAACCGCTTTGCTATCGCGCCGGGTGTGCAAGTTTCTCACAGGCAGACAAAAGGCAAGCCTGGTGGGCTTGCCTTGCGCATGTTTGGAGCGGGAAACGAGACTCGAACTCGCGACCTCAACCTTGGCAAGGTTGCGCTCTACCAACTGAGCTATTCCCGCATCGATCTGTCGATGGTTGGTACGTCCAACGAGGCTCGCATTATAGCCAGAGAAAGTTGGGCCCGCCGGGCCCAACCCGCTCCTGCGAGCACTGTCGCTCGATCAGTGCGGCCGCGTGTCCGTGGGTGCCACGGGTGCGGCCACATCGGCCTTGGCCACCACCGCCGGCTCCTCGTCGGGTAACGCTTGCGGCACGGTCTCGAGCGCGACTTCCAGCACTCGGTCGATCCAGCGCACCGGCACGATCTCGAGATGATTCTTCACGTTGGCAGGAATCTCTTCCAGATCCTTGACGTTGTCTTCCGGAATCATGACGGTCTTGATGCCACCGCGGTGGGCCGCGAGCAGCTTTTCCTTCAGGCCGCCGATCGCAGTGACCTCGCCGCGCAGCGTGATCTCGCCGGTCATGGCCACGTCGGCGCGAACCGGAATGCCGGTCAGTGCCGAGACGAACGCGGTGGTCATCGCCGCACCGGCACTCGGGCCATCCTTGGGCGTCGCGCCGTCGGGCACGTGGATGTGGATGTCGCGCTTCTCGAACATCTCGTCCTTGATGCCCAGCCGGCGGGCGCGTGAACGCACCACCGAGCGCGCAGCCTCGACGGACTCCTTCATTACCTCGCCCAGCTGGCCGGTGCGGATGATGTTGCCCTTGCCGGGCATCACCGCCGCCTCGATAGTCAGCAGGTCACCGCCGACCTCGGTCCAGGCCAGTCCGACCACCTGGCCGACCTGGTTCTTCTTCTCGGCGCGGCCGTAATCGAACTTGCGCACGCCGAGGAAGTCGTTGAGGTTGTCGTCAGTAACGATCACCTGGCTCTCGTACTTCTTCAGCTGGATGCCCTTGACCGTCTTGCGGCAGATCTTGGAGATCTCGCGCTCGAGCGAACGCACCCCGGCTTCGCGCGTGTAGTAACGGATGATGCCGCGCAGTGCGCTTTCCGTGATGTCCAGCTCCTCGGGCTTGACGCCGTTGTTCTTGGCCTGCTTCGGGCACAGGTAGCGCTGCGCGATGTTGAGTTTTTCGTCTTCGGTGTAGCCGGCCAGGCGGATGACTTCCATGCGGTCGAGCAGGGCCGGCGGGATGTTCATCGAGTTCGATGTGGCGACGAACATGACGTCGGACAAGTCGAAGTCGACCTCGACGTAATGGTCGCTGAAGGTGTGGTTCTGCTCCGGGTCGAGGACTTCGAGCAAGGCGCTCGACGGGTCGCCGCGGAAGTCCATGCCCAGTTTGTCGATCTCGTCGAGCAGGAACAGCGGGTTGCGGGTGCCGGCCTTGGACAGGCTTTGCAGCACCTTGCCCGGCATCGAGCCGATGTAGGTGCGGCGGTGGCCGCGGATCTCGGCCTCGTCGCGCATGCCGCCCAGGGCCATGCGCACGAACTTGCGGCCGGTGGCGCGGGCCACGCTCTGGCCGAGCGAAGTCTTGCCCACCCCCGGGGGGCCCACGAGGCACAGGATCGGGGCCTTGACCTTGTCCACGCGCTGCTGCACCGCGAGGTACTCGAGGATGCGGTCCTTGACCTTGTCCAGGCCGTAGTGGTCTTCGTTGAGCACGCCTTCGGCAAAGCCGAGATCGTGCTTGATCTTGGTCTTCTTGCTCCACGGCAGGCTGACCAGGGTGTCGATGTAGTTGCGCACCACCGTTGCCTCGGCCGACATCGGCGACATGAGCTTGAGCTTCTTCAGCTCGCCTTCGGCCTTCTTCCTCGCGTCCTTGGGCATGTGCGCCTTGCGGATGCGCTTGTCCATCTCCTCGAGATCGGCGCCTTCCTCGCCCTCGCCGAGCTCCTTCTGGATCGCCTTGACCTGCTCGTTGAGGTAATACTCGCGCTGGCTCTTTTCCATCTGGCGCTTGACTCGCCCGCGGATGCGCTTTTCCACCTGCAGGATGTCGATCTCGGTCTCCAGCTGGCTGAGCAGGTGCTCCAGGCGCGACTTCACGTCGAAC
>JANMSS010000195.1:0-7976 GCA_031389585.1 Burkholderiales bacterium | reverse complement strand
CGACAACCTGGCCAAGCTCAGTGGCGAGGAGCAGAAATCCGTCAAGACTACAGCCTTCGACCGGCAGCTGAACCCGGCCAACCCGGGCTTTGGCGTTCACAAGCTCGGCAAGGCCAGGGACAAGAACTTCTGATCCGTGCGCGCCAGCGTTGCTTGAATTCAAGTCGACGCGGCCCGTAAATGCAATGACGCCTCCCGCACCCAAGCTGTACCACATCACCCACGTGGACAACTTGCCATCGATCTTGCGGGATGGGGGGTTGTGGTCCGACGCGGAGCTGATCGCGCGTGGCGGGCCTGCGGCGTCGATCGGCATGAGCAGCATCAAGCAGCGGCGCTTGGGCCTGCCTCTGAAGTGCCACCCCGGGAACCTGGTCGGGGAGTATGTCCCCTTCTACTTCTGCCCGCGCTCGATCATGCTGTTTCTGATCCACTGCGCAAACCACCCCGAGCTGACCTACCGGGGTGGGCAGGGCCCGATCCTGCACCTGGAGCTGGACCTGCAAGAGGTGATCGCCTGGGCCGACGCGCACGCCCAGCGCTGGGCATTCAGCCTGTCGAACGCCGGCGCCTACTACTCCGAGTTCCGCAATCGCGCCGACCAACTCGATCAGGTGAACTGGCCCGCGGTCGCTGCCACGGACTTCCGTGATCCTGCGGTGAAGGAAGGCAAGCAGGCCGAGTTCCTGGTCCAGACCTTCGTCCCTTTGAGCCTGGTCCGGCGCATCGGCGTGCTGACCGGTACCGTGCAGAACCAGGCGATGCGGCACACGGCGGGTGCCGCGCATCGCCCTGTGGCAGAAGTGTGCCGGGCGTGGTACTTTTGACTTTGGAGACCACAACATGATTCGCTACACGACCGGAAACATCCTTGACGCCGAGGCCGAGGCGTTGGTGAACACGGTCAACTGCGTCGGCATCATGGGACGCGGGATTGCCCTGCAGTTCAAGAACGCCTTTCCACAGAATTTCAAGGCCTACGAAGCCGCCTGCGCACGCAAGGCCGTCGAGCCCGGGCGCATGTTTGTCTTCGACACCGGTGAGCTGACGCTGCCGCGCTACATCATCAATTTCCCCACCAAGCGTCACTGGCGCGGCAAGAGCCGTATCGAGGACAAAGTTCGACGAAGACCATGCATTCAGCCATACGCTGGAAGCGTACCCATCGCGCCGGCGCAAAATTAGCAAATGCAACTTCGCCCCCTCGGCCGCTCCGGCCTGATGACCGCCCCGCTGGCCTTCGGCGGCAACGTCTTCGGCTGGACCGCGGACGAGGCGGAGTCGTTCCGCCTGCTCGATGCCTTCGTCGATGCCGGCTTCAACCTGATCGACACGGCGAACGTCTATTCGCGCTGGGTGCCGGGGCATGCGGGTGGTGAATCGGAAGCGATCATCGGCCGCTGGCTGAAGAAGAGTGGCAAGCGCGACCGCGTGCTGATCGCCACCAAGGTCGGCAAGGACATGGGCGAGGGCCGCACGGGACTGTCGGCGCGCTGGATCCGGCAGGCGGTCGAGGATTCGCTGCGCCGCCTGCAAACCGACTGCGTCGACCTTTACCAGTCGCACGACGACGACAAAGCCACGCCCTTTGAAGAGACCTTTGCTGCCTACGGCGAGCTGATCCGCGCCGGCAAGGTGCGTGCGATCGGCGCCTCCAACCACAGCGCCGCGCGGTTTGCCGAGGCGCTGGACGCGAGCGAGCGCCTGGGCCTGCCGCGCTACGAGACGCTGCAGCCGCTATACAACCTGGTCGATCGCGAGCCCTACGAAGCCGAGCTCGAGCCCCTCATTCGTGCGCGCGATGTCGGTGTGATCAACTTCTTCGGCCTGGCGCGGGGCTTTCTCACCGGCAAGTACCGCAGCCAGGCCGATCTCGCCAAGAGCCCGCGCGGCGGCGGCGTGAAGGCTTATCTGAATGAGCGCGGCCATCGCATCCTGGGCGCACTCGACGACGCGGCGGCCGCGTTGCATGCCACGCCGGCCCAGGTGGCGCTGGCCTGGCAGATGGCACGTCCCGGCATCACGGCGCCGATCGCCAGCGCCACCTCATTGGCGCAGTTCGAGGAACTCGCGGGTGCTGCCGCGCTGACCCTGAGCGACGCGACCGTCGCGGCGCTCGACGGCGCCAGCGCCTGGCGTTGAGGCTGACGGCCCTGGCCTGGCTCGCCGAAGGCAGTGCATTGCACTGGCAACACGCGAACTGTTGAACACAAACGCATCGGGGCGCGGCTCGATAATGGCCCGATGCAGTCCCCGCCCCGCGCCGTTCCCCGTTCCAGCGCGCCGCTGCGGCTGGCGCAGCGGGCCTGGAAACTGCTGCACCTGGACTCGGCGCGAGCGATTGCACTGGCCGACAAGGCGCTGGCGGCGGCGCAGTCGCGAGGCGACGCGGCCGGCGAGGCGTGGGCCCGCGCGGCGCGCGGTTTCCACCTGCTCTACTTCGCGCGCCCGCGCGACGCCGCGCCCGAGTTGCGGGCGGCGGCGCGCCTGTTCGAGGCGCAGGGCGATCGCGCGGGCCTGGTGTTGGCCCGCACCGGCCTGGCGCGCGGCCTGTGGCGCGAGGGCCGCTTCGCCGAGTCGCTCGATGCCGCGCTGTCCCTGCGCGACGAAGGCCTGAAGGTGCTGCGCAACGACCAGCGCGGCGTGCTCCTGAACACCATCGCCGGTTGTTACTCGGCGCGCAACGAGTCCGACCAGGCCTTCGCCTACATGTACCAGGCCTTGCGCGATGCCCGGCCAACGCGTGGCCATGGCTTCGACGCGGTGTTGCACTGCAATCTGGCCCACGAACTGCTGCAACTCGGCGACTACCACCTGGCGCTCGAGCATGTGGACTCCGGCATCGCGCGATGCGATGGCATGCGAAATATGCGCTTGGTCAGTGTGCTGCTGATCAACCGCGTCATCTGCCTGACTGAGCTCGACCGTGCGAGTGAGGCATTGCCTGATGTGGCGCGCGTGCTCGCGATCCCGGCTGACGGCAGTGGCCGCGGCACGCTCTCAACGCATTTCGAAACCCTGGCCATTGCCGCGCTGTGCGCCGGCGATGTGGCGCTGGGCCGCAGGCTGGTCGAGCGGGCGCAGCGCGCCCCGCGCGAGGACATTCCAGACGAACGCCTGGAACTGGCGATCGCATCGGCGCTGCTGGCGCAGCAAGACGGTGACCTGGGGCGAGCGGCTGCCGAGATCGAGGCCGTGCGCGAGTTGGTGGATAGCGGGCGCAAGGGACTCAGCCTGCGCGTACGCTGTCGAGCACTGCAGACGCTGTCGCAGGTGCAGGAAGCGCGCGGCGATGCCACCGCCGCGCTGCGCTCACTGCGCGCGTGGCAGCGCCTGGCCGAAGAGCGCGCGCACGTCGCCTCCCGCGCGCGCTACCAGGCGGCGGCCTTGCAGACCGAGCTCTTGACCCTGCGCCAGAAACTTGACGCGGGTGACGCCCAGCGCCGCGCCACCGAGCGCGCGCATGCCGAGCTGGCGACGATCAATGACCAGCTTGCGCACAGGGTCGCGGAAGTGCAGGCCTTGCAGGTGGCGCTGCAACAGCAGGCCACTCGCGACGTGCTCACCGGTCTGTTCAATCGCCGCCACCTGAACGACACCCTGCCGGCGATGTGGGCCGCAGCCCAACGCGACGGCCGGCCGCTGTCCGTCGCGATCATCGATCTTGACCATTTCAAGCAGGTCAACGACGACTTCGGCCACGACGCGGGAGACCGCCTGCTCGCCGCGTTTGGGCGCCTGCTCGCCGCAGCGCTGCGGCGCAGCGACGTGGCTTGCCGCTATGGCGGCGAAGAGTTCTGCGTGTTGATGCCGGGCACCGTCGCCGCAGCCGCGCGGCGCAAGCTCGCCCGCTTGCTCGAGCGCTGGCGCCGCGAATCGTTGCTGTTAGGTGCCAGCGGTGGCGGCGGCACCAGCTTCTCGGCCGGCGTGGCCGACTCGATGATTGCCAGCGTCTCAGCCCAGGCGCTGTTGAAGCGGGCCGACGATGAACTGCTGCAAGCCAAACGCGAGGGGCGCAATCAGGTGCGCGTGGCGCTGGCGCTTGATGCAGCCTGAGCGTCGGCGCCGGTTCAGGGCTCGCCGTCCGACTTGCCGACCAGCGTGAAGTGCTCCACCTGAGGTGGCTGCGCGAAGAACGGCCCGATGATGGCGCGCCACTGCGCGAACAGCGGGCCTTGTCGAAAGCCGACCATGTGGTCGTCCACCGTGTCCCAGAAAATCATCAGCAAATAGCGCTCGGGGCTCTCGAGGCTGTGATTGACCTTCCAGCCGCGAAAGCCCTGGGCCTGCGCAGCCACGGTGGTCAAGGCACGCACGAGGGCCTCGTCGAACCCGGCCTGCTGGCCGGGGGTGATGCGGATGTCGGCGACTTCTAGAATCATGCTTGGCTCTGCGTCGGGATTACATCTTGCAGCCGCGGCCGGGGTCGGCCAGGGCCTTGACGGCGATGCTCTTGACCTCGTTGTTCTTGCCGACTGCTTCGCGCAGGAACATGTCCTGCACCGGGTTGTGCGAAGCCGACAGCGTGAACTTGCCGCGTGGGCTGTCGACGGTGGTCTTGCGCATCGCCGCGATCATGCCCTCGCGCTTGCTGAAGTCGCCCTTGACCGCGCTCAGGCCCGCGCCGAGCAGTTGCGCCGCATCGTAGCCCTGCACCGCGTAGACGTCGGCATTGGCCTTGAAGGTCAGCGCAAAGTTCTTGCGGAAGTTGTTGTTGCGCGGGGTGTCGAGGTTGTCAGCGTAGTGCAGGGCGGTCTGCAGGCCTTGCGCCGAGGCGCCTTGGGCTTCAAGCGTGCCGTCGGTCAGGAAGCCCGAGCCGAGCAGCGGCACGCTGCGGCGCAGGCCGGCGGCGTCGTAGTCCTAGACGAACTTGACCGCACCGCCGCCGGCGAAAAAGGCGAACACCACATCGGGTTTCTGCGCCGCGATCTCGGTCAGCAGGGCCTGGAACTCGACACCCGGGAAGGGCAGGTTCAGGTCCTTCATTACCTTGCCGCCGCCCTTCTCGAAGGCCTCGGTGAAGCCTTTCACCGTTTCGGCGCCGGCGGCATAGTTCCAGGTGATCGTCATGGCCCGCTTGTAGCCCTTGCCGGCCGCCACCACGCCGGTGGCATAGCCGGGTTGCCAGTTGGAGAACGAGCTGCGGAAGATGTGCGGCGCGCACATCGCGCCGGTGATCGCGTCGGCGCCGGCGTTGGGCACGATCAGCATGGTGTTGCTTTCCTTGGCTGCGCGCGCCATCGCCAGCGCCACGCCCGAGTGCACGGTGCCGACGATGACGTCGACGTTGTCGCGCTTGATCAGCTTGTTGACGTTGTCGGTGGCCTTGGACGGGTCGCTCTCGTCGTCGACGCGGAAGTACTGGATTTCACGCCCGCCGAGCTTGCCCCCTTGCTCCTGGACGTAGAGGCGAAAACCGCGCTCGATCATGTCGCCCAAGGCGGCAAAGGTGCCGGTCGACGGCAACATCAGGCCGACCTTGAGCGGCGCTGGGGCCTGGGCCTGCGCGCCGGTGTAGGCGACAAGCGCGGCGGCGGTGCACACCGAGGTCAGGGCTAGGCGAAGGGCTGGGCGCATATTGGTGGTTCCGTCACGGTCAAGTTGGGTATGCACCGAGGATGCCTGCAACCTGTCGCCCGCGGCAACCGGGTAATCGCGGGGAAGGCCGCGATCTACAGCAATTGACGCATCGCGGCTGTGCCTGACATTGCGCCCGGCGCTGGTGGCCGCGATGCAAACGGCGTCGGCGGCGTCGAGCACGCTGGCCGCCGAGGCTTCCTTGAGCGTGTGGGCGAGTTCGAGCAAGGCGGGCTGCAGCACGCGCGGCAGTCGCGCCGAGTGCATGTCGCTCTGCGCCAGGCGCAGCACGCGCGGCGCCAGCGCAAACATCTTGCGCTCCTGGTGCACTAAACCCAGGTGCGTGAGCGTCAGCTGGTAACGGCGTGCGGCGGCGCGCGTCAGGCCGGTGCGCTCGGCCACCTCGCTGATGGTCAGGCGCGGCCGTTCCTGGTCGAAGGCCTCGATCACCGCCAGGCCCTTCTCGAGGCCGGCGAGCAGGTCGTGCTTCTGCGGTCCTTGCGGGCCGACTGCGGCGACGGTCATATCGGATTCAGGGTCGACGTCGTCGCCCAATTCGTACGCCGGTGATTCAGACGCGTTCGAGAATCAGCGCGATGCCCTGGCCGACCCCGATGCACATCGTGCACAGGGCGTAGCGCCCGCCGCTGATGTGCAGCTGATTGACGGCCGTGGTCGCCAGCCGCGCGCCGCTGGCGCCCAGCGGATGACCCAGGGCGATGGCGCCGCCGTTCGGGTTGACGCGCGGGTCGTCATCTTCCAGGCCCAGTTCGCGCAGCACCGCCAGGCCCTGCGCGGCGAAGGCTTCGTTGAGTTCGATGACGTCCATCTGCGCCAGCGTCAGGCCGGTCAGCTCCAGCACCCTGCGCGTGGCGGGCGCCGGGCCGATGCCCATCACGCGCGGCGGCACGCCAACCATGGCCATGCCGACAACCCGCGCGCGAGGCGTCAGCCCGTGCCTGGCGGCGGCGGCCTCGGTGGCCAGCAGCAGCGCACAGGCGCCGTCGTTGACGCCCGAGGCGTTGCCCGCGGTGACGCTGCCCTCGGGGCGCACGATGCCCTTCAACTTGGCCAGCGCCTCGAGCGAGGTCGGGCGCGGGTGTTCGTCCTGGGCGACGACGACTGCGTCGCCTTTCTTCTGCGCGATCGTCACCGGCACGATCTCGGCGTCGAAGAAGCCACGCTGCTGTGCCGCCACCGCCTTCATCTGCGAGGCCAGCGCCATGCGGTCCTGCGCTTCGCGCTCGATGCGGTGGTCGGTGGCGACGTTCTCGGCCGTCTCGGGCATCGAGTCGACGCCATAGCGCTCCTTCATCAGCTTGTTGACGAAGCGCCAGCCGATCGTGGTGTCGTAAACCGCGTTGGCGCGCGAGTACGCGGTCTCGGCTTTGGGCATCACGAAGGGCGCGCGGCTCATGCTCTCGACGCCACCGGCAATCATCAATGTGGCCTCGCCACTCTTGATCGCACGCGCCGCGCTGCCGACCGCGTCCAGCCCCGAGCCGCACAGGCGGTTGAGGGTCGCGCCGGGCACCGCCAGCGGCAGCCCGGCCAGCAGCGAACTCATGTGCGCGACATTGCGGTTGTCTTCGCCGGCCTGGTTGGCACAGCCGAAGATGACGTCGGTGACGGCCTGCCAGTCGACTTGCGGGTTGCGCTGCATCAGCGCGCGCAGCGGGATCGCGCCGAGGTCGTCGGTGCGCACCGAGGACAAGGCGCCACCGTAGCGGCCGAACGGGGTGCGCACAGCGTCGCAGATAAAGGCGTGGTTCATGGGGCTTTCAGGTGATCAGAGGCGCACCGGTGACGCGCTGCAGGTCCGCCAGCGACAGGTCGGCGACCTTGTCGACAAGTTTCAGGCCGTCGGGCGTGACGTCGATCACCGCCAGGTCGGTGTATATCCGGCTGACGCAGCCGATGCCGGTCAGCGGGTAGGTGCAGGCGGGCACGATCTTGCTCTCGCCGCTCTTGGTGCAGTGCTCCATCATCACGAAGGTCTTCTTCGCGCCGATGGCCAGGTCCATCGCGCCGCCGACGGCAGGGATCGCGCCGGGCGCGCCGGTATGCCAGTTGGCCAGGTCGCCGCGGGCCGAGACCTGGAAGGCGCCGAGCACGCAAATGTCGAGGTGGCCGCCGCGCATCATCGCGAAGCTGTCGGCATGGTGAAAGAACGCGCCGCCCGGCAGCAGCGACACGGGTTGCTTGCTGGCATTGATCAGGTCGTAGTCCTCTTCGCCTGCGGCCGGCGCGGGGCCGACGCCGATGACGCCGTTCTCGCTGTGCAGGATCACCTCACGGTCGGCCGGGATGTGGTTGGCCACCGCGGTCGGCAGGCCGATGCCCAGATTGACGATCGCGCCGTCGGGGATGTCTTGCGCGACGCGCCGGGCCATCTGCTC